>NZ_KE387267.1:122269-149363 GCF_000430885.1 Desulfotruncus alcoholivorax DSM 16058 | reverse complement strand
CCCTCCAACTAGCTAATGGGACGCGGACCCATCTGGTAGCGGGTTGCTCCTTTCCTCCTCATGCCATGCAGCACTAGGAGCGTATCCGGTATTAGCACCGGTTTCCCGGCGTTATCCCAGGCTATCAGGCAGGTTATCCACGCGTTACTCACCCGTCCGCCACTAAGTCTAGCAAAAAGTAAGCTTCTTGCTATTCTCCGTTCGACTTGCATGTGTTAAGCACGCCGCCAGCGTTCGTCCTGAGCCAGGATCAAACTCTCCATGTATTTTTTTATAAAGAGTTTAATCTTTGCTCTCGTTTGGAATTACTCTTCAAAGCTTTTGCTTTGACGAGGTTTTTTTGCTTTGTTTGCGCTCGCGCGCATTCGCATCTCAACTCTGTTTAGTTTTCAAGGACCAACCGGCGTTCTCGGCCGGATCTTTATAGTATCACATCCGGTCGGCTGCGGTCAACCGGTATTTTCTGGTCGACTCGCTGCCATTTCCGTCCTGTGATCCTTTTCCCCGCCGCCACTCGCGCGGCGACATTTATTAATATATCACTTTGTAGCTTGCCCTGCAACAAGTAATTTCTACCAAAAGCATATCTATTTTGGCTCTCTAAAAACCAACCCTTGCATTGAAGCTATTAGCTTCCCCTGTTCATCCTCCACCGTTACTCTGTAGCTAGCTGTACGACGTCCCAGGTGTTCTTCCCTGGCGGTGGCTATCAGTATATCACCCACTTTGCTGGCCTTAATGAAATTAATATTAACATTTATGGCCACTGCCCTTTGCCCTCTGGAGTTACTGGCAGTTCCAAGGGCAACATCGGCCAGGGTAAACACCACACCACCGTGGGTGATCTTGTGCATGTTAGTCATGTGCTCTTCGATTTTTAAAGAAACCTTGGAATAACCTGGCACCAATTCGATTATTTTAACTCCCAGATGATTTGGATAAGGATCATCTTTAATTCTTTCCTTTAATTCTTCATCTAACTTAATCCCGTCCCCAGCCAACACTATTCCTCCCAGCTTTTTTATTCCTATAATACTTACCGCACCAGCGCCGGATTAAATCAAGCCATACAATGAAACCAACAGGTTAAAAGGAAAACTATCGATATGTTAACTTTATCTCAATACCAATAATCTTCATCTCATCTATAGCACCGTTCGATCTGGCAAACCCGGACTTAAGGCGGTAATCGAAAATTATTTCTCGGCCGGTTATCTTATCCGTAAGATGGGTATATTTCCTTCCCACCACCAGGCTCACTTGCCACAGCAGTTTTTATATTTCTTTCCGCTGCCGCAAGGACAGGGGTCATTTCGTCCCACCTTGGTTCGGGTTCTGATGTCAATTACTTTCGCGCCTGTCTCTCCCGCAACAAACGAGACAGCGGGCAGCGGCTGTAAATGTTTCTTTTCCCCCCGGAAAAGTTCTTCCGGTGTATGTCCCTTCAATATCCACCTTCGTGTATTGTTGAAAAGATTCATTATTTCCCCTGTCAATTGCTGCAAGACTTCAAAAGAAGGAAATTCCAACCGGCTTCCCAGGTACTCTATGATATCACCCGGTTTCTCGTCGGTAAGGATTAAATATGTGCATTGTTCAGCTATTTCATCAGCTTCCTCCCTGGTCATTTCATAATGATGCAGTAAAAAGTTAATAAAGCGGTTCAACGCAGGCGTCCGGTCAATAAATCCCGCCTCTCCGGCTTTGATCAGCTGTCCCTTGGTAAATGGATAATAATCGACACCAGGTCTCGCGTTTTGCTCCTGCATAACCATTTCGGCATCAAAGACCCGCGCGTCACAAAAGCCGAAACCGGCGTCATTCGGTTTAATTTGACCATAATAACGCGCAGCATCATATAAAATTTCCATGTATTGAATAGTATCCGGTCTTGCACCGGTGAACTTTTCAATCATATCCTCTAATTTTGTAAAATTAAGGACACCATAATAATACAGTAAACCGTGAGATAAGCGTATCCACTCGGTGTTCCGGTCAACAATTTTTTTTAACTCGGGTTTATCTATTTTCCTAAATACCTCCAAAACTTCCAAAGGCATGGTTAATATTTTTTTATCATCTTTTGAACCGGAAAAAATGATGCCATGTTCTCTAAAGTACTCAATTTTTTCAAGAGTTAAACTGCTTTCAAATATAAAGCCATTGTTATCACAAATCCTTTTAGCCAGGCGGTACCGTTCTTTGTCAAAAAGAACAAAAACATTCCGGGATTGCTCCGGTATAAGCTTGATAAGCTCACCGGCCAGATCTTGCTTTTTCAACCCGCTGAGATTCTTCAGCCCCAAGCTTTTACGGATACTATCCATTTCATTCTTGGCAAGTTGGTTAATAATCTGCGCAAGCCGGCAAGGTACGCTTATTTCTTTCCAGAGCTTTTCCTCCTTTTTTCGCATTTCATTAGCTCTATAATCTTTTGCCTTGTCCATGACCTTCAACAGGGCTTCCATGATTTGTTCATCCATTCTATTATTCATAAGTACTCCCCTTACTATATTTACTATAATTTATCTACAGTAATTAATCTACCACAATTTATCAATCATTAATATTAAAAACCATGCCTTAAAAATCTACGGCCTTATGCCGTCGATCAAGCGGGGGCATCGCCCGTAAGGCGCTAAATGTTTCACAAAACACAAGTTCACATGGTATAATATTCCTATGCTCTTTGCTAATCAGCATAAGGTTGCAGCTGGGTCAAAGGGCTGCTGTGTAAAATGCGGCCTTTGCCTCTGTGCTTATCCGCAGGTTCTTGCCGTACGTAAAGGATTGCTTTTATCACGAAAAAAGGTCTACTCTTGCAGCAAGGGAGAACTCTGTAAAGACACTAAAATATTAACCCCAATATACACCAATCCGGCTGATTTGGATAGAGCAATTGTTTTTTGCGGACATATCGGCCGGCTTGTGAGGAATTTGCAAAACAAGGTGTTGTTACTCTTGAAGAACCAAGGAAAGTACCTGCCGGGGCGAAGATGAAGGTGAGAAGTCCAGGTGAACGATTGCGGATCATCTCGTGCACAACTATTGAACATGAGTAAATATGAAAGGGTGCGCTGATGAATCAATTGCTTATTGACAAGGAAAAGTGCCAAAAAGACGGTATATGCGTCGCGGAATGCCCCATTGGTTGACTGGATGCGTTACATGATCCGGGAAATGCCCGACCGGGCCAAGGTAATGCATCTGGATAGAGTGGTGGCAGCCTGCACCATAGCCATGACCCTTTTTCCACAATATCATCAATGTTTATTTTACCGGTAACCAGTTGCTCAACATCGATTCGACCGTCGGCAACTAAATCGATAGCTGGACCAAACTCTCCATAATAAGCCAGTGAACCCGTTACAGTTTTCTCTGTAAAAGATAAACTGTTAAAATGAAACTGCTCTCTTTTTCGTAGATACCAACAATAACTACTTTACCAGCTGTTCCAGCCAACTCCACTGCTAAAGGACCTGTTTTATCATTTCCAATACATTCAAATACTACATCAGCTCCACCACCGGTAAGTTCATTAATTTTTGTTACAACTTCCACTTCCGATGGGTCAACAAGCTTATCACAAAGACTATACGGTTTTCTTTACAACGGTCACACTCCCAACAAACTTGGCAGGCATCTGCAACCACTCGATCTACCAGGCGGCCGAAGAAGCCATAATAAAGTTAGTCGCCGAAGGAGTCAAAGCCATTGAGCTGTGCGGGGGTTTCGGTCACGAGGGAGTAGCCAGAGCTGCCCGGGCTGCCGGCAGGGGTGTGGCTGTAGGAGCGGTACGTTTCGATGCACACCCAGGGCTTAATGGGAACAGCGGTGATGCAATATTTTAACTACAACTTTTCCAAACTCATAGCCAAAACGATAGTGGGGGTTTTATTTCGTTATGATGAAGCGATATATAATAGAATTCGGCACCGGTATTGATTTTCACGGCCAGGATGTAACGGGCGCAGCTCGCAAAGCTGTTAAAGACGCCATATCGCACGCCTGCCTGTGTGGAAGTAAAGTTGGACCTGGACTAAATGATCTAGAATTTTGCAAGATCAGGATATTGTGGAACTGCATGCTTAAATAAACGTACATTTGGCATTCATACCTTTCCAGCCGGCGGCCAAACTATAGTTAGCAAATAATATGTTAAAACAAAATGGTTCAAACTGGAAAGGGGTGTCTGTTAATGACGATTAAAATAGGAATCAACGGTTTTGGCCGTATCGGACGAAATGTGTTTCGTGCGGCTTTGAATAATCCGGAAGTCGAAGTAGTGGCGGTAAACGACCTGACCGATGCCAAAACGCTGGCCCATTTATTAAAGTATGATTCGGTGCAAGGTGTTTTAAACGCTGAAGTTAGAGCTGAGGAAGGAAGTTTCACGGTTAATGGCAAAAAGGTACGTGTCCTGGCTGAAAGGGACCCGGCTCAGCTGCCATGGGGCGACCTCGGGATTAGCTTGGTTGTTGAATCCACAGGCCGTTTCACCAAGGGAGAAGAGGCCGCTGCGCACCTGAGGGCCGGCGCCCGGAAGGTCATAATAAGCGCGCCGGGCAAAAATGTTGACGCAACAATTGTTATGGGGGTAAATCATAATGATTATAATCCCGAAAAAGATAATGTGGTATCCAACGCCTCCTGCACCACCAACTGCCTGGCGCCGGTGGTGAAAGTGCTGCACCAGCGATTTAAGATTAAAAACGGCATGATGACAACGGTACATTCATACACAAACGACCAGCAAATCCTTGATCTCCCCCACAAGGATCTGCGCAGGGCACGGGCCGCCGGCGTATCGATAATACCCACCACCACGGGCGCAGCTAAAGCCGTGGGATTGGTAATTCCTGAACTCCAGGGTAAGCTAAACGGTCTGGCCATGCGCGTACCCACTCCCAATGTTTCAGTAGTAGATTTTGTGGCTGTGGTAGAACGGGCCACTTCTGTGGAGGAAGTTAATGAGGCCTTGCACAGCGCAGCGGAGGGAGAGTTAAAGGGGATTATGGCCTACAGCGACGCCCCGCTGGTTTCCAAGGATTATTACGGCGACTCACATTCATCTATAGTCGACGCTCCCTCTACCATGGTGATGGACGGCAACCTGGTTAAAGTGCTGGCCTGGTACGATAACGAGTGGGGCTATTCATGCCGGGTGTTAGATTTATTGATGTACATGGCCAAGCGCGAATCAGGCAATGTCCCCAAAATAACCTGGACGGGAATTACCAGAACAGATATGTACCGCAGCGTAACAGCAGCTTACGCCCCGCCAATAAAGAGCTAACATAATAATAAAATAATAAAAACAAGCTGTTGGCTAATTTGGGGCCAGCAGCTTGTTTTTTTAAGCTTAATTTAGATTAGTATCTACGGCCGGCGGCTGCCGGGATGCACTTTTAATGTATTGCATTACTGCTTAAAATAAAAAAATTACCGTTACAGGTAATGCCATTGGAGGTTAACTTTCAAATATGATAAAATTTGCATAAAACCGCGGGAGCTAATATGGAAAATAAAAACAGATACAATATTTACTCAGAACACCTGATTAAAAAATTTGGCCAAAAAGTGTATAAACTGCCTGTTAATCTGCCAGGAACCTGCCCAAACCGGGACGGCACCCTGGGCACAGGTGGATGCATATTTTGTGATGAGCAGGGATCTGGCTTTGATGCCCTGCCCAACTCGCTTTCTGTGCAAGAACAAATCAGAGAAAACAAAAAATATTTTAAAAAAAGATTTGGTGCCCAAAAATTTATAGTTTACTTCCAGGCTTTTACTAATACATATTTACCGCCGGACCGTTTTGCTCAAAATATTCAAACTGCCGCAGCAGAGGAAGATGTTGTGGGGATTTCAGTATCGACAAGACCGGACTGTATTAATGAAACTTACCTGGATATTCTTGCAGCAGCCAAAGAGGAAAAAAACCTGGATATCAACATAGAACTGGGCCTTCAAACAGTTAATTATCATACCTTGAAAATAATAAACAGGGGGCACACCCTGGCTGAGTTTATTGATGCAGTAGACCGGGTCCACCGCAGGCAGTTTGAAATATGTGTTCATTTAATCTTAAACCTGCCCTGGGACACCAATGACGATGTAATTGAAAACGCCAAGATTGTCTCAGCGCTTGGTGTAAAATACGTTAAATTACACTCTCTTTATATTGTTCGCAATACGGAACTCGGGAATATGTACCAGCGTGGGGATTTTAATCTTATCACATTAGAGGATTATGTCCGCAGGGTAATTACTTTTTTGGAATACCTGGATCCTGGTATTGTCATCCAACGCCTTGTGGGTAAGGGACCCCAAAATCAGGTATTGTTTTGCAACTGGGATGCCAGTTGGTGGAAAATCAAAACCGAGCTGGAAAAAAAACTAGTTAAAGAAAACACCTGGCAGGGTAAAAGATTTAATTACCTGAACGGAAAAGCGTTAAACAGGTGGAACCAACCACCCGGTTAATCAGAGTTTAACCAGCTTTTATTGATAGTTGGGTTAAGCCGTTTACTTAAATATGTCTTGTTTATCACCAAGTAACACTTTTATTAATTCCTTAACCTTTTCGTTGGTGACTTTATAATAAACCTCGGTGCCATTCCGCACACCGTCAACTATACCCTGGGCCCGTAATATAGCTAACTGCTGTGAAACCGTTGATTGCGGCAAAGCCAGACAGTCTTTCATTTTGTTAACGTTACAAGTATCGTTAAGTAATCCGGCCACAATACAAAGGCGGGTTGGATGAGCCAGAGCCTTTAATAGTCTGGCAGGCTCTTCATAATTGATTGTTTCTTTCATGTTTAACACTCCCCGGCACCTAATTGTTATCTTTTTTTAATAATATATTATAATATTATGTTTTATTCAATATCATTTTATTATTCTACGCCTGATAAATGATGTTTCTTCTACTTTGAATAATACCAGGATGAAAATGAATATTGTTCCAGCTGCACCAACCGCCACTGTCATACCCAACAACAACCCGGTAAGAGTGATGGTACCGGCGAATAAACCGGTATACCCTCCGATCAGTCGCATAACTAATGCTGCAACAACGGTTGCAGTAAGAATTTTTAACTGATCCTTGGCTTGCTTCTTCCAGTCAAAACCAGGTAATCGCTGTGACAAAAACACCAGGAGAAGAACTGCTGTAATAAAAAAACCAACTGTATTACCAGTTGCAAGGCCGGCATGTCGCATCGAGCCAACCAGCAGGTAATCTGCCACAATATTTATAGCTAACCCGGCTAAACCAAACACCAGGGGCAAAACAGCATCGCCCAGGCTTAGAAATGTACATGTAAGCACGGAAATAGCGCACATGGCAGCAACGGAAAGGGAATAAAAACCCAGGGCCGTTGCGGTCGCCGCAGTGGCGGAAGAGTCAAAGGCACCTCGCTCAAAAAGCAGACGGGTTAGCGGTTCAGGTAGAGCCAGCATGATAGCTGCGCTGGGGTAAGCGATCAGCGCAACCAATCGCAGGCCCATTGCGGTCCTTTCGCTGAGCTGTTGCATATCCCGGCGGCTTGCCGCAGCGGCAAGGGCAGGAAAAAGCACAGAGGAAACTACCGTAACAAACAGGCCGTAAGGCAGCTCGCGCACACGATTGGCAAAATTTAACGCCGCTATACTTCCCTCGGGCAAATGGGAGCCGAACCAACGATCAACAAAAACAAAGCCCCGGGAAGCAAGGGTGGAGATAGTAACAGGTATGGTAAGCCGCACAACTTTAATCACATCCGGGTCATTTAAATCCAGCTTTGGCAGCAGAGGAATACCGAACTTTTTTAACGCCGGCAAATTATATAGATAAAACAAAACCGCACCGGCCAACGTACACCAGGCCAGACCAGGGCCTTGCATTGCGCCGAACGGGAGAATTAATGCCAGAAATAAAACGTTCTGCCAGACCGGAGCAGCCGCGGGAACGGCAAATTCCCTGTGTGCATTAAGCGCCGCCTTGGCCAGGAAACCCATAGTAAGGAAGAAAGTCGACGGCAGCATGATCCTGGTGCATAACAGCGCCAGGTGTCTGGACTCACCAACAAAACCCGGAGCCAGCAAGTCTATAACTTGTGGGGTAAATATATACCCTAAAATAGTTAACGCGGCAACAAAGGCGCCAATCAGATAAAATACCGTAGACCCCAGGCGTGTCCCGTTCCGCCCTTGAATGCGCGCTGTGTAAACAGGAAGAAATGCATTGCCGGCAGAAACGCCGATAATAGTTGAGAATGTGAATGGTATTGTTACAGCTACAACAAAAGCGTCGGACTGCGCCGACGTCCCTAAAAGTGCGGCTATTACCTGCTCGCGGACAAAGCCCACTACCCGGCTGGCCACAAATAACATTAAAAGAACAGATGATGCTTTAAAAAAGGTCTTCGCTGACATATTCTAAGAATAATGTTTCTTTTAATGGTTTGCAAGGGGGGAGATTGCCATATTTCCGCAAACTCATGTATATTTTGCAGAGATGGTATTAAATAGATCATCCGACGCCATAACCCTGGGCAGCCTGCTGCCTGATATGATCATCAGCTCAAATTTTAACCATATCCAAGCCCACAGTATCGGCCATGAGTTGTGGCAGGTATTTGGTAAAGACAGTGAAATGACGGACTTAGCCCTGGGTGCCATTTCACATGGTATTGCCCCCAAAGGATTGGACTACTTTGGTGATGAAAAATATTCCGGTTTCGAGCGCGGTTATTGCTTTGAAAAAGGCCGGCTGCTGGTTGATGAAACCATTGAAGCTTGTAACATCCCCCCACAAATGGGGTGGTGGAAAGCCCATAATATTGTTGAAATGGGCATCGAATTACGGGTCAGTTCCCTGGGCAACTACGGGAACACGATTCGCCAGGCGTTCGGTAATGAGGATCTAATCGCCAAGCTGGGTGAAATACTGCCTGGTTTGACAGGTAGCAGTGAGCGCCATCTAAAATCCAGGCTCTCAGGCTTTACCGGTTATATCGAAACGTCCAAAGCCACACCAATGTCCCTGGCTCAAAAATACAACTTTCAAATGTTTATCCGGCACAAAATTAATATTAATATTCCCAAGGTGGCCCGTTTAATTGAGCTGGCTGCCGGTTATATAGAAAACGATATCGATGATTTCTTTCGCGTGGTTAAAAAACAAGTGTATAATGAGATGAAAAGTTTAGATTAAATATACCGGACATCAAACAAAGGGTGAAATAAATTGCATGGACCAGAAAATCAATCACAAACCCATACCGCTGATGGTTATATCATTAAGGTAAACACTTCCGCCTATTCACTGGAAGAAGTTGAAGCAGCCGCAGATTCGGGCGCAGATGGGCTAGGCCTGTTCAGTACCGATTTCATGTATTGTAATAATGCTGATTTGCCTTCTGAAGAGGAACAATATAGGATTTTTAAGAAGGTAAGCCAGATCATGGATAACCGCCCGGTAACGGTCAGAACCCTTAATTTAAAACCCTCTCAAGTGCCTGCCTTGAACAATCTCGGGCTGCCGGAACAATGCCGCGGTGTACGGCTTGGGTTGGAGTTACCGGAAATTCTAAAAACCCAAATTAGGGCTCTGGCCAGGGCCAGCGTGTCAAGAAATTTTCGCTTGCTCCTTCCCATGGTTTCCGATGTATCAGAAATACTTAAAGTTAAAGCATTAATAGATGGTGTGCAAAGAGAGCTAAATGAAAAAAACATTGAATATGATTCATATATGGAAATAGGAATTGAGGTAGAAATACCCGCTGCTATAGTTTTGGCCCAGGTTTTGTCCTTTGAGGTATCTTTTTTTAATATCAGTGAGAACTTAAAAAACTACACACTGGCTATAGATAATGAAGGTTACGGCAGTAACCTGATACACGAATACGCACCTTCTTTTCTTTTTCAAATTGCCAACCTGGCGGAGGAAGTGCGCAAAAGGAAAAAATCCGTCAGCGTTGAATCACCACTGGCTGGCGAACCAGCGGCAGTACCAATCTTGATATCTATGGGTGTCAATGAATTAATTATGGCACCGGGACAAATTGAGCGGGCCAGGCAGGTTATTTCCCGCCTAACCGTTCCAAAAGCCAAACTGGTGGCGTCAAAAGCCATGTCCTTCCGGTTTCCCGAAGAAATAAAGCAGTATGCCGAAGAAAGCCTGCCCCGGTTACTAAAATAAATTCATAATACTTTCCAGTAGCCAAAGATATTAATCTTCTGCATAAAGCCTGCGCTTGGTAGCGGGCTTTTTTTTGTCCCAAATTACGGCACTTAAAAATGGGATCCGGTCATATCAACCTGGTGCTATTAATATACTTCAACAGGGGAACTTGGACATCTTTTATTTTCCTATACGGGGGTTTTGATAATGCAAAACATCAATAATTACCTGACCAAGATGGAAAAGCTGCGGAGAGATTACGCATCGCCCCGGGAAGCGCCGGTAATTGCCTTCATGGGGCCTTACAACACCGGTAAATCTACGCTAATCAACAATTTACTGGGACAGGAGATTTCTCCCGTAGACGTAATCCCCGCTACGTCCACCTATATTTTATTCAGTTATGGCCGGCGTTTTCTGGCCCGGGTGTATTTTGCCAGCCGGGAGGTTGCGGTTTTAACAGAACGGGAACTGTCAAGGCTTCTTATAAACAAGGATTTTAAAGAAAAGAAAATATCGCGGTTAGAAATCCAGCTTGATCATGAACTGTTAAAGAAAATGCAGCTTATGGATACGCCGGGAATTGACGCTGTTACAGGTCCTGTTGATTTTCCCGAAAATTTAGAGGAAATCGATCACATTGTTTATTTATTTCACCAGCGCGGGCCGGGTGAAGTAGACCGCAAAGCGATACAAGCTTTACTGGAAACAAAGAGACCCGGTGATTTGTCTTTTTGGATCAATTGCAATCTCGGTCAGTGCGATGGCAGTTCGTTGGAGGAGGCACGGCAGGTACTGAGAGAAATATGCTGCGGCGAGATACAGGTGAACCTTATCGATACGGCAATACAGGCCGACGTGGAAAATTTTCGTCTTTATCTTGAAGAAATAACCGGCACCTGGTTAATAACCAAGTTGACGGAAGAATTCAAAGAACTGGACAAACGAATCCCGGAGATCACTGAAGCGTCCCTGCGTGAAAGCTGCGACTCATTATTTTTATCAAAATTTTGGGAAGCCAGGGAATACTCCAGGCAGGTTATCCAGGGTCAGAGCATCATTAAATCCATCCCTCTTGTTTCACAAGAGGTAAAAAATTTAGTGGCCAAACCAGTAACATATACCGGCATTATCAGTAATACCCCGGTGATATACAAAGTTAACGAGGCACCGAACCCGGCTGAAATAAGAAATAGCTTCATCGACTTAATTCACCAAATTAGTTCAGAACCTGCATTGCAACCTTTCACTAAAACCGTTAAGGAACTCGGTTTAATAGCAGGTAAATTGGAGCGGGAGAAATACCTGGTTACTGCCGCCGGGGGATTTTCCAGCGGCAAGACAACCTTTTTCAATGCCTTGATGGGCGAAGCACTGCTGCCGGCGGAAAACCGTCCAACCACTTTTGCAATAACCAGAATTGTACACGGCAGCAAAAAGAAGGCGGTAATCAAGTATGCTCAACAAGTGGTTATCCCCACTCACTTTAAAGAAGACAATCAAGTTTTAATCTGCAGACACGAACTTGCCATTCTTGAACGCTGGTTGATTGATCCCGATTTAATTAAAGAAATAAAAATGCTTAAAAAAATACAAAAAGGGATTGCAACTGAAATTGCAGCTCAAGAATTACTGCAAGAAATTGAGCAACTCAAGCAAACTTTTGCCCGGGTAAAAAGAGAGTTTAAAGGAGCCAGGCGCCCCTGGAAAACCCTTTTTAAAAAAATACCGCTGCGGAAATTTAACGGTACCAATTTAACGGATTATTTTGAGGTCTACTTTAACCGCGCGGACAATGTAGAACTCAACCTTAATCAAGAGTCCGACCGTATTGCGCTTGCTAAACTGGCCGGATCATACCTTGCCTTACGTGTTGAATTAATTGAGATTACGCACCCGGCAATTATCTTTAAAACTGCCGACTTTGTAGATTCACCAGGGCTTGATTCTGTTTATCACCGGCACAGAGAGATCACCAATCACTATCTCCCTTCATCAGATTGTTTTTTAATCTTCCTAAATGGCAAAAGCGTCTTGACCAAGCCCGATATGGGCGTGATAGAATGCATAACTAAACTGCTTGACAAGGCTGAACTAGGTCGCAAAATTTTTATCATTGTTAACTTTGCCGATACTTTAAACGCCCGTGAGAAAGAGAAAGTGCTCAATTACTTAAAAACCAATTTAAATCCGGTTTTATCTTACAGGATTCATTTTATTTCAGCACTTGAAGCATTAAAAGGGCGTGAGATAATACGCTTTGGGCACCTGGTCAACCAATTGAAAGAGCAGATATGGCAATCCCGCCGTCAAGATAATTTTATAAGTTATCTAAATGAAGCCCAAAGGACACTAAACTCTCTAATACAGGTGGATGAACCTATCACGCCGGCGGGAGAAACGGATTGCCTTAAGCTTTTAAATGCAACCCGGGAAAAATTTTCACTATGGCGAGAAAGAATCAACACCTTTGCAACTATGGAAGACGTGATTGGTTTTAGGGATGGCAAAAAAACTGTCAAAAAAGGTTTCCTGGGTCTTTCACGGAGGCATAAAGCCGTCCCCTCCTACCTTGACCTGGCGGATGACATCAACACAAACCTGAAGTCATTGAAACCTGTCTTGCCACAACCACCTGAGCTGGACGTGCAAAGTTTTAAAAAATGCTTGGACCTTTTAACCGGAAACAAAAAAACCGGTATAGAAAAAGCCCGTCAGTCCATTCTCAATTTACTAAATGAGAACGAGGAACGAATCTGTGATGCATTAAACCATGCCATCATGCAGCTTAAAGACCTGCAGTCCAATAAATTAAGACCGGAACAACAAGCTGGTAATGGAATAACCAACCCCGAGCTAACCGCAACTATAAACAAATACCTCAGTGAATTAAGAATGTTTGAGAAAAATATTCTAACCCCGGGAGGGAGCAGTGATGGAAAACGCCAGAGCGTTGGATGACAGGCTGCGCAAAATAATTAAGGAAGTTAGTGACAGCACGGGCAGGGAAATGAAGCAGCACCTTGTAGAGGACCTGGTCCAAAAAGTCGAACAAAATAACCTGAATGAATTAAAACAGTTCCTGATGACCCTGAACAGGGCCTTAAAAAAAATATAATCACGGGGAGGTATTAATATGGCAGCTATTAAGAACAACGATGAATTGCAGGATATTTTATCAGATATTTTAGTCAATCTAAAACTTAAGTTTATCCAGCCGGTGCTCAATGAAAACTCCCGTTTGCTGGCGTTAATGGAAGATATTAAAATACAGGACCAGGCCGGCATTGAAGAATTAAAGGAACGGGTAGATCAACTGGAAAAGAAAGTAGAAGAAATCCCGCTTTTGGTGTTATCGGCGATCAGGGACGCCATTAACCAGGCCTCCGGGGAGGTGTAAAAGTTGGCCAAACTTTATGAACTGGCGCAAGAACCGGACCAGCCTGAACTTACCAGGTCACTTGCTCATTCGCTTAGAAAAGGTCTGCTAATACCGGTGGAAACAAAGTTTAAAGCTTTGGAGTCTAATATCGCCCTGCTCCAAAATGCCATGAATTCTGATGTGGAAAAAATCAGGACTGAAGCAGAAGAAAAATTTGCCAGACTGGAAGCGGAATTGGTAATTGTTAAAAAATTTTTTCGAATTTGCTCAGCACTATCCCTGGTCACTGTACTGGGGGTAGTAACCACTTTGGTTGTGCTTTTTACCTGGTACTGATTGTTAAACTAAGTCTGCAGATCTTTTCGCCGGTTCTCTCATTCTGACTCCTGACTACTGACTCCTTAAATACCTGACAAGTTCCCGCATGTCAGCCGGAATGGGAGCACGCAGTTTGACCTGGGCACCGGTGCGGGGGTGAATAAAATCTATGGCAGCGGCATGTAAGGCCTGCCGGTGAAATAGCGTTTCATCCCCTCCGTACCGGGCGTCCCCCACCAACGGGTGGCCAATATGACTCATATGCACTCTAATTTGGTGCGTCCGGCCCGTCTCCAGCTCAAGTTGCAGCAATGAAAACGCAGGGGCGGACGACCCTGTCCGCCCGTTCCCGAGCTTCCTGAGCAGCCGGTAGTGAGTTATTGCCGGCCTTCCACCGGGGGTCACCATCCACTCAGCATTACAGCCGGGTTTTAAGCCTAAAGGCAAATCAATCTTGCCAACATTGGGCGGCGTTCCCTCCACCACAGCAATGTACCGGCGACGGAGTAATTTTTTTTCAAGTTGAGCCGCCAACTGCTGGGCAGCATACTGGCCAAAGGCCACTAAAACTATTCCCGAGGTATCTCTGTCCAGACGGTAGACCGGACGAAAACGACCTACTTTCCCTGCTTCCCGCCAGTAATATAAAACAGCGTTAGCCAGTGTTCCGATCTGTTCCCACTTGACTGGATGCACCAGCATGCCGGCCGGCTTATTAACCGCCAGTATATCCCGGTCCTCATAAACAATATCTAAAGGTATCTCCTCAGGTTCGAGCAAAGTTGCTTCTTCCCCGGGCATTGTCACCACCAGCACGTCCCCCGCCTTAACCTTGTCTCCCATAAAAACCGGCACACCATTGCACCGGATTGATCCAGATCGCTTTAACTTACGCACCAGGGTACGGGAAAAACCTTTTTTTCTACGCAGCATTGTCCCTACCGTACAACCGCTATCCTTGTCATCTACGGTTATAATTAAATCCAGGTTTTCCACTGATTGTTCACTCAACTCCTCTTGTTTAGTATAATATAGTTATAATGTTTTATAAATATTTTAAAATGCTGGGCGAGGTTATTAGGGGGATAACTATGATTCAGGTAGGTAATGTTTGGACCTATATTTTTGCACCGGAAATCAATAATAAAGTAGCAGGCAAATGGATCTACGAAGGGAGCGCGGATTTCTTCAGGGAAATTGCCCCGCAGCTTGACGAGCTGGCCAATCAAGGCATTTTAAACATGGCTAAATTTGCCAACAAATACGCCAAATGCGATCCATGCCCTTATATCAAAAACTCAGTTCTGTGCGTTTACACCTTGATCCCCCATGAGGAAACACCCCGGCTGGCAATAAAAGAAAAACTTGGTCTCTGGACAGATGTATATAAAACTGAACAACAAACCAAATCGGAATGGAGTCCAGGAGGGGTCCTTTACGAAGAATATATCAAATACTGGAGGAATAAAAGGGGCACCCTCTGAACTACTTATTTAATCCGCGGTGCGGAGTAAGACAAAAAACATTATAACAAGAGGTTTTTACTTATGGATAAATTTAAAACAATAATTCATGCAATTGACAGTTTGGCCATCTACCGTTCGTTACTTTCCGACCCCGTCCTCAGTTGTTACCTGGATCACCTTAAAGCGCTGGTAGAACCATCCGAAGCGCTTAACCCGGCAGTTACTTACAGTAAGCTCTACTATCAGCTGGCGCAAACCGTAAACCCCATGGAATCAGTCGACCCCTGGCAAAACCACCTGCTTGATTTACTGCTGGATGATGTCAACCCTTTCAGCAAAGCAGCTTATAACCGGGAGCTGGACCACAGAGTTTACCTGGAAGCGGTCCGGCGGGATCTTGAGTTATTGCACCTGGCCTTTGAAACCGGATTAAGTATCATCCTTGAAGCAACCCAGGAATCGTTAAAAAAATTACCAGAATTTCCCCGCCACCTGGTTGCTTTACCCAGGTGGGTGGCATTAGCGCCCTCCGTACAGAACACGACACCTGTATTAAACGAGCGTATTCCGCTTAAGTATGCACTGGCGTCCGCCAAAAACTGGGACAAGCATGCTGAAAAACTGGCCGAATACTACGCGGCTTACGGCTGTGGCGTTTTCGGCAGATATATTGCCTTTAAATGGGAAAACCACTCACTGCGGGGTGTCAGCCGTCCTGACCCGATAACTTTCTCCGATTTAATTGGTTATACTGATACCCGTGCTGAAATAATAGACAACACGAAAAAATTTATCAACGGCGCCCCGGCTAACAATATATTGTTATACGGTGACCGTGGAACCGGTAAATCATCTACCGTCAAGGCACTGCTTAACGAGTACTGGAGCCGGGGTTTGCGGCTTATAGAAGTAGGGAAAAAACAGCTGGCGAATTTTCCGGCCATTATAGGGGAATTGAACGGTCGCAAGCACCGGTTCATTTTGTTTGTGGACGACCTGTCCTTTGAGGAGCATGAAACCGGCTACAAGGACCTTAAAGCGCTGCTGGAAGGAGGGCTGGAGGAAAAGCCTGAAAATGTGCTAATTTACGCCACCTCAAACCGGCGGCATTTGGTTCGTGAAACTTTTGCAGACCGGGAGGCAAACCTGTCCGGCCAGGAAATTCATGCCATGGATTCCGTGCAGGAAAAACTGTCGCTGGCCGACCGCTTTGGCATCACGGTCATTTTCCCTAACCCGGACCAGGAGCTCTTTTTAGAAATAGTCCAGGGGCTGGCGCGGCAAAGAAACCTCCGGTTAGACCCGCAGGACCTCCGCCGCCGCGCGCTACAATGGGCCAGTTGGCATAACGGGCGCTCCCCAAGATCGGCACGCCAGTTCATTGACCATCTCACAGGTGAAAAATTGCTCGCAGAATCAAGTTTGCAGGTCAACCACTGAAGGTATGATTACATCGGCTCCGGCCAGCTGGTCACCGGTAGAAACGCCGGAGAGCACACCGATACTGCCGGAACCGGCATTTTTGGCCATAAGTATATCCCTGGGGGAGTCACCGATAACCACGGCATCCCCCGGTGTCACACCAAGCCTGCCGCAGGCCAAAAGCGCCATATCGGGGTAAGGCTTGGTGTTTTTCACCAGGTCGGCTCCGATGATAGTATCAAAATACTGGTCAAGTTTCAGTGCCTTAAGCGTAATTTTAGATCTTTCGGCCAAATCAGCGGTAACAACCGCCAGCTTGAAGTTTTTGAGCTTCAGGTTAAATAATTTTTCCTCCAAACCGGGCATCGGCCTGGCCAGCGCCCCCCAGTCCATTTCGGTTTCAGAGCGCCGCAATACCTCAATAACAAGGGCCGCTGCAGCTTCAGGCGTCATACCCGCGCCCGCCAGCGTTTCCTCCAGGGCTACCCGCAAGCCGGTCATGGTCCCTCCCGCCAAAGGGCCTTCCGGATCCACCTGCCAGCCGGTTAAATCAACGCCCATAGCCTTTTCCAGCGAATTTGAGATAATCTTTACCTGGCCTATTTTAGATAGCAGCTCATTAATAACATACTTGGACCACTCAAGCCACATTATCCTAAAATCAAGCAATGTGCCGTCTTTATCAAGCAAGACGGCACTACAGTCAAATTCTTTTTTACCAGCCTGCAGTAAAGGAATATTATCACCCTCTTCATCACATGATAACGTTATCACCGTTATATACAGATAATGCAACTGACTCCCGAAGGAGGGCAAATATGAGTGAGTATCAGATAGCGGTTAGAGTTGACAAGGATAATTCAATTGACCCGAGCTATATTGTGCATTACCGGGTAACAGATGAAGGCAGATTGATCGGCGACGGAATAGTTCAGTACCACCGCCTGGCTGATCATAATGATATCCCTATCAATGAAAACATTCCCCAGGAAACCAGAGAGCATGTCAAAAATAAAATAGTCCATAGTGTGAACGACTACATCAATCAAATCCAACGAATGCATTGACATCATTTTACCCCACCCGTAAAAAAAGAAAAAGCCCCTTTACGGGGCTAACCTTTACAGACCTAAGATTTCAATAATGGCATGATAATCGCAATACTGTTCAAAGTTTTCCCGGGCAATGGCTATCCCGATCTTGTCGTTTGGTTTTAAATGTCTATGCACCTGGCTTAACATTTCAATAACGGTATAAGTATCCTGATAGGTCAGAATTACCGGAACACCTTTTTCTCCCGCCTTTGCCAGCACTTTTACGTCCGGGTACAAGCCACCGGTAAGTACCAGCACAGATGTATGGGTCTCCAATGCAGCCAAAGCCAGATCCGCCCTGTCACCACCCAAAATCACCGCTTTGTTGGCGGCCCTGCGCAGGTAGGTTAAGGCGCTGTCCATGGTCATGGCGCCGACGACCACATCTTCAACCAGCCGGTCCATGTTGTCGTGCCCCACCAGCAGCTCTCCGCCAAGCCTCTCTTGATATTCCGCTACTGTGGGAGATGATAATTCAGGGCGGTTCGGGATAATACCCAGCGTCTTATAGCCGGCATCGGCAAGGGCCGGGCGGAATACTCCCTCCACCTTGGCCTGCAGCGCCCTTGGAACGTTGACAAAAATTGTGCCTGCGGCTTGGGCCTGCCGGCATACAACATAATTGTTATACATAATTGCAAGGTCCAAACTAAAATCGTTTTCCACTTTTACCACATTTACTACCATGGAATCAAGCTCCCTGGCCAGGGAAACCGAATCCATTCCAACCGAGGATAGCGCATAAGGAAAGATAGCACCCTCAACAAGCATAACATCATAATCACTGGAAATTTCTTTAAAGGCTGATTTAATTTGCTGCAGGTTATAATCTTGATCAAAAATCCCCAAGTATGAAGGCCCGGTTTTAGCTGGGCTAATCAATCCCAGCGGAGCTTCCATGCCCAGAGCATCCTTCAACAGCACGGCATCGCCACCTGGAACTTTACCCGTAGCAGTTTTTCGACCATTGTCAACAGGTTTGAAATATCCCACCTTATAGCCAGCTTCTTTTAATTTCAGCGCCAGACCTACAACTACCGTCGTTTTACCGCAATCAGGGTTACCCATTATAAAGAGGTTTTTCAAATTAATCACCTCACGATATTGTGATTTTGATATCCAGGGCAGAAAGCCCGTTTTCGTACGCAAATACCGGGTTGATGTCCATCTCCGTTATTTCCGGGAAATCGTTGACCAGCGCAGCCACCCGCAATATAACGTCTGTCAGGGCGGCTATATCGCGCGGTTTTTCACCGCGATAACCACGCAGCAATGTATAGGCCTTTGTTTCCTGCAGCATTTTCTCAACTTCGCCGGCAGTAAGCCCCCGGCTGAGTCTGAAACTGACATCCTTCAGCAAATTAACATAAATTCCGCCAAGCCCAAAGCCCACCAGCGGGCCAAATTGAACGTCTTTAGTCATGCCGATAATCAACTCGGTACCCTTTGGCATCATCTTTTGCACTTCTACACCATAAACCACGGCCTGCGGCATATACCCATGCACATTATCCATTATCTCCAAATATGCGCTGCGTACTTCATCAGAATTTTTCAGCCCGACGATAACTCCACCCACGTCTGTTTTGTGCAATATTTTAGGAGAGGCTACTTTCAGCACCACCGGGTAACCCATCTTTTCGGCTTCCAGAGCCGCCTCTTCCGGTGAAGTTGCCAGCACCGTCGGGGCTGCCGGAATACCATAACAACGGGCCACCTCCGCCGCCTCACTGCCCAACAGCACCAACCTGTTATCCTTGATCACATCATAAAATACAGCTTTGGCCCCTCTTTGATCGATACCGCTTATTTGGACAACTGCTTCCTCTTGCTTTTGCAGCATTTCATTATAGCGCACCAACCCGCCAATACAGGAAATAGCAGGTTCCGGAAAAGTGAAGCACGGGACCCCTCCCTCTGTCAGCAATGCCGTGCCCCGGGCCAGGGTTTCACCCCCCATGTAGGCGGCTAAAATTGGTTTTTCCGGGTACGCTCTTTTTGCCTCCAGGATAGCCTCACTGGTTTCAACAGGCTGGGTGACACCGGTGGGGCACATTAAAACCACTACACTGTCCACATTGGGGTCGGCACAAACTTTCTGCAAAGCAAACTTATAACGGTCGGCCTTCGCATCACCCAACACGTCCACCGGGTTGTATACGTTTGCTTCCGCCGGAAGGGAGGCCCTTAAAGCATCAATGGTCTCCTTGGTGAACCGGGCCATTTGCAAGCCGAAATTTTCAACGTTGTCGGTGGCAATAATCCCCGGCCCCCCCGAGTTGGTAACTATCGCCACCCTCCTGCCCGACGGTACGGGCGACCTGGCAAAGGCCACAGCCAAGTTGAACAACTCCGTCATCGACCGGGCCCTGATCACGCCACATTGCCTAAAAGCAACATCATACGCCAAATCGCTGCCTGCCAGCGCCCCCGTATGGGAAGAGGCGGCCTGGGCCCCGGCCTGGCTGGTGCCTGATTTAATTACAATAACCGGTTTCTTACGGGCTGCCCGGGATGCCACATCCAAGAACCTCGGCCCGTCCACGATATCTTCAATATAACATAATATTACCCTGGTGTTGGGGTCGTCTGCAGCATCTTCAATAAAATCTATTTCCGACAAATCGGCCTTATTGCCAAGACTGACCACCTTACTGAAGCCGAGCCCGCTCGACAGGCTCCAATCTAAAATGGCCACAAGCATGGCCCCGCTTTGGGAAAGAAAAGCTATTTCCCCTTTCGGGGGGAAGGTGGCTGCAAATGAAGCATTAATCGGAGTATGAGTATCAATAAAACCCACCACGTTGGGACCCAGGAGACGCATGCCATACTCCCGGCAGGTCTCAATGATTTTTTTCTCCATCGCCAGACCTTCTGCCCCTATCTCCTTAAACCCGGCGGTTATGACGACCAGATTTTTTACCCCGTTGCGGCCGCAATCTTCCACCACTCCTGCTACCAATGACGCCGGTACTGCTATCACTGCCAGGTCAAGCGGCTCGGGCAGGTCAGCAACGGATTGATAAGCTTTAATCCCCTCAATTTCGTTTTCCTTTGGATTAATGGGATAAATTTTACCTTGGTAACCGCAGCTGATAATATTCTTTAAAATTGTGTGCCCTATTTTACCCTGCTTGGAAGAAGCCCCAACCACCGCAACTGTCCCCGGCCTGGTCATGTTTGTGAGTTTGTTCACTATCATCACCTCGCTAGCGCCCTGTTTTAACTAAATAATGATGACAAATTATTACCCTGGTACACTTATTTTTATTTAATCGCCCGGATTAATATGATTATACGTGCTTGATGATTGATAGTAAACCGGAAAGGTAAAAATAACTCTTTTAAAATTATTCAAATAAGTTTAATATATTATCCGGTTGACAGCCGTTAAACCCTTAATTATGACTGGTTAACCAGTTAATTTGTCCTTCCGGGTTGATAAAATTGTGCGGGAATACACAATTACCTAAAATTATAACAACTTTTTTTATTTTTTAAATTTTACAACATTTCCACAAGGGGGCTGGACAAACATGATGGAATACCCGTTGTTATTACGAGGAATTTTAGAACGGTCACGCAAATTGTTCCCCAAAAAAGAAATAGTTTCCCGGGATTATACCGGCATCTGGCGCTATAACTACGGTGATTTTTACAAAAGGGTCTGCCGGCTGGCCAATGTTTTGCAAGAGATGGGGATACACAAGGGCGACCGCGTGGCAACCCTGGCATGGAACAATCACCGCCACCTGGAGCTGTATTTCGGCGTCACCTGCTATGGTGCTTTATTGCACACTTTAAACCTGCGCTTATTCACCGAGCAACTGGAATACGTGATTAACCACGCTGAAGATAAAGTAATCTTTGTCGACCAGGACCTGCTGCCCCTGCTGGAAGGCATTAAAGACAAACTACCCACGGTGCAGGCTTACATCGTGATGACCGACAGCGATGAGCTCCCGGCAACCGGCTTGAACCCGGTATATTCCTATGAAAAGCTGCTGGCAGCGGCACCGGATGCGTTTGACTTTCCTGAAGACCTGGATGAATATACCCCGGCGGCCATGTGTTACACAACCGCAACTACGGGAGACCCCAAAGGTGTTATTTACACCCACCGCGGCCTCTACCTGCACAGCATGTGTATTGGTTTGGCTGATTCGCTGGCCCTGTCCGAAACCGACAGCCTGCTGCCCATCGTGCCGATGTTCCATGTCAACGCGTGGGGCCTCCCCTACGCCTGCACCTGGTTCGGCAGCAAACAAGTGCTGCCCGGCGCCCGCCCCGACCCGGCGACCATCTGCAAGCTGATCGAAGAGGAAAAAGTAACCCTGGCGGCTGGTGTCCCCACCATCTGGATGGCCGTACTGGCCGCTTACAGGCAGCAGAAGTTTGATTTCAGCAGCGTCAGGGGCTTCGTATGCGGCGGGTCCGCCGCTCCCAAAGCACTGATCAAAGCTTTTGATGAAGAAATCGGCGTCCCGATTTTACATGCCTACGGCATGACAGAGACTACCCCGGTGGTACTGGTTTCCAAGCCAAAGAGTTATATGTTAGACTGGCCGGCTGACCAACTTTATGATGCAAAAGCAAAGCAGGGCCTCCTGGTGCCCGGATTGGAAATGAAGGTGGTCGACGAAGAGGGACGGGAAGCGGCCTGGGACGGCAAGCAAATAGGCGAGTTATGGCTCAGGGGTCCCTGGATCGCCAAAGAATACTATAAGGATCCCGAACGCAGCAAACCGGCCTTTGCCGGTGGATGGCTGCATACCTCGGACATCGTCAGCGTGGACAAGGAAGGCTTTGTAAGCATCGTCGACCGCGCCAAAGACCTGATTAAAAGCGGTGGAGAATGGATATCTTCCGTAGACCTGGAAAACACCATTATGGCCCACCCGGCGGTCCAGGAGGCCGCAGTGGTGGCCATGCCCCACGAAAAGTGGGTTGAACGGCCCGTTGCCTGCGTGGTGATCCGTGAAGACTGGAAAGGCCGGTTATCGGAAGCGGATATCATCAGTTTCCTGGAAGACAAGGTGGCCAAATGGTGGCTCCCCGACAAAGTCATATTTGTCGACGAGATCCCTAAAACCAGCGTGGGCAAATTCAATAAAAAAGCCCTGCGGCAACGCTTGGAGCAGGCATAGGTTAAAAGTCGCGCGGTATCACCAGCCAAGCCACCAGATAAACCAGAATACCGGGAAAGGCCGCTGATGCAACGGATAGAATGATATAACCCAACCGCACAATCGCCGGGTCGACACCGAGGTATTCGGCCAACCCGCCGCATACACCTGCAATCATGCGGTTATTCGATGACCGGTATAAACGTTTAATTTGCCTGGCCATGGACCCCAGTCCTTTCTTGGAGAGATTATCAGATACCAAAACGATAAATTAAATTACTTCTGTTTCCAAACCTAAAATCCCGTTACTGCAACGAAAAAAGACCGGCCTTGACCAGGTTGGTCTTTTTTCGTTGCGGCTGACAACCAAGCGCCCCACAGTTTAATATATTTCAGTCGATATTTAGCCCTGTCGGCGGAGGAAGCGGCCTTCTCCATTTACGACCGGTAATAACCCCGCACCCCTCTGGGAGCCATGGTTTTAATCAATAACGCTCCGGTGATGAACCCGCCAACATGGGCCCACCAGGCCACAGGGTTGACTGAACCGCCCAGAGAAGCCACGCCGTTAAAGATCTGAATCACAAACCAGAGGGCTATAAATATTAAGGCAGGAATCTCCACCAGGGTAAAAATTATAAAAATAGGCACCAGCGCCAGTATACGTGAACGCGGGAAAGCCACCACATAAGCCCCTAAAACGCCGGCTATGGCGCCGCTGGCACCCACCACCGGGATGGTTGAGGCCGGGTTGGACAAAATATGGGCCACACCGCCGGCAACCCCGGCCGCCAGATAAAACAAGAGGTACTTGAAATGCCCCAGCCGGTCTTCAATGTTATCCCCGAAAACCCAGAGAAACAACATATTGCCGATAACGTGCACCCACCCGCCATGAATAAATATGGACGTAAACAGGTTTACCAAAACAGGCGTAATTGACGCGCCTGAAAGGAAGATATCAAGCGCTCTGGCAGGCACCAGGCCGAAGATATAAAAAATTTGGTTCAATTGCTGGGGCCCAAGCATGACCTCCCAAACATAAATAACCAGGTTCAGGATAATAATGCTCAAATTTACGATGGGGAAAGTGCTTGAACGGATACTGTCCCTGAGTGGTATCATTTTTTTCTCCTCAAAATTAATTTATTTTTGCAAATAGATCCTTATACAATTTTATTGCTTTTTATCTATTTTGTGCAATAGATGAGGATATAATTAAAAATAATCGGGCAGGTCGTTGTGGTCGGGGTCGGTTGATGCCGGATATGCAAACCTTTAATACCATAATTTTAGCAATAAATCAACTTTCGACAAAGACCATACATTTTTTAACTTTTTTATGGTAAAATTTTCAGAAAAAAGGTGTTTGTAATGAACAACAAGCAAACTTTTATCACGACCATAAAAATAATAGCTCTATATATCCTTTTTGGAGGTTTTTGGATCTATGCTTCAGACCTAACCTTAAACAATCTTTTTTACGAACCCAGGTTGACCTTTTTTCAGACTATCAAGGGATTATTATTTGTGTTGGTTACAAGTATTGTGTTTTTTTTCATTATACATAAAGAATTATCCAAACAGGCTGCTATTTCCAGTAAATTAGCCAACGAAAGCAAAAGACTTTTTTCCCTGATCAACGCCTTGCCGGCCCTATTGTGTCTCATGGCTGATGATTACTCCATTCAGTATGCAAATAAATATTTTAAACAAAGGTTCGGGGATGTTGAAGGGAGTAAATGCTACCAAATTCTCAAGCAACGAAATAAACCATGCTCCGGTTGCGATATATCAGAATTGCTTGACAAACAGGAACATGTTGAAAGAGAATTTAAAGCTTGGGATAATTGTATCTACCGCATTTATGATTATCCTTTTCACGATGTGGATAATACACCACTGGTGCTGAAATTGGGATTGGACATAACCGGCCACAGGTTGGCTGAAGAAGCGAAGCGTGCAGAAGAAACAAGGTATTACACTCTTTTTAATTCAATGATGGAAGGTTTTGCACTACATGAAATTATTTGCGACCATGCCGGCAAACCTTACGATTACCGCTTCTTGGATGTGAACAAGGCTTTTGAAAATATAACGGGACTGAAACATGCAGATGTGGTAGGGAAAACCGTACTGGAAGTGCTGCCCCAAACCGAGTCCTACTGGATTGAAACATACGGGGAAGTTGCCCTGAACGGTCAACCCAGGAAATTAAATAATTATTCAAAGGCTCTGGATAAATATTTGGACGTATATGTATTTTGTCCAAAGCCCAAACAATTTGCCACAATTTTTTTTGACACAACCGACATACAACTTTCACAGAAAGCCTTACAGGAAAGTGAAGTCAGGCTGGCGCGTATAGTTGAAACGGTGCCAAACGGTATAATCATTTTTGACACCCTGGGCCGGATAATATTTGCCAATGAAGCAGCCCAAAAGATATTACAAGTTGAGGAATCATTGATAGAACATAAAATATATAACGATCCTTTGTGGAAAATTTCATCAGTAAAAGGCGGGCCGTTTCCTGAAGCAGAACTGCCTTTTGCCTGCGTAATGCGCACCCGAAAACCGGTTTGGCATGTCGAACACGCAATTGAACACAATAACGGTGCAATAGTTATGCTGTCCGTAAATGCTGCACCGCTTTTCGACGCGACAGGTAATTTATCGGGGGTGGTTGCATCTTTCCACGACATAACCGAACAAAAGCAGATGGAACAACACCTTTATTACATGGCCACTTACGACTACCTGACAAAAGTGCCCAACAGGTATTACTTAGAGCAAGCGCTGGATAAAGTAATTGCTAATGCCAAATCGGGCCCCAAAAGTGCCCTCTTGTTAATTGATATTGACAACTTCAAAATCATCAACGACCTATTTGGTCACAATTCAGGCGACCGGGTACTAATCAACATAGCCGAATTAATTGGTTCAAACTTGCGTTCAAACGATTTGCTGGCCCGCATCGGCGGGGATGAGTTTGCCGCACTACTGGAAGATGCCGACGAAGCAAGTGCAGCCGCCATGGCTGAAAAAATCAGATCCTCTGTAGATGAGTATGAGTTCATTTTAAATAACTTCGGCAACTTTTCCAATATCAGTATTAGTATCGGCATAACCATCATCGACGGTACCATGGATTCAGCCCAACTGCTTTCCAACGCGGACATTGCTCTCCATGCCGCCAAGGAACTCGGGCGTAACAGGGCAGTATTCAATAATCCGGACAGCAACCCATCAGCCAAACTGGAACGTTTTAACAATATAGTGCAGCTAATTAAGAGAGCTTTAAAAGAAGAACAATTTATTGTTCATTACCAGCCTATTTATGATATTCGTGAAGGAAAAACAGTGATATCTCACTATGAAGCCCTGGTTAGATTAATAGGCATGGATAATGAATTAATTTTACCGGGTGAATTTATCCCAATAGCCGAAGACTTCAGCTTAATGCCACAAATTGACCGCTGGGTGGTCAGCACTGTTTTGCAAACTTTACAAAGCTATCGAGATATTAATATATTTGTTAATATCTCCGGATTAAGCCTGGGTGAAGAAGATCTGCTTTCCTTCATCGAAAGAGCCATTATTGAAAGTGGCATTAATCCTTCCCGACTTGGTTTTGAGATTACTGAAACCTCTGCGGTTAGGGATCTTTTATTGGCAGAACGATGGGTACACAAGCTGAAGTCTATCGGCTGCAAGTTTTTGCTGGATGACTTCGGTATCGGTTTTTCAACCTTTGCGTATTTGAATAGTATACCAGTCGATTATTTAAAAATTGACGGTTCGTTCATTAAAAACATTCATACCGATTTACAACAACGAGCTATTGTCCAAGCTATGTGTTCTATTGCTCACATTCTGGGCAAACAAACCATTGCCGAATTCGTAGAAAATGTTGATGTGCTGAAGGTGCTGCGTGAGCTTCAGATAGACTTCGGACAGGGTTATCACTTCGGCAAACCCCGGCCTATCGAGGACTGGTACATAGCGTAACCAATTTACAATGGAACCAAGATTTAAACGCGCTTAAACGCGCCGCTTGCCCAACCCGGCGATTTCATAAATAAATCGCCGGGTTTATTTTGTCTGCACCACAT
>NZ_KE387267.1:0-119425 GCF_000430885.1 Desulfotruncus alcoholivorax DSM 16058 | reverse complement strand
GTTTCCGTCCCCTGGCGGGGTTAATGAAGAATGAACTTGAATGAAAAAGGAAACATACTTGCCGCCACAAGTTTCCGTCCCCTGGCGGGGTTAATGAAGAATGAACCATGCGACCGAAATTGCCCACCGGAGTAAGCATCAAAAACAGTATTGCGGCTTATGCATTCCATTTTTATTATGCATGAGCATTTTATTGTTAAGCATCTTAATTTTTTCAATAAATTCAATGTGCGGCTCATATCTATACTTTTCCTTTATTCATTAATACGGGTTATTTTATACAACAATAATTTCGTCGATTTCCATCCTCTGAACATTTCCCCAAACCTGGACTTCTGCATTTCCTGTTAAACGGTAAATCCTTAACAAATCGTCATCGTTAATATAATTTTTAATTCCATTAGTTAATTTTTTAAATTTTTTAGTATCGAGAATACATTCAAATGCAGACTTTTGCACCCGAAAACCGAAACTTTTCAAATATTTGGCAAGTTTACTTCTTCGTTTGTTATCAGTAACATCATAAATTACTACCACCAGGTATTTTCGCTTTTCCACAACTTCTTCTTCATCAAAAGAAAAATAATCCTCAAAGAGCTTGACTTCCATCATCGCATCCCCCCATTAGCGTAAACGGACAGGGTGATATATGGTAATATCCCTATTTTCTATACAATTAGCCAGAACTCCTGCCTGGTACTGAATGGCCCGCCTGTAACTCATGCGATAATTTACTTGGTTAAGGTAATTTGCTTCACTTCTAATTTTTTGTTCAAAATATTTTACAAATTTCCGAAGGGTATTTTTCTTAAGTAATACCGCCCCGGTTTCCTCATCTTTATTAAAATCATCTGCTACAAGGCTGCCACCTTGAACAATACTCATCACCAAGGAATCCACAATCACCGGCCGCCATTCCTCCATAAGGTCGCTGGCTAATGCCGGGTGTCCCTGCCTGTCTTGATGCATCAACCCGGCGTAAGGGTGAAGCCCTTTATTTACCAATGCAGTATATGTTTCATATAACAACAACGTATAGCCCAAACTGAGCAGAGAATTAAACGGATCCAGGGGAGGCATCCGGTTTCTTCCTGAAAAGGAAAAATTTTTATTAACCATCATTGATAAGGCGCTGAAATAATGACGGGAGGCCGCCCCTTCATAACCCATAATTTGGGGAATTGCTTTAGCTTCGGAGACGGCATTTTCCAACAGCGACATCTGGTAAATATGTTCATCTACCGCAGCCTTTTTTATATGCCGGTTGTACCTGCGTAATATAACAACTTGATTGTGGATTTTAGCGGCAACAATCCCGGCAGAAAATTTGACGCAAAAATCCTCATCTTCCCCCGCCCTGAACTGCTCTCTCTGCCTGGTGATATTCACATGTTTGGTAGATTCCAGGCGGCCATAGAAAACCCCCGTTTTGGAAAGGAAAGTTACGGGGATGCCCTTTTTTAGAAGCTCAGCTGAACATGACGCTGTCATTTGCGCAGAACCCATCAACACCACCCTTTCCAATAATTCCATAGGAATGCCGACCACCAGGCCACCACTTTTTTCCGCTATAATCCGCCCTTCCTCAATCCTTATTCTGGTGTCAGGCTCACAGACATACAAAAAACTCATAGGCAACGCTCCAGTTCATCGAATATTATGGTATTGATATCTTCAAAAATGCCAAATATTTCGTGTTTACAGCGTCCTTTAAAAATAACTTTGATTAAGCCTTCCAGCTTATCGACAATTTTACTGCTGCTCATATCAACCTTTTGTTTTATGTCTTCTTCCTGAACCCCGTAAAGGTTGTGGGCAGCTAAATTCCTGTGCTGATTAAGGCTTTCCATGGCCTGCAGGAAATCGCCAAAAGATTGCAGTTGCTTGTCTGTATTTCTCCTTAAAAAGTAGCTGATCAGGCAGTTCTGCAATCTTATATTGTTGTGGCTATTGTCCCGGTACTCACTTTCAAAGTAATCATCGATGTATTCCAGCAGTTTTGGGTCATAAGCTTTTATTTTATGCCTTCTGACCAACTTTTCAATAATCTTTTTCGAACCACGGTTCCTTTCAGGCCTATATCGCTCCTCGATGATTACATCGATCATAAAACCCAGGCAATTTTTTAGAAACTTGCTTTGCAACTCTGTAACCAGGGGATTTAAGCGCAGGATAAAATCAGTTAAATGACCGGTCTTTTGAAGCAGCTTAACCACATTATAATATTCACATAGCTCCATACATTCCTTATCCATTTTCGGGTAACCCACCAAATCTTTAATTTCTGAAAAATCCGGGCTATTTGATGCTGAATCAAGGTTTTTTTTGTAAACCGAAAATTTAAGTAATTTCATGACCAATGAGTTTTCTTTCGTTCCATAGCCCCTTAAAATTTGAGCTGCTTCTTCATAATTATATTTTTTTATCAACGCCTGAACTTGCCCTTGAGCCAATGTCCGCTTAAAACTCAGGATATTGGGGCGAACACAACGGTTTGGCGCATCCGGTTCATTATCAAGATTGTTGCGGAATTCCCATTCCACATGGTATTCGCCTCCTCCCATTTTACTTTGATTTGCTTTTGCGGCCGGGGTGGTCACCTGCACCGGAATCAACGGTTTGGATGATACGACGGTTTCCAGGCAGAGCATGGCCATCATTTGGGGAGTGCCGGAGCTGACATTTAACAATATTTCATCTTCAGGGAAGGTTTGAGCAATTTTCTTCAGGGACTCACTAAAGACGCCAATAAACACATCAAAGTCGTGCGGATTGTCAATATGGGAAAAAATTAAATTAATCTCAATCGGATGGGCCAATTGTTCACACAAGAGCTCGACTGCCCGGGAAAAGCGTTTGTCTTGATCCTCCCGCATTCCCATTTCCCGCGTTAAAAAAATATAAACTGTGTGTGGACGGTAATGCCTGATTATATGAAGCATAGGCCCGTCATAATTATCCCTGACAGGGTCTGTAGAACCAACGCATGAAAAAAGAACATAACTACTCAATCTTGATCGCCCCCATACCCAATGCTGTTTTAATACCGATCCCGGACCATTCCCCAAAACTGAAAAGTAGGTTCGCCAGACTGACCATGGTTTCCGGTCCGCTAATTATCAGATCCAATTTTCCGATAAACGAAGGGATTTTCACCCCTTCAAGATAATAGTAGGTACTTCTTAAATAATAACTCCTGATTCTGGTATATTGGCAAAGGTGCTGGAGGGCCTCATCGTTTTTCAAAGAAAACTGATCGGAGAAGGCGTCATATTTATTCATCAGACTTTTATAAATTAACGACAGTTCCGGAAAAATAGCGTACTGGTTAGCCGATTTAAAGGAACAGGGAGTGAGAAAATTAATTTTTATATTCCTTTTGGGGTTCTCATTTAGATAATATTTCCCGGTCAATTCCCTGTAAGTATAAGGATGTTCCTCCCTCTTTTCCCTGACAGCCAACCTAAGATCTTTGTCTTTTAAAATAAATTCCGTCAAATCATCGTTTAAAAGAGGTTTTCCTATCTCCTGCCAGGCTTGCTCCGTCAAGGTACTAATCGTCCAGATCCATAAATTGTCCCCCTTTTCACTGCCAAGGTACTGGCTGAAAGGTTTCAATCCGCTATGATGCAGATGCCCGGCATAATTTCGATCAATCTTTTCCATGAGAATTCCGTGAAAAAGTGAGGCCATGTTATAATGGCATTTTTCTTCCCTGTCAGGTTCCAATACAATTTTGACTGTTCTCAACATTTTTTAACCTCTCGTATTCGGCAGATACCCATAAACACGTCCTTACCATTCACCTTTGCCACTTTCAATGCCCGCGGTGAGAGCGGCCGGTCCTGGTAATGCATGTGTTTATGGAAAATTAGCTGCATAATGTTTCTGGTCAACTCGTTTGCTTTTTTGGGGTCCCCCGCCAGGGATGAAATGACGGATTTGGCATGATAACCGGCCCCGCCTCCTATAATCATTATGCCTTTGCCGCTATCCTGCAGGACTTCTCCAGGCAGGAAGTTTATACTTTTCGGCCAGGCAGCAATGACCCCCGACGATCCAAAGAGCGCATCAAACTGCTTTTGCAACACACCTGCAATATCATTAAAGGTCTTGATTCCATATGCTTTATTTATCTTGAAGTCATCAATAGTCAACGTAAATTCCACCTCTGTGCCCGGCCTGGCACATTCCCTGTAAAGCGGCAATGTTCCTCTACTGTACCCATCCCCCTTCAACTTGCCGTCGACAAGTGATAAATCCCTTTTCTTTACAAGAATCAGGTTTTCCAATGAGAATGGTGTGGAATCGCTGACGGATATGCCGGACATACCTTTAAAAACCAGCGAACTGTCGTCAATTTGCTTCCGGTAATCCAATAAATTTTCCTCTATTTTCCGGCTCAGTCTTTCAATGTTTTTCTTTTTATCCTTTTTATCCCTGCTGCCGTCTGCCAAAATTTTTTCCAATTCATCAAGATATCGTTTGTTGCCGGCGGCATTTTTTTGGAGATGAGAGGCCAGCACCGCCGTGCGCAAAGCACCCTTGATGCTGCTGCCCGGTATATAAGGAAGACCGGCCGAATTCTTGATAAAGCCGTGAATATCATTGGTTTTAAAATCAGGATGACCGGCAGTGGAATAAACAGCCGAGCTGACCTGGTTGAATACTGACCCCGCCCTGGCTCTAACGCGCCGCTCTTTATCTTGAAACCATTTATATATATCTGCTCCGCCTTTTCTTGTACCTGCCACTTGCTGGATGTATTCTTCATAATCATCGAGCAGATTTGCATTAAGTAAATAATTAATCCACTTGCGCTCGTCCAATACATAAACCTTTTTTTCTTCAGGCACATAAGCGTAGTTGATCCTGGTTAGGTTCACACTGTCCCCCCCGCCCACAAAAAGGGGCGTTATAACTTGCAGCTTCAAACGATAAGTGGTTCTCCCGCCAGGGTTCACATTTTCACCCCCAGATACATGCCTTTACCGTAACGGTAGACCGGATGCCCGCCGTTATCTGAAACGTCCAATATCCGTCCTTTGATTTTTGCCGGAAAACAGGACCCGGCATCAAACATCACCACCGGTTTTCTTTTCAGCTGGGTACCGGCATAAACCGGGGAAGCCACGAAACCGGTTCTTCTGATCAGGGAATAGTACGATTTACCCTGCTTGATGACGGCCAGGTCGTCCTGCGCAGGGGCCAGCACTGACAAGGACATATAGACTCCCCCGTCTTCCTTCAGCATTTCCTCCAAAATACAGTCACTATCATAAAGTCCTATCTCAAAGGATTCCTCCGCCAGTTCAAACTTGCCCAATCCGCTGCTCCTTTTGCCGCCGATACCGGAAAGTCCCAGGCTTTCAATGACAATGTCAAATTTTTCCCGCCAGAATTCGGATGATTGCAGAATAAAATATAAGCCGCCTGTTCCCACGAAACGATAGGCTGAAACCAGGTAAGGCATAGTTTCAATCTCCCGTACTATATTGGCCCGGTAAAGAAGCACTTCATAAGCAAAGCCTTCATGCCCCGAGTTCCAGGGCAGTTCCACCCCGTCCCGGAGAAAATCAATATATGCCCGGAACTTACTCACAGGAATATAAGCCAGTTGCTTCATCAACTTTTTATCCGTTTTTCCCTCATCATCGACATCCTGTTGAAATAATGGGGGCAGGACCGGTTTGGGCAGATAAAGTTCCAGGTCATGCCAGGGGTACAAATCTGAAATCAGCAACCGGTTGTTCCGGGCGGCCTCAATAAATTCATTAAACCCCCTGTTACCGTAAATATTTATCCATTCCTGGCCAAGGGCGCTAAAAAGAGTGTCAGCATGGCAGGATATTTTGCTCTGTGCCAGCCCTGCCCCGGCGCTACTGCTGCCAAAACGCACCGGCGTTAAAAACTTCAATTTGTAAATATAGTATTTCATCATGCTACCACGCCGTTTCTGCCTTCCTTGAAGGCTTGTTCCGCCCGGGTTTTAATATCCATTGTCTCTTTACCCAAAACCCGGGCGTAGTCTTTATACTTGATTGTTATTTCCGACAATTCTATCCGGCCGTATCCCCTGCTGCCGTGCCCCCCGATATAATCGTCCTGAAGCATATAAGTCCCATAGCCCAGGTGCCTCATATCCTCCTCCAATTCCTCAAGATTTTCCACGTTATAAACCAGCTTGAAATCAAATTCAGCTCCCGCCGGCACCCGCTCCAGCTGACGGGGATTAGCTATGGCAGTCAAACGACTGATGGTATTTTCAAATTTGATTTCGGTCAAATACAAGTCGGTATCCATTTTTTCCAGGCGCCCGGCGCTCTCGCCGGTCATAAACAGGTCATAAAACTGGAGCCGGGAAAGAACTAATTTGTCACCGCTGCTGCCGAAAAGGCGTAAAAGCTGCCGGTTTTCTTCCTTAATATCCTTCAACCGCCCTTCCCGCGCGTAAATCCGGGCCAAAAGGTAGCGCATTTTCCCTTTGAGGCTGCTTCCGGGAATATAGGGTCTCCTGGTCAGGGGATCACGGACCACCACCGCATCAACAGCGCCAATGGATGAAAAATCTTTGGAAGCGCCAATATGCAACCCGGTCTTTAGGCAAAGTTTACCTTCAAATATTAATTTACCGAGTAGTCCATTGATATTACTCATCAGTCTCTACCTCCCTCAAATTTGTGATAAGCAACAATAGCTTCGATATATGCGGCAAAATTACGGAATTTACTGACGCTGGTTTTGATAGCGTCAATTTCTTTGATTAATTCCGCTTTTTCGGCGAAGGGTTTTACAATCTTTGGCTCCCTACCGCATTGATAAATCAATTTTACTTTTAATGCTTGAATATCCCTTAAAATGTCTTCGTGCAGTCTGTCTTCCCGGATCAGCCCTTGCGACTCGTAAATTTGCAGTTTGTTTTTAACAGCATTGACCCCGGCCAAAAATTTACGTATCTGGCTGGTGGTCAGACTGATTTTACCTTGATCGTTTTTAAGGCTTTCCACCACTTTCTTGGCTTTATCCACGTATTCCTTATTCATGGTCGTCCTCCCCTTTGCGATTGAGATAAATTAAAATGGTAAGCGCTGTGATCAACTCTTTCCGGTCCTTTGCCGATAAGGCCCATTGATATATGGCCCGCTTCATCTCAAGGTAGACCCCGCCCAAAAGTTCCTTATTTTTGCCTGAAGGCTCCATCCTGCCTAAAACATAGGCCAGGCGGGCCAATTCGATTCGGTCATCTTTATCCCAACCTTCTTCTATACCCCTAAAAAGCTGGAGCAGCTTGTACAGCCTGGACATGCCGCAGTTCAATTTGCCCGGCTCTGTGTTGTCCTCGCCGATGCTAAACCATTCCAAGAGCCCGCCCAACTTTTCGCCGCATACTTTCCCTGTAAAATCATCCCATTGATAAATATGCTTAAAGGTGTATTTCTCCTGTTTTCCCTCCTGGCCATTGATTTCCGGGCCAAACAGGGCAATTTGATTTTTGGTGCCGGACTTTGCTGATTGTTCCAGATGCCCGGTTAATTGTGCCATCTGGCTTATTGGAAAGGAATCGTGAAAAATTCCAACCCCGGCGGACAAGGTCATTTTACCGTTGGTGAATTTCTTGAATGCTTGGTGCAGGTCAACCGCCAGTTCCAGCACATCATCCCAGGCACCGACAATGAATACGTCATCGCCGCCTGCATACACAATAACCACGTTTTTTTCCGCGCCGGGTCCTTCCGTTTTTCCCGGCAGTTTAAAGGGATTAAGAGTTCCCAATTTACCGCAGCAGATTTTATTAATTTCGTATTTAAAAAAAATGGACAGGTTGTAAGATAGGGAAGCATTGCGGGAAAGTGAGACATATCTGTACCGGTCCGGCTTACCGTTCGGAAATACAAATCCTTTAATAAAGGCCCGGCCCAAGTTATCCACATCAGCCCTCAAAACGCCAATCCGCTTTATTCCGCAGCTTCTTTGGGCCAAGGTGGCAAAATCAACCAGTCCCTCTCCACTGCTTGCCGCACTGTAAGTACCGGCCCAAAGATTGGTCATATAGTTCTTTCCCGTCAAAAGACTGTTGATGGAATATACCCGGCGAGCTTGGCCTTGGCGCAGCAGTTTTTGAGCTTCGTTTATTCCAGCAAAGGAGAGGTAAACCTGTCCTTGTTTAACAGATGGCAGGGGGAGTCCATTCTTTTCATCATCTTCCGACCTGACTACAATTACGGGGCGTTCCTCTTCGCCGCCCATCATTCTGGCCAGTTTATCACCTGCGTTAAATAGTGCCAGGCAGTTGCTGCAGAGCAGATTGTCGTCTTTGGCAGCTAACTGGTGACGGGAAGATCCACAAACTGAGCACTCTCTACCCGCTTCCAACTGGCTGTTTAATTGACTGTCGGGATCAATCAATTCCTCCAACTGCTTGTGCGAATACCGCTGCAGTTTTCCCCTGGAATTTGCCCTCGCTGCCCGGCGGAATAAATTACCTAAGAAATTGTCCGACCTTTCTTCATGGTTAAACCCGTTGGCCAACTCATGGGCGCTGGCCTCAATATAAGAGATTTCCAGATAAAGTTCCGTGGAGTACATCCCCATCAGCCAACTGTTTACCCGTTCTTTGGCCGTTTCTAAAACTACCCTGGCCGCTTCCGTATGGGGAAGGACCAGATAAAAATGCCCTCCCCCGGAATAAAGCAAATTAGCCCGGCAGAGACCACACAACTCCAAGATTTCATCTATCACATGCTCCAAGAATATTTCCAGGTAAAAGGAACGTCCCCGCAGGGATTTCAAAGCCCCCTTGCTTGATATGGTATAGATAAAATTCTGAATTCCGGACATATCTCCGGAGACCAGGAGCATGGTTTTTTCTTGTCTTAGTTTTTCCGGCTGGTCAAAGCACAGCTCCCTATAGTTCTTGATTCCTCCTTCAGCAAAGTAATAGTAAAGACATCCGGCAATCATTGCTGTAATTTTACTGTGGTTATATAACGATATATCCGGCATCTCTTTGGTGCTGGTGCTGGAGGGCACGTTTACCAAACACACTTCCAGTAATTTAAGCAGAGATTCGAGAGAATCACTGCCTGTCCTCAGTTTCCGGAAGCCCTTTTTAAAGACCTGAAATAAGTTTGAGTATTTTTGTGGTGATATTTCAACACGGCTCGTTTCCTCCGAGAAGTTGATCTGTCCGGATTCTTCTATTGTTTTTAAGGGAAATACTGTTTCCGAAATAGAACCGTCATACTTAAAGACATTAAATATGCTGTAAAGGGGCATATCCCTACGGAAAAGACTCTGCTCTGTCGCTGCATCTCTTTTCCTCCTGTCAGCTCCGGCAGCAATATTATCCGCTTCATAAATAATATAGGCCAGGCTGCTGTTCGCCAGTTTCGCTTTTTTTAGCGCTTCGGCGTGATGATACCGGACGCACTCCACAACTTCCCGCCATTCATCTCCCACAAGCTCATCGCTTACAAATTCCGCCCCCCTGTCTCCATGGCTCCCCTCCCCCGGACCGGCCCGCTGAACCAACTTTCCGATATCATGCAATAGAGCCCCGTACACGAGTTGTTGATAACTGACATCCAAACTTCATCATCCCTTCCAGGTAATGGTTTCAAGGTACATCTGACCTTACCGCAATTTTATGTACACTCAAAAGGTGTGATACAATAAACTATCAGAGGCGCCCTAAATAAGGGCGTTCGATAAAAAATACAGGATAATGGCGTTCAATCGTGTTAAGGAAAGAGGAAATCCCGCCGCCGGTGTAGCCCGGGAACCAGGCATAAGCACTGACACGCTGCATGTCTGGACTGGTGAATTCATAAAAAAATCACCGGGCTCATTATGCCTGCACCCGGTGATAATATTATCCAATTCTACATATCCATGCATATTCCTTGCACAAAACATATTTTTAGCGATAATGTCTTCAAAACATATTTTTAGCGATAATGTCTTGAAAACTCCCACTTCTTGACATGACCGGCGGGTCATCCAACATGCCGGTTCCAGCCCTCCGGTTATGACCCAACAAAAAACCTGATCATTCTACCAGGGGATTTTATCCATATAATTCCCCATTAATACCGGAGAAATTATTGTTCGTAAAGGCTCCGGCACATCTCCAAGTTTCAAACCGTCGATTTTTAAAATATCAATTGTACCAACTTTCGTTATTTCGGCCAGTTCTTTGGCGGTGAGCCCCAGGTTTTTCCGTAGTTCCTTCACGGTTTTTTTCTTTTTACCTAATCCCAGGATCATTTTGTTTAGCCCCCTATTGACCAATCCATCCGATGCCAGCTTTATAGCACAACCCCGGAACAGAGGGAAAGAACGCTTGATCATAGTTTCAAGGGATAACCTTGTTTAAGGGATACTCGATGATATCCTGGGCACCGGCCTTGCGCAAGGCCGGAATTAAGTCGCGGACCTGTTTTTCCGGCAGCACCACTTCAACGGCCAGCCAGTCGCTGTTGATTAGCTGTGAAACCGTGGGATGCTTCATGGCAGGCAGTATCGCCAGCACGTCTTCCAGCTTGCTTTTTGGTAAATTCATTTTTAAGCCGACTTTGGAATCCGCACGCAGTGCCCCTTCCAGCAAAACAGCCAGGTTTTTCAGTTTTTCTTTGATAAAAGGGTTTTCCCAGGCCTGTTTATTGGCGTGCAGGCGGGTGGTGGAAACCAAAATAGTGTCAATTATTTTCAGTTTATTGGCTCTTAACGAACTTCCGGTTTCCGTAATATCAACTATGGCATCCACCAGATGAGGCACTTTAACCTCAGTTGCCCCATAACTAAATTCAACGTTGGCTGTAACGTTGTTTTTGGCCAGGTAGTTACGAGTAAGCCGGACCAATTCGGTGGCGATGCGTTTCCCTTGCAAATCCTGCACATTATTGATATTGCTGTTTTCAGCCACAGCAATGACAACCCGGATGGGGTTGGTGGTCTGCTTGGAATAATTTAAATCGGCAACTTCCACCACATCGGCTTCGTTTTCCAGGATCCAGTCCAGGCCGCTGAGCCCGGCATCCAAAACCCCTTCATTAACATAGCGGGGTATTTCCTGGGCCCGCATCAGTACAACCTCTATTTCAGGGTCATCAATGGAAGGAAAGTATGACCGGCTGCGGACCGAAATATTGAACCCGGCCCGTTTGAACAGCTGAAATGTTGATTCCTGTAAGCTGCCTTTCGGCAGCCCCAGTCTAAGCACTCGATCTGACATGTTAAGGTTTCCCCCTGTTGCTTTATCTCGTTATCTATTTAGCATATTAAAGCCTTTTTCAAGTATATACCTGCTAATACCCCCTGTCAAGAGAATATGATAATATATTTTTTAAGTAAATTAATGCTGGGGACGTGATTAACCTGCCTTTAAATCAATATGAGCTTTCCATGGTTAAGATCACCAAACGTAACGTGTTCTTCAACCTGATAGTCAACGGCTATCTCGCCAATACAGACGGATATATCTGTCTGTCCAAGGAAGACTTCGAACAGTTATACCGTGACCTTTTCCGCTCTTCCAAGGGACACTGCATAAAAAGTTTCAGTACCAATCCTCCTACGGAATTTTATTTTTAATTCTAAAAGTTGCTTGTATTTTATGAACGAATTTGGAAAATATAACATTTAGTTATTTTTATACCAAATTGAAAGGAATTCATTATGCGTAATAGAGCAGCTTTGTTTATTCTCCCGGTGCTGATCGCTGCCTGTTTATTACCTACTTCCGCCGCAACAGCCGCACCCAACAATAAAACGCCCGACAGCATTATTATCCTATGGACTGACGGTTCAAAACTAAAAGCGGTAAACCTGACTTTTTTTCCGGACCCACAAGGTCCCATCGGCATTATTTCGGTGCCCCGGTACACCCGGCTTACCAGCGGCCGCCAATTATTAACCGTTGACGATTATTATAAAAAATACGGGCAACAAAAATTAATTGACCGTATGGAAGAATTATTCGGCACATCAATAGGAGCATTCATCAACATCGACCAGCAGGCGTTGGTCGATGTCAGCAATACACTGGGACAGATACAGATGAACGGTAAGCAAACCACGCTGTTGGATGTTTTTGAAGGCAATTACACCAGCAAACCGGTCAACCTCCAGGAGGAGATACGACAGCTGGCCGGCGCCATGATCACACCTAAAACAATTATTAAATTACCTCAAGTACTTTGGATTTTTTGCACCGAGGTAGATAGCAACATCGGCAGCAGCCATGTTATGGCTTATTATAAGATGATACGTTCCAACGGCCCAGGTGTGCTGAAAAAAAGTGATGTGCCCGGTATTGACTTAGTGGTTGGCAACAGAAAGCTCCGCCAGGTCCAACCTGATACATGGTCCAAAACTTTAAAAGATGTAACTTCCTAATCCGGTGCCGGCGCCACGGGGACGGTCCATCGTAATCCCTTCGGCCCTTCGCTACGCTTCGGGGACGCCCGAACCGTCCCCATGGCTCCGCTACCTTTAAATTACACTGCAGTACTCATCCTGAAAAAAAATAAAAAGGCACCGGTATTGCAGTGCCTTTTTATTACGGGCATAATGCTTTTGCCGTTAAACTCGCATAACTTTGGCCTTTGCAGGCGCAGCGCGGCAATGACCGTTACTCTTACTTTACCACGATATTTACCAGCTTACCCGGTACCGCAATCACTTTTACCACTTTCTTGCCTTCTGTCAGCTCTTTTACCCGGTTTTGCCCCATTACCAGTTCCTTCATGGCTTCCGCCTCAATTTCGGCCGGCACCAGCATCCGGTCCCGGACCTTTCCGTTAATTTGAATCACGATAGTGATTTCATCTTCCACAATAGCCTCGGGGTCAAACGCTGGCCAGGGCTGGGCGTGAATACTGCCTTGATGTCCCGTTTTTGCCCATAACTCCTCGGTTATATGGGGGGCAAAAGGCGCTAAAAGCAGCAGCAGCGAGTCTACAGCCTCTTTCATGACCCACGGCTCGCGGTCGGTTTCGGGGACTTCCCGGAACTGGTACATGGCGTTGACCAGTTCCATGATCGCGCTTACAGCTGTGTTGAAATTGAAGCGCTTGTCAATATCCTCGGTAACTTTCTTAACGGTATGGTGGGTAACCCGGCGCATATCCCTGTTGATGCCAACGAATGTAGCCGGACGGTTAATGTTGTTGCCCGAAAGAGAGTCACCAAGCGGTTCCACCAGGCGCCAGACCCGGTTCAGGAAGCGATAGCAGCCCTCGACCCCCTGGTCGCTCCATTCCAAGTCACGCTCCGGAGGCGAGGCAAACAGAATGAACAGGCGGGCGGTATCAGCCCCGTAAGCGGCAACAATATCTTCAGGGCTCACCACGTTGCCCTTGGATTTGCTCATCTTGGCGCCGTCTTTGAGCACCATGCCCTGGGTCAGCAGGTTGGTAAAGGGCTCATCGTTGTCAATTAAATTAATATCTTTAAGCACCTTGGTAAAGAATCTGCTGTAAAGCAGGTGCAGTATTGCGTGTTCAACACCGCCGATGTACTGGTCCACCGGCAGCCAGTTCCGAACCTTATCATGATCCCAGGCGTTGTCTTCATCCCTGGGGCTGGTATAACGATAGTAATACCAGGAGGAACACATAAAAGTATCCATGGTGTCGGTTTCCCGCCGGGCTTTACCGCCACAGTTGGGGCAGCTCGTATTAACAAACCCGGGGTGGTCTTCCAGCGGCGAGCGGCCGGTCGGCTGAAAGGCCACATCCATTGGCAGCATTACGGGTAAATGCTCTTCGGGCACCGGCACCACACCGCATTTATCACAGTAGACAATAGGAATGGGAGCCCCCCAATATCTCTGCCTGGAGATCAGCCAATCCCGTAACCTGTAATTAACTCTTCCCCGACCCAATCCCTTTTGCTCCAGGAAACGGGTAACCGCCGCTATCCCATCGCGATTAGGGGTACCGTTGAATGCACCGGAATTAACCATTAATCCTTCTCCGTCATAAGCTTCAGTCATTGTATCAGGGTCTAATTCCGCTCCTTCCGGCTGGATCACTATCCTGATGGGCAGATTATATTTGCGGGCAAATTCGAAGTCCCTCTGGTCGTGGGCCGGCACACCCATAACTGCACCGGTCCCGTATTCCATTAAAACATAATTCGCCACCAGGATAGGAACTTTTTCATCATTCACCGGGTTAATGCAATATGCCCCGGTAAACAGGCCTATTTTTTCAGCTTCCGTTGAAGTCCTGGTGATTTCGCTTTGGTTGCGCACTGTTTTTACAAAGTCCCTGATTTTCCCAGCCTGCTCCTTACCCTCAATCAGCTTTTCCACCAGGGGGTGCTCGGGGGCCAGCACCATGTAAGTCACCCCGAAAACAGTATCCGGCCTGGTGGTAAACACGGTCATGCTCTCATTCATACCATCCACGGCGAAGGTGATCTCAGCGCCTTCGCTGCGGCCGATCCAGTTTTCCTGCATAATTTTTACTTTATCGGGCCAACCCTCAAGTTTATCAAGATCTTCAAGTAACCTGTCCGCGTAATCAGTGATTTTAAAGAACCACTGTTCCAGTTCTCTTTTCTGCACATCGCTCTTACAGCGTTCGCAGGTTCCCTCTTTAACCTGCTCATTTGCCAGCACTGTGGCGCAGGAAGGACACCAGTTCACAGCAGCTTTTTTCTTATAAGCCAGTCCCTGCTTGTATAGCTGCAGGAACAACCATTGAGTCCATTTATAATAACCGGGATGGCAGGTTGCCACCTCCCGGTTCCAGTCATAGCTGATACCCAGTTGTTTAAGCTGGGTGCGCATGGCGTCAATATTATCATAAGTCCACTGGGCAGGGTGCAAAGCACCATGTTTGATGGCGGCGTTTTCGGCAGGCAGGCCGAAAGCATCCCAGCCCATGGGATGCAATACGTTAAAGCCCTGCATTGTTTTAAATCTGGCCAGCACATCTCCTATGGAGTAGTTGCGCACATGACCCATATGCAGTTTCCCGGAGGGATAAGGAAACATCTCCAGACAATAATATTTGGGCCGATCGCTAAAATCGGGCACGGAATATAAATCCTGTTCAGACCACGCTTTTTGGCATTTTGCTTCAATTTCTTTAAAATCGTAGCGACCCTTCATAGCTTCCTCCTTCAATAATGAAACCGGCTTCCCGCTTGAATAAAATTAAAACAGGTGCGCCGGCATAATATTCATTACTATTCCGTAGCCAGGAGTCAGAATTCAGCAGTCAGAATACCATGAGCCCGGTTCTTTCATTCCGTCTTCTGACTCCTGTCTCCCAAGCAGTTACACATGCTGAATAGTTACAAACATTCAATGCAATTATCATAATTCTTTCCAGAACCGGACACTTTTAAGCCGTACCCAACATGTCATCGTCAATAATAAGGTTTTTTATCGCCATTTCCCGCAGCTTAAATTTTTGCACTTTACCGTTGGCTGTAGTCGGATAAGCTGAAACAAATTTGATATAGGAGGGTATTTTATACCTGGCAATTTTACCGGCGCAGTACTTTTTGATTTCTTCTTCTGTAACCTCCGCTCCTTCTTTGAGCTGAATGAAAGCCATAACTTCCTCACCATATTTCTTGCTGGGCACGCCCACAACCTGCACATCTTTAACCATCGGGTGGGTATACAGGAATTCCTCAACTTCGCGGGGATAAATGTTCTCCCCGCCCCTGATGATCATGTCCTTAATCCGGCCGGTAATACGCAGGTAACCACTTTCATCCATAATACCAAGATCTCCCGTATGAAGCCATCCATCCCGGTCAATGGCGGCAGCGGTTGCTTCCGGCATTTTGTAATAACCCTTCATCACGTTATAGCCTCTTGCGCACACTTCTCCCTGGCTGCCAGGGGGTAATTCACTGCCATCCACGGGATCTACCACTTTGACCTCAATACCCTCTAAAGCTTTGCCAACAGTTGAAACCCTAACTTCCAGCGGATCATCAACCCTGGTCATAGTGATACCCGGTGCGGCTTCAGTCTGGCCATAAGTAATAACAATTTCACGCATGTTCATTTTTTCTACTACAGCTTTCATAACCTCAATCGGACATGGTGCCCCGGCCATAATGCCGGTGCGCAGGGATGAGGTATCAAATGGCTGCCTCTCCAAAACTTCCAGCTCAGTTATAAACATGGTTGGCACGCCGTGCAGCGCGGTGCACCTTTCCTGTTCAACCGCCTCCAATACCTTTAAGGGGTTGAAGCTTTCCATCATTACCATGGTGGCAGTTGAAGTAACGCAGGTCAGGGTTCCCAGCACGCAGCCAAAACAATGAAACAGCGGCACCGGAATGCACAGCCGGTCATCGGGCGAAAAGTTCATGCACTGGCCGATACTGACTGCATTCCCCACCAGGTTGTTGTGAGTAAGCATAACACCTTTGGGAAAGCCGGTAGTGCCTGAAGTATACTGCATATTAACAACATCTCCGGGATCAAGGGAAGCCTGCCGGGCCGTCAGCTCCTGGTCGGAGATTCCCTCGCCAAGAGTAACCATTTCATCCCAGGAAAATAAGCCGGGCCTAGGATCGTCTCCAATATAAACTAAATTCCGCAGCATGGGAAGCTTTTTGCTGTTAAGTCTTCCAGGCATACTGTTTTTAAGTTCAGGGCAAAGCTCATATACCATATCCAAATAATTGGAATCCTTGACGCCACTGGAAAAAATTAAGGTTGTTGCGTCTGAGTGCCGCAGCAGGTATTCCAATTCAAAAAGTTTATAATTTGTATTAACCGTTACCAGAACCGCACCCATTTTGGCGCTGGCAAACTGGGTGATTACCCACTCCTGAATGTTAGGGGCAAGAATAGCTATATGCTCTCCCCTTTTGATGCCCAGGGCCATTAAGCCCTTGGCCACCTTGTTGCACTCATGCTGGAACTGGCGGTAAGTATATCTGATATTTTTTTCCGGATACACCACCGCTTCGTTTTGCGGGTATCTGCCCGCCGAGCGGTCAAGCAAATCTCCTATTGTGATCTGACCGTTTTGTTTCAAGACCGCAACTCCTTCCCGAAATGATAAAAATGTATAAAAAACAAAACCTCCCGTCCCTGTCTAGGGACGAGAGGTTCACCCGTGGTACCACCCTAATTGATAAAGCCATAATGGTGGAGATGAGGGGAATCGAACCCCTGACCTCTTGAATGCCATTCAAGCGCTCTCCCAACTGAGCTACATCCCCATGACTTTAACCACTCAATGTAGATAACGGCATACACCGGGCCGGAATACCAGATCTTCTTCCGGCCAACTCCGGGGCGAGTTCACCCAAGTTCCCCACCGCCTCGCACCAACCGGCGGCTCTCTGTGAGTGCATACGGGTTACTGCTCCCCTTCACTGTAGCTTCCATAATTCAACTGGAGATTATTATAAAATAACCGGTTTATAAAGTCAACGCAAAATATTATTTTTATAGGCTACGTGCTTCAATTACAGGGGCATCACCCCATAAGCGTTCCAAATTATAAAAGCTGCGATCCTCTTCATGGAAAATATGCACAACCACAGAGCCGTAGTCAAGTAAAATCCAGCGCCCCGTTTGGTAACCTTCAATGCGCTGTTTCATAATGCCTTTTTGTTTCAACCGATCCCCGATTTCTTCGGCAATTGCCCGGGCGTGTATAGGTGACCTACTGCTGCAGATGATAAAATAGTCCGCGATCACGGAAACTTTACCTATGTTAAGCACAGTAATATTAATAGCTTTTTTCTCCTCCGCCGCTTCAACGGCAAGCCGTACCAATTCTTGTGGATCAGTTATCAACAAGCAATCCCCCTTTTCTTGGTTATATTTTTATTCGCCCGCAATACAAATAGTTCCTGCTTTTAAGTGAAAAACAATACGTTTTCATCTAAATTTCTGCAGTTTTAACTGGTAACTTTATTTTTCGCAACAGCCAGTTGCGAGTTGCAACTGCCCCCGGATGAATTGGCTCTGCCGATTGAATTGACAGTTCAATTGTCATATCCAGCGATTGGAGCACAGCCCTGTCCAGGTCCTCAAAAGCTGTTTTCCGCAACGATTCCACACCGGTGAACCGTCGTCCCGGCTCAATTTTATCTGCTACATACACAATTTTAGCCAGCAAGCCCATTTCCGGCTCACCCAGTGTATGCAGTGCGATAGCCTTCAGGACTTGGGCATCATCCACGCCAAACTCCTGTTTGGCCAGGGCCGCGCCAAGCTTGGCGTGCAATAACACCGGCATCTCCTGTTCAATATCATCTATTGGCAGATTATGATTTTCCGCCATTGCCAATAATTCTTTTGCTCCATAATCCCTGGCGCAGTCATGCAAAAGCCCGGCAATCCCGGCTTTTTCCCGGTCTGCACAGTACATTTCAGCCAATTTAACCGCGATGTTGCTGGTGTTAAAGGAGTGCTCAAACCTTTTATTACTAAGAATACCCTGTAAGCGATCCAAATAAAACTTAAAATCCAATTTTATATCTCCTTGCAACATTCCTTTAATTCGAAATATAAAAGAAAACCTCCTTTAAGGAGGTTGATTTTACATTTGCGATTCTCTGGCCCTGGCTTCGTTGACGGTAATTACCCTACCACCAAAATCAGAGCCATTCAATGCTTCTATCATTCCGTCAGCATCTTCGTCCCTAACCTCTACAAAACCAAAACCGCGTGAGCGCCCCGTCTGCTTGTCAGTAATTATACGGCTATCAAGAACTTCCCCGTATCTTGAAAAAGCATCAGCCAGGTCTTCGGCTTTAGTCGCCCACGGCAGATTTCCCACATATAAAGTTCTAGCCACCAGATCACCTCTTTCCATTGATGCGTTTCTTGCTGTGTTTGTATTATTTGCAAAAGAAATATGCATAATGCAAAAATACACGGGCAACTTTTGCCACCCATGCTATCATTTATACAAACGATTTAAATAAATGTATTCCTCAACCTTTTCTGGCAATAAATATTTTACCGGCCGGCCTTCCTGCACCCGTTTTCTAATGTCGGTGGAAGAAATGGCCAGAGCAGGAACCTCCAGCGTTTTAATTTTTGAAAGCTGTTGGTGGCTGAGATGGCTTAAACTTTTATTTAGGCTTTCAAGTTTAAACCCGGGGCGTGTGGCAGCAATAAAGGAGCAAATTTCGAGCAGCCCGATTACATTTCTCCAGGTGAGGATTTCCAATACCGCATCGGCGCCGGTGATAAAGAACAAATCGTTGCCGGGGAATAAACGTCGCATTTCCTGAACTGTATCTATTGTATACGAACGGCCTTCTCTTTTTATTTCCAGGTCGGAAACAGTAAAAAACGGGTTGGATGCCACTGCCCTGCCGGTCATTTCCAGCCTGTGCGCGGGAAGGGAAATATCTTTCCTGGTTTTGTGCGGTGGTATGCCGGCAGGAATAAAAATAACTTTTCCCAGCCCGAATTCAAAGCGGGCCTCTTCCGCTGCCACGAGGTGCCCGTGATGAATAGGATCAAACGTCCCACCCATCAGCCCAATCCTTTTTGTACGCCCCTTGCTGGTAGCTTTATCCATCAACTGACCCCGTATCCCATTTTAATTGTTTTTACAGCATTAATCAACATTTTTTTGCTACTTTAGTTCAACTCCGCACCTGGCCGGTACCGAAAATGATAAACTTGGTTGTGGTCAATTCTTTTAGGCCCATAGGTCCCCGGGCGTGCAATTTCTGGGTGCTGATGCCAATTTCTGCCCCGAACCCAAACTGGTAGCCGTCTGTAAACCTGGTTGAAGCGTTGATATATACCGCCGCAGCGTCCACCTCGCGCAAAAAGCGCAGACCACGTGAATAGCTCTCTGTAACAATTGCCTCGGAATGACGGGTACCATACTTATAGATATGGTCCAGCGCCTCATCCATGCTACCCACAACCTTGACTGAAATAATCAGGTCCAGAAACTCTGCAGCGTAATCTTCTTCTGTAGCCGGTTTAACCCATTCGCCAATCGCCCTGGTTCGATCGCACCCTCGCACTTCCACCCCCGCCTCTTTGAGGGCACTTAGTATACCAGGCAGAAAATCTTGTGCAATATCCCGGTGGACCAGCAAAGATTCTGCCGCGTTACAAACACCCGGCCTGTGACATTTGGCATTAATAACAATTTGTTTGGCCATAGCCAAATCAGCAAATTTATCTACATAAACGTGGCAGTTCCCCACACCCGTTTCAATAACCGGAACAGTGGCGTTTTTAACAACGGTTTGAATAAGACCGGCACCGCCCCTGGGGATAATTACATCAATATACTCATTTAGTTTAAGCATAACATTAACCGCTGCCCTATCGGTGATTTCGATTAAACTAACTGCACCTTGCGGCATACCCGCACCAATGGCGGCCCCGGCTATTACGCCGGTGATAGCTTTATTGGAATTGATGGCTTCGGAACCGCCCCGCAAAATTACCGCATTACCGGCCTTAAGGCAAAGCCCGGCAGCGTCTACCGTAACGTTTGGGCGGGCTTCATAGATAATGCCTATAACCCCAAGCGGCACCCTGATGCGGCCAACTTGCAAACCGTTAGGCCGGGTCCACATGCTTTCCACCTCGCCCACCGGGTCGGGCAGGGAAACCACTACCCTGAGCCCTTCCGCCATATCTTTGATTCTTGCGGGTGTTAGCAATAACCGGTCGATCAGAGCAGTAGAAAGCCCTTTTTCCCGTGCTGCCGCAATATCCACCTCGTTGGCCTTTAATATTTCTTCTGCATGCTTCACAAGGCTGTCTGCCATGGCCAACAAGGCCTGATTTTTTGCGTCGGCTGGGATATACGCCATTTTACGGGCAGCTTCCTTTGCTTTTTGCGCTTTGGCAATGACCTGGTGTTCCACCATTGATAAAACCTCCTTATTCCAGAGCCATATTGTCACGGTGAATGACTTCGTCGAAATCCTTGTACCCCAATATGTGTTCTATATCAGCGGTCTTTTTCCCCTTGATTCGATCCACCTCAGCGGCTGTGTAGTTAACAATCCCCCTGGCTATTTCCTTGCCGTCGGGTGAAATAATACTGACAGTGTTACCTATGTCAAAGTCACCTTCAACCCCTGTAATTCCTGATGGCAGTAAACTTCTGCCATTGTTCTGAATGGCCCTGGCGGCACCCCCATCAATATGGATACGACCGCAAACAGTTGCTCCAAAGGCGATCCACCTTTTTTTATTAACCAGTTTTACCGAAGGCCAAAATACCGTCCCCACCGGCTCTCCGGCAACAAGCCTGCGGATAATGTCTTTTTCAGAGGCCCTGGCAATAATGGTAACCAACCCTGAATGCATAGCCACGCGGGCAGCATGTATTTTAGTAATCATGCCCCCTGTCCCCACTGCTGAACCCGCACCCCCGGCCAGGCTCTCAATTTGATTATTTATTTCTCTGACTTCTTGAATTATATTGGACCCCGGTGTCCCGGGCTTGCCGTCATACAAACCGTCCACGTCGGAAAGCAGCACTAAAAGATCAGCGTCCACCAACCCACCCACCATGGCCGAGAGGGTATCATTATCTCCCAGCTTGATTTCGTCCACGGCGACGGTATCATTCTCGTTAATTACCGGTATAATGTTAAAGCCCAACATAGTTTGCAGAGTATTGCGCGCATTTAAAAACCGGCGCCGGTCTGCAAAATCCTCCCGGGTCAACAGCACTTGCCCCACCACAACACCATACTCGGCAAAGATTTTTTCATACATGTGCAATAGCATGCCCTGTCCCACCGAGGCCGCCGCCTGTTTCTCGGGTATTGTACGGGGGCGCTTGGACAGGCCCAATTTTCCCACACCGGCGCCCACGGCCCCGGAGGTTACCAGCAACACATCCATTCCCCTGTTATGAAGGTCGGCCAGCTGCCGGACCAGCTGCTCAATTTGTTCAATATTCAGCTTACCGGTAGGGTAAGTAAGCGAGCTTGATCCTATTTTTACCACGATCCTTTGGATCCGGCCAAAAACCCTTTTTTCCATTTTGTTTCTCCGTTAAAAATCCACATAATCAAAAGTGAAGTTCCCGATTCGCACCGTATCGCCGTTTTTTGCCCCGCAGTCCCGCAAAGCCTGTTCCAGGCCCATTAAACCAATGATCCGCTGCAGCCGGTCCAGCGCCTCCTCGTTCTCCAAATCGGTCATGGCAACGTGTTTCTCAATCTCCCGCCCGGTCACCACCAGCTCCCCGTCCTGTCTGGTGATCGTAAAGCGCGGCTCGGACGCATGCACGAATTCTTGCTCCTTTGTATCGTGAAGGGGTTGAACCGGAAGCTCTTCCAGCAATTCATAGACACGATTAATTAAGTTAGGCACTCCGGCGCCTGTTACTGCAGATATGGGAAATATTTCATATTTTTCTCCAAGGGCAGCTTTTAAACGTATCAGGTTTTCCTCGCTGCCTGGCAGATCCATCTTATTGGCCGCAATAACCAGCGGCCTGGCAGCCAGGTCTTGATTATAAAGCTCTAATTCACGACTAATGACCTTAAAATCCTCCAGCGGGTCCCTTCCCTCAGTGCCTGCTGTATCCAGAACATGCACTATCAGCCTGGTGCGTTCCACATGGCGTAAGAATTCGTGACCCAGCCCGGCTCCGCCGTGAGCCCCTTCAATTAAGCCGGGAATATCGGCCATAATAAAAGACCTGCCCTCTCCCATGCTAACCACTCCAAGATTAGGAGTCAGAGTGGTAAACGGGTAATCGGCAATCTTGGGCCGCGCGGCTGATACTCTCGATATTAATGTAGACTTACCGGCATTGGGGTAACCAACCAGGCCTACATCTGCGAGTAATTTCAATTCCAAAACCAGCCAGCGCTCCTCGCCGGGCTCACCTTTCTCAGCCATACTGGGAGCTTTGTTATTGGGGCCGGCAAAACGGGAATTTCCCCTGCCACCGCGGCCCCCTCTGGCTACAACTAGTTCCTGTCCCTCTGCGACTATATCACCCAGCACAAAGCCCGTTTTCTCATCTCTTACCACCGTGCCCAGCGGCACCCGCATTACAAGGTCGTCGGCCCAGCGGCCATGCATGTTTTTACCCCGGCCATGCTGACCCCGCATACCCTTATAATGTCGCTGGTAACGGAAATCCACCAGGGTGCGCAGACCGCCATCGCCTTTTAAAATCACATCGGCTCCCTTGCCGCCATCCCCGCCCCAGGGACCGCCTTCTGGCACATATTTCTCGCGCCGGAAAGCAACGCAGCCGTTTCCACCGTCGCCCCCCTTAACGTAAATTTTTACTCTATCGTAAAACATATCCACTCACCTATTTTTATTTTGTATTCAGTAGTCAGTAGTCAGAATTCAGAATTCTACGCAACGCGAAACCGTTCTCTTATGCTGACTCCCGATTCCTGATTCCCAAGCAGTTACCTTATATTTATTATTTACACAAAGACCACGATTCAGGCGTCAATGGCAGGTAAAAATAACTTGACTGTTTGATGGGAGCCATTGGCCATTCTTTCCAGCCCGCCAGCATAGGGCGCAAGTTTTTTGTTTAAAACCCGGGATAATTCATTCCAGGCTTCGCCATTTACAGCTCCAGAGCCGGCAAAACGAAAAACACACTGAAACCCGCCTTCTACCGCCTTAAGATCAATGTTTAATTCCCGTTCGGCCACTTCAGGCGGAGCAAGATGGTGCAAGATATATTCCAGCAACTGGATTAGAACTGACCCGGTTATGGATCCGGGAACATCACATTCCGCCAGGTCCGTCTGCACGTCATAATTAACTGCAACCTGAACGCTATTGGCGTGGTTATGCCCTATTAAAAAAGCTGCCGCTGCCTCGGGATCTTTCAAATGGGATATCTTGCTTAATCTCTTAATATCCTGTCCGATTTCATAAATATATTCCCTGGCCCGTTCTTCCTTTTTTAATTGCAGCAAGCCAGATATGACCTGTAGATGGTTTAAAAAGTCGTGACGCTGGATGGAAATTAATTCCAACATTTTATCGGTATCCATTACTTCCTCCCGGTTAATTAGCTTTGACAAACTTTCGACAGTTTGGAATAATTTCCTGCCCTTATTTTAAATAATTAGGCCACCAATCTCAGACTGCCATGCTTCGCTAGGAGGCGGGAGCTTCCTGGTTCACAGATAGATTATAGCGTCGCCACACCCGGCGGTTAAGTTCTCTAATCCCCGCTCCGTTACCACAAAAGTGTTTTCAATCCCTGCCGCGCCGTCTGGAAAAACAAATTTGGGTTCAAGGGCGAAAACCATACCTGCTTCTAATTTCGCCGTAACCCCGCGGGCAATAACAGGCAGCTCGTCCAGTTCTATTCCCACGCCGTGCCCCACAAATGGCACCGGGTCGGGATAACCCATAAAATAATCGCCAAAGCCGCCGGCGTTGGCCCTTTGCAACGCCAGGTCATAAAGTTCTCCGCATACGGTCCCCGGTTTGCCGCGTTCTACAATCATTTGCTGTATTTCCAACGCTGCATGGTGAGCTTCCTTAAATTTTGCAGGCAGATCCCCAATACAAAAAACCCTGGCCTGGTCCACCATATAACCGTCTATTACTCCCACGTAATCTACAATTACAGGTTCATTCCTGGCAATTGGTTTTTTACCGGCGCTCTGTGAAAAGGAAGGGTTCAGGCCAAATCCGCCGGTTGGGCCGGGAGCGGCGCTGGGTACTCCAAGGCTCCAACCAGACATCAGGTGGCCATAAGCCAGCTCCATATTAAAAGCGCGGGTTCTTACGTAGCACTGGTGCCCCTCCCGCCTGTATACCGCCTCCAGCTTTCCGGCCAGTTCCACCTCACTGACGCCTTCCTCCAAGAATTCAGGGACAGCGGCAAAAAGCTTTTGGTTTAACTTTGCCGCCTCCCGGATTAAGCTTATTTCATAATTCGACTTGACCGCCCGGACTGTACGAATTGACATGCTTATATCAACAAATTCCGCCGGCTGAAACATTCTTTGATAGCGCCCAAAGAGGTTTACCGGTAGGACATCCAGCTCAAGGCCAATGCGGCGGTTTCCACCTTGGCCCCGGTCCGGCATCATTTTCGCCAGGTCTTTGAGGTTATCCAAGGGGATAACATTTTCCAGGGCGGACTCCCGCTTCGCCCGCTCGTAATTCTTCTTTACCGCAAGCACCGGTTCGCCGTCGACAGGAATGTAAAGATGCGCTTGCTGAACCGTTCCCGTAAAATAAAAAAGGTCGGCGTTCTGGACAATCAAGGCACCGTCAATATTTTGCTTTTGCAGCAAGATTTGCAACCTTTGCACCCGCCGGTAAAGTTCCGATTTTGGTGTGTAACGCACAAAAAACACCTCCACAATATTTAATATCGCAATAACAAGCAAAAATCCTTCTCAACCTTGACTTTAACAACTCAACCGGCATTTTTAGCGGCCCACAGGCAATATCAAGCGCCCAACAGTATTTGTGAAATTAAATAAACCGCAAATAATATAATTACATGTAGTTAACATTAAACACATTCACCATCCACTAACCTTTTTCAAATAGTTAAGCTCTTCTTAGACTTGCTATAGCACTCCGAAGCTATAATGTTGCAGCCAAGTTAAAAAAGTCCAAAAGTTGGCATAATTGCCTGGCCGCAAATTGCTGTATATAATTACTGTATATAATGATCGAAAAGAGGAAAGGAAAAGACGCCTGCATAAATGCGCTACCGCGACAACAGAAGCACAAGAGGCGTCCCCACTGTAGATATGGTCATTGTGTCAAATTATGATTTATTTGAAAGTCCGAGACCAAGGCTTCAGTTAAATATAAGCACAGCGATGCCGTGACAGTAGAAAACCCAGGGTGTTTAACCCTGGGCCAGCATTGACCGTATTATATTTATAGGGCAGCGGTCTTCTCAACTTCTTTAATAGTGACCATTTTTTTATCTTTACCCCTGGTTTGGAATGACACAATGCCGTCCACCAAGGCAAACAATGTATCGTCTCCTCCGCGGCCGACATTGCGGCCGGGATGAATGCGGGTGCCCCTCTGGCGTACCAGAATGCTGCCTGCGGTAACAAACTGACCGTCGCCACGCTTAACCCCCAACATCTTTGGCTTGGAATCGCGACCGTTGCGGGAACTACCTACACCTTTCTTATGTGCCATCTATATCTCACCTCCGTCAATCAGGCCTGTATTTTTTCCACCACAACCCTGGTAAAGGACTGACGGTGGCCTTTTTTACGCCGGTAATTCTTCTTGGGCTTGTATTTGAAAACAATAATCTTTTTATCTCTGCCGTGCTTTTCAACCTTCAGTGTAACGCTGGCGCCGTCAATCACTGGATTGCCGACTTTAAGCGTTCCATCCTTTTCCACGGCCAGGACCTTTTTAACCTCATAAGTTTCACCAGCATCTACAGGCAGTTTTTCAATAAAAATGGTGTCACCCTCAGACACACGGTATTGCTTGCCACCGGTTTCAATTATAGCGTACAATATAAGTTTCCCCCTTTTGCTTAGGACTCGCCGGGATTCGGGTAGGATAAACCATTTACAACCCGTCACGAGCGGTACTTTTGTAGCCTACAATAAGTTATTCTATCATAACGAAGGTTTTTGTCAAGTATACCTTCCCCAATGTCCCCAATGCTTCTCACCGGGCTAATCATGCCTGAATCAGTCTGGCCTTGGCATAAGTCCTAAAAACCTTGCTCACCTCAACGGGTACGGTCTCTCCAACAAGTGATCCTGCTCCTTCTATGTCAAGTATGAAACCATTGACCCTGGCAATTCCATCGTTGTAATTGTTAGCATGGGGTTCCTCGACCCTAACCTCCAGTACCTGCCCTGGTTTAACCGGCAAAGTTTGGGCCTGAATGTCGTCCTGGTCATAGAGGGGGCGCATGGAAACCGACTCAATATGATGTTCGGCTGAACCTCTGATATACAAATTTTTACCAATACGCGCCTCTAAATCACGCAGGTTGGCACCTCCACTGCCAATCAGCCTTGCGGCCACCAACGGGTTAGCTTCTACCAGAATGGTCTCCGCCGCGGTTTGCTTGGCCATTTGGTGAATTTGCTGTTTAATACTTATGCCAACTGTTTCTTCCGACAAAACCTTACCCCGCCCGTCGCAATAAGGGCAGGCCTTTTGCAGCACCTCAGCCAGGCTGGGCCGGACTTTCTTCCGGGTCATTTCCACCAAACCGAGTTGAGTAATACCTAAAATGTTAGTCTTGGTTTTGTCTTTGCGTATTTCCTCTTCCAGCACATCAAGTACCTGCCGCCGGTGTTCTTCTCTGGTCATATCAATAAAGTCAACTATGATTATTCCGCCAATATTTCGCAGCCGTAGCTGTCGTGCTATTTCAACCGCTGCCTCAAGATTGGTTTTTAATACCGTGTCCTCCAAGTTGGTGCTGCCAACGTATTTACCGGTGTTAACATCAATGGCAGTTAGTGCTTCGGCCTGGTCAATTACGATATAGCCTCCACACTTGAGCCATACTTTTCGTTTTAGCGCCTTTTCCAATTCGGCATCAATATTATTTTCTATAAACAGATTGATTCTTTCTTCCAAAAAAACCTTTACTTTAAGGCGGGGCCCCAAAATATCCAACAGATCAATTATTTTCTCATACTCATAGCGGGAATCTATACTTAACCGGTCTACATCCTCAGTAAAAATATCCCTCAAAATACGCTGGATAAGTTCCAGGTCACGGTGCAGCAGGTTGGGAACAGGGCCGTGGTTTGAACGGTTGATGATTTTACGCCATAATCCGGTCAGCATGGTGGCATCAAATACAAGTTCATCTTCATCCACACCCCCGGCCACGGTGCGAACAATCACACCCATGCCCTCCGGCTTAACCCTGGCGGCCAGTTCCCTTAAACGATCTCTCTCCTTTTCGTCCTCAATGCGCCTGGAAATACCAATATAATCCACGGTCGGCATCAACACCAGATAGCGTCCCGGCAGGGTAATATGGGTTGTGACGCGAGCCCCTTTGGTGCCAATGGGCTCTTTAACGATCTGCACAATTAGCTCCTGACCTTGCTTTAAAATGTCGCAAATGTTGGTGCCCAGGGTTGAATCACCCTGGTTTTGACCTGAATCCACATTGCGGGAAGGAATTGCGTCTTCAACATAAAGAAAAGCGTTTTTCTCCAGGCCGATATCCACAAAGGCAGCCTGCATACCGGGCAGCACGTTTTCCACTCTGCCCTTGAAAATATTGCCAACAAGTCGTTGATTCGGTGATCGCTCTATAAACATTTCCACCAGCACCTTGTTTTCTAGAACGGCCACCCTGGTTTCTTCTTCTCCAACATTGATCAGAATTTCCTTAAACATGCTTTTTCCTCTCAATCATACAGTAAAACATTAAGTACAACCGGACATTGCAACCGCTTTGCTTTTGCCATTTCGAGCAAAAGCAAAGCGTAATTTAGGGACATACCTCCGACCCCAAAACCATGCCCCCAAGAGGAGGTGTGTCCCCTTTCCTATGAGCATGGGATTGCCACGAAAGTTTCACTGCAAACAATGATGGATCCCCAATTATATGCTCACGTTGACAGGGCCGTCCTGGTTATTTGAAAATCTTCTTTATCAGTTTCTATTCCAGCGTTTTTAAACAGGGCGTCAAGCGCATCCTCCGGCCTTATGTTTATAACGCTTCCTGCCTTCAGTTCCAGGTTTAAAGTCAAGCCGCTATCTCCTTGTACTTTCTGAATTTTTAAAATCCCTGGCCTAATATCACGCAATTTGTCCTTACGTAACACTTCCACATGCTCCAGGCTCAAAAAATCCTCCACCGCGCTGTCCGGCAACTCAAACGGTAGATCTTCCTCATCTATGTGCACTATATATTTTGCCCTGTCCAGTACACTCATTAGCGAGGGCTCATTATCGGGCACGGTGGCCACCCCGTGCACCCTGATCCCGTCAGGCAGTACTGCATTTAATTTCTCTTCAATTACGTTATTTTCAACAGGCTCCAACATTTCTACATCAAAAGGCTCAGCCAAACCTTCCACTCCAACCGGAAGAGGTGCGGCAAAACTAAAACGCGGGTGGGGATTAAACCCCTCTGAATAAGCAATGGGCAAACCCGCCCTGCGCATTGACCGTTCCAGGGTTCGCACCATGTCAAGGTGTGAATTGAACCTGGCCGGTCCCTTTTTACTGTAAAACATCCTGTACCGGGGCAATGGTTTCACCCCCTGCCAGGCGCGGCTTGATCTCAAGGCTGGGGCAGAGGCCGCACCCCGGGCACTTCCCGCCGCGGCAGTCAGGAGTTTTTTCCCCGGCCATCGCCCGGCGGTGATCACGCGCTAAAAATTTCTTATTAACCCCGGCGCCAATATGGTCCCAGGGCAAAGTATCATTATAATCATAGCGGCGGTAGGCATATTTTTCAGGATCAATTCCAACTTCGTCAAAGGCCGCCAGCCATCTGTCCAGGTTAAAAAATTCCGACCAGCCGTCAAAGCGGCACCCTTTACGCCAAGCAGCCTCAATGGCATCGCATAGTCGCCTGTCTCCCCGGGATAAAACAGCCTCCAAGAAGCTGCCCTCAGGGTCATGCCAGTTAAAAAACAGCCCTCGCCCGCGTAGTTCACGACGTAAAAATTCCTGTTTACGCCGGAGCTCTTCCATGCTATCCTGGGGTTCCCACTGAAACACGGTATGAGACTTGGGCACAAAAGAGGATACACTTACAGTTACTTTAAGTCTGCCCTTGGATTTGACAATTTCTCGTCCTCTCTCCAGAACCCGGCGCGCCAATTTAGCAATACCCTCCAAATCTTCACCTGTCTCAGTAGGGAGACCAATCATAAAATATAGCTTGATAGCCTGCCAGCCTCCACGGAAGGCTGACGTTACCGCTTCCATTAAATCGTTTTCAGTTACGCCTTTGTTGATTACATCCCTTAGCCGCTGCGTGCCGGCCTCGGGAGCAAAGGTAAGGCTGGACCGGCGCACCTTTTGCACTTCCTTGGCCAGGTCCACTGAAAAAGCGTCAACCCTTAAGGACGGCAGTGATACATTAATCCTGTCAGCGCTGTGCCTTTTGGTCAGCTCTTCTATCAAAGGCCGCACCTGAGAGTAATCAGAGGTACTTAGCGAAGTCAGCGATATTTCCCCCCAACCGGTGCAAGCAAGCGTTTCCCGGGCTTGTTGAAGCAATGTTTCCGGATCCTTCTCCCGGACCGGGCGATAAATAACGCCAGCCTGACAAAAACGACAACCTCTGGTACAGCCGCGCTGCACTTCAAGCATGGCCCGGTCGTGCACAGCTTCAATTGCCGGCACTATCTGCCGGGTTGGGTAAAACACGGCATTAAGGTTGTCCACTGCCCTCTTCTTGACCACAGCGGGCACACCACCGGCTTTCGCCGTTATTGATTTAACCTCTCCCTTTTCATTATACTGCACCTCATAGAGGGATGGCACGTAAATTCCGTCGATTTCTGCCAGCCTTAACAGCAATTGCTTTTTATTTTCACCCTGCATACGCCACTGGTGATAAGTATCCAGCAGGTCGTTAATCGCCTCCTCGCCTTCACCAATAACAAAAGCGTCTATAAACGCGGCAATGGGTTCAGGGTTAAAAGCGCACGGCCCACCCGCAACAACCAGTGGGTATTCTTCTGCCAGGCGATCCGCTGACCGCAAGGGTATTTCGCCCAGATCCAGCATATTCAGGATATTGGTAAAACTTAATTCATACTGCAGTGTAAAACCTACAATATCAAAATCCCGCAACGGTCTGCGGGATTCAAGGCTAAATAAAGGCAGGCCCATCTTGCGCAATTGTTCCTCCATGTCCGGCCAGGGTGCGAACACCCTTTCCATCAGTGCGTCGTCCCGCCTGTTTACCAAACCATATAATATCTGCAGGCCCAGGTGGCTCATACCAACTTCATATACGTCAGGAAAGGCAAAGGCCATCTTCAAGTCGGTGCTAACCCAATCCTTACGCACAGCGTTCCATTCGCCGCCGGCATACCGGCCAGGCTTTTGCACACGCCGCAAAGCCTTTTCTATTTTTTTGTCCATACTCATGTCGAAATTCCTCCAAAATTTTACCCTGATGTTTACTATTCAGGTATTCAGAATTCAGTAGCCGGAATTAAAGTACTGCGAGACGATAAACCGTTCTCTTATGCTAATTCCCGGCTTCTGACTCCTGATGTTTAAATACCATTTATTACATTAAAAATCAACCCTTTATATTATTTTATCCTATTTTGGAGTGCGCCACACTGCCTTTTTAATTACTTTCCTTCCACCAGGGCACCTACCGGAGTATCGGCACCCTTTTCCAAAAGCGCACCAATTACCGCTGTTTCCGTTACCATGCCCCGATAGCGGTAGTGGTTGTCCAGTACAGTGATAAGGTGAAAGCTGCGGGGAACAAATGGGCGAATCAATTGTCCCAGTGGCATACTCTCTACTGCAACCAGGTGGGCAGCGGGCAAAAACCCTTCCCTGGAAAGCTCCTCCTGCTTATGCCTGATCAGCTGCATGAACAAAAATGGTGCGGCCCTTCGCTCACGGGTAGAGGCGTACAAAATAAACAGGGCGGTTACGGGAATATCCAATCCACAATAACCGAGCCACATGCCAGTTATCCCGGCTATGGTTATAGCCAAACCGATTAATTGCCCCATCCCCGCGGCACGGTAAGTTGCTTCCCGGATGCCTATTTTACCCGCCAGAAAGGCCCGGTATATCCGGCCCCCGTCCAGAGGCAGGGCGGGAAGCAGGTTAACCAAAGCCACCATCAGGTTGCACTGCAAAAAAAACGGGCCCAGGCCGGGATGCCAAAACCCGTAATTTTTCATCGCCACGCCCAGAGCAAACATAGCAAAATTGCTTGCCGGCCCGGCAGCCGCTATATATGCTTCCCGGACGGGATTAACCGCCAGCTCGGAACTTGCCCGGGCCACCCCCCCAAAAGGCAAAAGCTCCACCTCATCTAATGAAACTCCCAGCTGCCTGGCGGTCAGGGCATGAGCCATTTCATGAATAAACACCACCCCAAAGGCAACCAGTCCCCTGCCGAGCACCCCGGCCACGAAAAACAGCGCCAGCAAAGCCAGGAAAAAAGGGTTTACATAGAGTTCAATTCCAAATAAGCGCCCTATTCGCATAATCAAGAACCCCGCTAATTTTTATTGCTGGATTGCAGCCGGGTTAGGGGATCAATAAGTTTGCCGTTCTCTCTCAGTTCGAAGTGCAACCCTCCGCCGTCAACGTCCCCCTCGCCTACCACGGCAATTTCCTGGCCGGCTTTGACATCTTCTCCTTCAACCACCATTACATCAGTTACCCCCCCATAGAGGGTATATGTTCCATTGCCGTGATCAATAGTGATATATTGTCCCAGCGAGCCATCTTTGCCTACCTTGGTAACCCTTCCGTCCAGGGCGGCAGATACACTTGAGCCAGCCGGTGCGCTTATGTCGATACCGGAGTGAAATCTTTCCAGGTCATCGATGGAAGACTTGGACCAGCCGTATTTCCTGATTACCTTTCCTGAAACCGGCACACTGATTTCCGAATTATCAAGCTTATCTCCCGTTACAGGCTGTGAAACACCGTCCAACCCGGGCGGGCTGTTGACTACAGGGTTGTCCCAGTTAACTAGTTGGGCAGCAAGCTGCATGGACTTGTCCAGTACCGGGCGGAAATTCCATTCAGCGGTTAAAAGATAACGCAGATTTTCCCGCACTTGTTCACCGGCAGGGTGGGGAAACTGGCGGGCGATCACCAGCACAGCCAGAATCACCAGCACCGATATAACCCGGAACCAGCCACTACTGCCTCGTTTGCGCTTTGCCGGCGCTATTGGCCGGTACCCATGAATCGATTGATAATATTCAGCCCATTCATCTTTACCAATTTTTTTTCGCACCCCAACCCGGGGTATTTTGCCCCATTTCAATTTCTTCCCCCCTCAAACAAATTGGTGCTGTAAGATATTTATATTTAAGGGGATGGACATATATGACAAGCTTTATAAGCGGTACAATACAAAATTTACCTGATCGCGCAGCATAACCAGGGCCACCTTTTCGTCCCCTTCAAAGCCTTCTGCCTCAACTGCAACCCGGTAAGTGCCCGGTTTAAGATCCTTTACGTAATATTTACCGTCGCTTCCCGTTGTTGCCGTTTGTAAAATACGGCCATCATTAATATCCTTAACATTAATCAGCGCATCCCGCACCGGTTCATTCTTGGGAAATTCGCCAACCATACCTTCCAGCATTACATAGCCTAAATAGGTAACCCTTATTGAGAGAGTACCTACCGCTGAAACTCGTTCCATTCTGACACTTACTTTGTCCACTGTAATTTCGTGGTGCAGGGATACTATTTTATTAAAGTCGTTAACATTACGAAGCTGAATAAAACTGCTGGTTTCAATATCCTTATCCAGTTTTTTATTTGCGGAAGCTGCCTCAAACGCGCTGTTTTCAAGGATAACGGCAAACATTTTAACTAAAGCGTCAATTCTTAATACAGAATTATCCAATAATATGGGAACAACTTTTTCCACCCTGGCCAGCACATTTACGCGTTCTGTTAAGGGTGGAAGCCCAATTGAACCGTACCAATTTATTTCTTTGCTCGCCACCTGGCGCACAACGCTTTCATTATCCATTCTTTTTATCCTCCGGTATTTACGCACAATTAATAATTTTATGGTGTGTAAAAGTTCCGTCTAAGATACGTAATGGACATAAAAAAACGTAAAAAAGGAAAGGGAACACACCTCCTTCGAAGGAATGTCCCCATGTAAAATGTCCCCAACTTATTGATGTCCCAGCAGCGGGGACCACCGGCCTTAACCACTTTAAAAAATATTTTTCTGCCTGCGCAAATAAATATTGAGCAAAGCCCCAATAGCAGCAAGATTGGTCATCATACTGCTTCCTCCGTAACTAAACAATGGCAGCGGCAGCCCGGTGACAGGCATTATTGCAATAGTCATCCCAATATTAACCAATATCTGAAAAGCAAACATGCTGATGATCCCAACGGCAAGCAACGTGCCATATAAATCTTTGGACTCTGCAGCTATGCGCACTCCCCGGTAGAGAAATACTGCAAACAAACACAGCAGCAGAAAAGCTCCCAGGAAACCAAATTCTTCTGCTAAAACAGAAAAAATAAAATCGGTATGCCTAATAGGAAGAAACTCTAAAAAACTTTGCGTCCCCCTCAGCAGACCCTTACCCCATAGACCGCTGGAGCCAATGGCAATCTGAGATTGGATTACATGGTAACCCGCCCCCTGAATATCAGACCAGGGGTCCAGAAAGATGATTAGCCTTTTTAGCTGATAGTCATGAAGTGGAATCCAGGTTCCAAACCTGAGATGAGACCAAACCAATCCAATTACAGCCGCAAGGCCGCCGCTAAACAATCCCGTCACAAGAAGCGGCCTGCTGCTGGCAATAAACAACATTCCAAATAAAATAGCGGTGAAAACAAGTGATGTCCCAAGGTCCGGTTGCAACAGAATCAAAATCATAGGTATACCAACATAAATAAAACAAGGCAGCAGATCCTTCAAGTTCCTAAGTTTACCCTCTTTGTTTGCTAAAAAATCAGCTAAAACAATAATAATTATAAGTTTGGAGAATTCCGAAGGCTGAAAAACAAAGGGACCTATGTTAATCCAGCGTTGTGCGCCCATAGCAGTGTGTCCCAGAACCAGAACCGCCCCAAGCATTAGTATATTGATTACATAGAGGTGTTTGGTGTATTTGCGCCAGTCCTCATAAGGAATATAAACCACTGCCATTGCTGCACAGGTACCAATTAATACCCAAATCAATTGTTTATAAACAAATTCTTTTTTCATCCAGAGAAGTCTTTGGAAAACACTGGCTTCCTGCAGCTTGTTCATATCAAGGCCAAGACGCATCCACCAGCCATAGTCAGTACTGGCACTGCCAATAACTATCAAGCTGTAAATTATGATAATGGCTGTTACCCCTATCAGGGTAAAATCCATGTTTTTTATCAACCGCTTATTGCTCATCTACGTTCACCGCGCTTTCTACGGCATGCCCAAATGTAAAATGCTACTGGGTATTCAGAATTCAGGAGTCAGAATACGGAATACTACATGATGATAAACCGTCGTACTTATACTGACTTCTGACTTCTGTCTTCTGACTCCTGTCTCCTAAGTAGTTATTTTAATATAACATACGTATTAAATTATATATCAGGAAGCGCAACAAAAAAAGCCGGTAAAATGAACTGCCGGCTTTTACAAGTTTTTTCATGCTGTCACTGAGAGCGCAACAAAAGATTATTGGGGGCATTCTCGAAGAGGTGTGTCCCCTTTCCCAAGCATGAGATAGCCTCGTCGTTTCAATCCTCGCAATGACAGAGTGTTCAGGCGGTTTCGGTTTGGAATTTCCTCTTCATTTTCCTGACGGGTATATTGGCAACCAAGGCTACCTGGTTTTCGCTGCTGTCCAGCGAAACTTCCAAAGCCTCTTCGTCAATTTCCATATAATTGTTAATAACTTGAATTAAATCGGTTTTTAGCGATTGCAGCAACTGCGGCGAAACTCCTACCCGATCGTGGACCAACACAAGACGCAGTCTCTCTTTGGCTACGGTACGACTTGGAGAGTTATCCCGGCCAAAAATCTTATTCAGGAAATCGAGCATCACGCCTCCTCCTTTCCCCTTCATTTGAGGCCTATCATACGGCGCAGTTTTTTCATAAAGCCGCTATCTTCCAAATCCATCATGGGCACGTTTTCACCCTTAATCCGCCGTACTATGTTGCGATATGCCTGGCCGGATTTGGAATTATTGTTAATTACCACCATTTCACCCCGGTTGGTGCTAATAACTACCAACTCATCTTCTGGAACTACTCCGAGCAAATCAACAGCAAGTATTTCAATAATATCGTCAATACTCATCATATCCCCATGCTTTACCATATGGTAGCGCATACGGTTAATAATAAGCTTCGGCTCACGCAAGTCTTCCTTCTCCAGAAGGCCGATAATCCTATCCGCATCCCGCACTGCTGATACCTCTGGTGTGGTTACTACAATAGCCTGGTTGGCCCCCGCAATGGCGTTGCGAAATCCCTGCTCAATTCCCGCAGGACAATCAACAATGATGTAATCGTACTCATCTCTCATCTCATCGCACAGAACCCGCATTTGATCGGGATTTACAGCAGTTTTGTCCTTGGTTTGCGCGGCCGGAAGCAGGTATAGATTCTCAAAGCGCTTGTCTTTTATCAATGCCTTTTTATAGGGACAATTGCCGCTGGTAACGTCAACCAGGTCATAAACAATCCGGTTTTCTAAACCCATGACCACGTCCAAGTTACGGAGTCCAATATCAGCATCTATTAAACATACCCGGTTATTCAAAGAAGCCAAACCGGCACCCAAGTTTGCAGTGGTTGTGGTTTTACCCACGCCCCCTTTACCTGAAGTAACAACTATTACTTCACCCATTAATCTAATTTCCTCCTTTTATGCATTACAAAGACGCAAAAAATTATCTTTGTCTTTCCGGTCCAAATTGAAAGGCTTCGATCACGACAATTCCGTCCTTTACCCTGGCTACCTCAGGGTCTTTCGATCCGGTTTCTTCTCCGTCCGGGGCCCGGGTAATGTGGTTGGCAATACGCAGCTGAGTAGGCTGCAGGCGATAAGCATATACCGCAGCGTTTTCGTCTCCCCCGGCCCCGGCATGCACTACTCCGCGCAGATAACCCATAACAACAACATTGCCGGACGCGACAACTTCAGCACCGGGGTTAACATCACCAACAATTACGATATTGCCGTCATAACTTATTGACTGGCCGGAACGCAGGGTGCGCTGCACCAAGATCGTATTTTCGTCGGCCAAATCTTCCGGATCTCCTCCCCCTTTACCGGGGAAATGCACCAAATTCCCACCAGCCCAATAAGGAGCCACCGCTGTTACCCCTCCCCTAACTTAACCGGTATTGTCTGTTATACATTTCTACGGTTAATAACCAAATCCTGCTAAAAGGCAAAAAAATAAACGGGTTTTTTACCCCGTTTATATCTCGATTTACTATTGCTGCTGTCAGCCCCTGGCACCGCCCTGCAGCTCAGTAGTTCCAGGCTGTTCGGGAGTCTGGGGAGGTTGATTCTGCCCATTTCCCTGCAAAGGTGGCTGCTGAGTAGGCTGTTGCGGTTGTTGCTGTTCAGCAGGCGGTTTATTAATAGGCAGCTGCTGCCCCCCTTGCCCGGCAGGCGGAGTTGGGGGAACTCTGCCCACCTTGGCGGGAGATTGGCTAGCGGGCTGCGTTATTGCGCGGTGCTGGTTACTATAATACCGCAATTTCTCATTATCCGGCATGGTCGTCTTTTTCCCCTGCTTGTTTGCCTCCGGCCATACAGACGGGTAATCGGGAATAACCGGATCAGTATATGTTCCCGGCCCGGCCGGCTGATCAAGTGACTGTATTTGTCGATCGTTTTTTTTCACCCCATCTTTTTCCGCATAATAAGCGTCCATGATTTGCCTGGCAATGGGTCCGGCATAGCCGCTTCCGGAATTACCATACTCAAGGACTACAACTACGGCAATTTCAGGCTTCTCGTATGGAGTAAAGGAGACAAACAGCGCGTGGTTGCCTTTTTTATTACCATGAGCATCCAACACTTCGGCAGTACCGGTTTTTGCGGCAGCAGAGTGATTAAACCCGTTGAATACCCCTGAAGCAGTCCCTGTTGGCGGAAGCGTCACCATGTGCATGCCTTCGCGGATTATTTCCAGGTTTTTGGGATCGACATCAACTTTATGCCTTACTTTAGGTGAATTCTCTTGAATAACTTTACCCTGGGGCGAGATAACCCGTTCCACCACAAAGGGGGTATATAGTGTTCCACCGTTGGCAATGGCGGCAACGTAAGAAACCAACTGCAATGGGGTATAGGTATTGTCGCCCTGCCCAATGGCCATATTAACCGTTTCAAACTGCTGCCAGTTTAAATCCCACTCATGCTTCTTTAACTGTTTTTCCAGTTCTTTGTCCCTCTCTTGAGTTAATTCCTGCTTGCGGCTTTCGTCTTTAGCTGCATCGATCATTTTGTCCAGTTCTCTAACCCGGGAGAAATCACCGTTATAGTTAATCAGCATGTTTTTAACCATTTCGTACTTCCATTCCGGAGTCGGCACCCTGCCGCTCATCTCACCCGGCAGGTTGATCCCGGTCTTCCCGCCAAGACCAAATTCCTTGGCGGCACGGGCAATGTTATTGACTCCGGCCGCCCGGCCAAATTGATAAAAATAAGTATCACAGGATTGTTCCAATGCCTTGCGCAAGTCCACAAGGCCGTGGCCGCCCGGCTTCCAATCCTTGAATATACCCTGGCCCAGCTTGTAATAACCCGGATCCGCTATCTTATACGTGGGGTCCGCAATGTGATTTTGCAGTATGGCAGCTGCAGTAACCATTTTAAATGTCGACCCCGGCGCATAAGTCGCCGAAATAGCCCTGTTTAAAAGCGCCCCGGACTGCTGTAAATCCTGCCACTGGGCAGCGGAAAGCCCCCCGGTGAATATCCCCGGGTTATAAGAAGGGTAACTGGCCATGGCCAGAATGGCCCCGGTACGTACATCCATAACTATTGCCGCTCCGGCACGGGATAAACCAAACCCGGCTTTCCGAGCCCGCGCGGTTCCCTCCGCCAGTGCTTGCTCCGTTGCCTTTTGTAAATCCAGGTCAACAGTCAAAACAAGGTCGTCACCTGGTACGGCGGGCTTTAATCCCAGGTCGCGAACCGGGCGGCCGCGCGCGTCTACTTCCATCTGCCTGGCGCCGTGTTCACCCCGCAGCTGTTTTTCGTAAACGTATTCAAGACCGTTCTGACCATAAAGGTCATTGATTAAATAGCCTTCATCTTTATGCTGCTCATATTGCTCTTTCTTAATGCTTTGTACATAGCCCAGCACGTGGGTAAGCAGCTCCCCGTGCGGGTACTCCCGCACGGGCTGTACATCAACTATAACTCCCGGCAATTCCATCTGTTTTTCTCTGAGTGCCACGACAACGTTAAAAGGCACATCCTCGGCTACCATAACCGGTTCGTAAGGACGGTTCACCCTATTCTCCCTGATCTGCGCGCGAACCTCGGCTTCCTTTTGGTAAACAGACTGGTCTTTTAAAATATTTGCCTGGGCTAACATAGCAACAAGCCTGCTCAATGTATCCGTCTTTTTTTCCATGGTAACACCGAATTGGGCAAGATTTTGCCGTCGCAATTCAGCTGCCGTGGAAGGGTTGTAAACAACCGCCATTTCCAATTTTTCGCCTTGTTCAAGCAAGCTTTTCTGTTCCTTGGCCCGTTCTTTGATAGCTTCTTCAATGAATTTCTTCTTGATGGTATAAACTTTTTCTTTATCTTTTTCCTTAGTAATATCATCAATGCCGTTTTCTCTGGCAAAATCAGCAACTTTATTACCGCTGACCTGTTCAAAATAAGCTACCGTTTCATCATCACCAGCTAAAACCCAGGACAGCGTATCCGCCATTTGCACAGTGTCGGCGCCAACACGGTTTAAATATAAGCGGTAGGTTGTCCCCTCGAAATTAAGATCATTGATAGAAACAGTATAAATAGGCCGGTTGGTAACAATTTTCTCACCATTGCGGTCAAAAATTTCTCCCCTTGGAGCAAAGATCGGAACAATACGGATATAATTGTTGCGGGCCAGTGTACGAAACTGTTCAGTTTGCACCAGCTGCATGAAGGAGATTCTGGCAATAAGAACCAATAATACCAGGAATACGCCGCCCAATACAAATTTCATTTTAAATTCAATTATCTTTTTTTTCATTTAACTACTATCCCTTCTATCCGGAATATCCTTATTCGCCTTCGCTGAGCATGCCGCTCCGGTCGGAACGATAGTAGAAACCATAAATAATAAGAACTGCCACCGCATTGTACAAACTTACGGGTAAAATAATTTGGAATATGGCCGGCATAGCCGAGACATGAACATCAACCATATACAGCAACAGGTAGTAAACCAATTCTGATAAAAATGTGCATAACCAGGTTAAACCAGCGGCAATAAACCGGTTTTCCCGGTATAACCTTCCTTCGCCAAGCCCGGCCAAGTAACCTGCCAACATTTTAGTAATTGCATTGACACCAAAATACCCCCCGCTTACCAGGTCTTGTAGGATTCCCGCTACAAAACCCAAAAAAGCCCCCTCCTTGGTACCACGGAGGAAGCCGTTTAAAATAGCCAGTACAAGCACGAGGTCCGGTATAACGCCGAAAATTGAAATAAAATGTAGGACTGTTGATTGAATAATCAGCGCTCCAAGCACAAGTAGCAAGAAAATAAGAGAACGCAAATATTAACACCTCCGGGATTTATTCCCCGCCCGGATGGGCCGATGTAATAATCAATACCTCCTCCAACCGGTTAAAATCCACAAATGGCTTAATCGACGCCATTTTGAAAAGGCCAGACTTTTCTTTTTGAGTTTCCAGCACGGTTCCAATAGGTATCCCCTTGGGATAAATACTGCCAAATCCCGAAGTTATAATTTTATCGCCCTTATTGGGCGCCATATCAGGAGGTATGTGCACCATATGCAGGGCACCCCGCGAACCGGCCACGCCTTCAACAACTCCCGGCGCCCTGGTTTCCTGAACCAGGCAACCCACCCCACTTCTGGGATCTGTAATCAGCAGAACCTCGGCTGTAGCCGACGAAACTTTTATTACCCTCCCAACCAGTCCTGCAGGTGTAATTACAGCCATATCCCGCTTAATGCCGTCCTTTGAGCCGGCATCGACAATTATGCTGCCAAACCAGTTATCGTTGTCCCTGGCGATTACTGCAGCTGTCAATGTAGACATTTGGGATGCGGCGCTGTTTTTAAAATCCAGCAACTTTTTTAGGCGCGCGTTTTCTTGCTGAGTCTCTTGGTATTGAGAAAGCTTTCCTTCCAGTTCGCTGACTTTGGCTTCAAGCTTTTCGTTCCGATTAGCCACATTAATTAATTTTACCGGAAAGGATATGAAATTGATTGTTTTACGTCCCGCGATCGTGGCCAGCTTTTGGACCGGTGCCAGAAGATCACGGGTAGCGGATGCCAGCGGGGTCAGCTTGGACATATTCCCGGCAGTAAAATGCAGGCCCGCTAACAATATTATGACTATAATTCCTAAAAAGATTAGTTTTTTTCCGCCTGATATACGGGACACGCCAATACTCACACCTTAATCTTTAAGCTAATTTTTTTGGCTGGATCAACACCTTACGCAAAATATCGATATTCTCAAGGACACGGCCTGTGCCGTATGCAACAGCCAGCAGAGGATCGTCCGCCAAATGCACCGGCATTCCTGTCTGTTCGCTGACCAAACGATCCAGTCCCCGCAGCAGCGAACCCCCTCCGGCCATAACAATGCCCCGGTCCATTATATCAGCAGCCAGTTCAGGCGGGGTTAGTTCCAGAGTATTTTTTATCGCCTCCAAAATGCTGGAGACCGGCTCTGATAACGCCTTATAAATCTCTTCCGAGGTAATCTCTATTGTCTTCGGCAGCCCGCTAACCAGGTCACGACCCCGAACCTCATATTTCTCAACGGTTTTGGAAAGGTAAGCAGTTCCAATTTCAATTTTTATTTCCTCAGCCGTACGCTCCCCAATCATTAAATTATAGGTTTTTTTCACATGCTGAATAATAGCGTCATCCATTTCATCCCCGGCTATGCGGATGGAGCGGCTGGTTACAATGCCCCCCAGGGAGATTACCGCCACTTCGGTGGTGCCCCCGCCGATATCCACAATCATATTGCCGGTGGGTTCGTGTACAGGCAAACCGGCGCCAATTGAAGCAGCCATCGGTTCCTCAATTAGATAAGCTTCCCGGGCTCCGGCCTGTAAGGCAGCTTCCCTTACCGCCCGTTCTTCCACAGCAGTTACGCCTGAAGGTACCGAAACAACAACTCTGGGCCTGATTAAGAAAGTGCGTTTGCGCAGCGCCTTGCTGATAAAATATTTGATCATACTCTGAGTAACGTCGAAATCGGCTATAACGCCATCCTTCATAGGTCTTATGGCTATAATATTGCCCGGGGTTCGGCCAATCATCTGTTTGGCTTCTTCACCCACCGCCAGTACCTGGCCATTATCACGTTGAATCGCTACAACAGAAGGTTCTCTAAGCACTATTCCCTTGCTTTTAACGTAAACCAGGGAGTTGGCCGTTCCCAGGTCAATTCCCATATCTTTTGATATAAATCCCAATGCCATTTGCCGGACTCCTCTCTAAGCGAATATTCACATTAAGCCCCTGGCTTTGAAGCTAACGAACTTATTATCTCCAATTACCAAGTGATCTAAGACATTGATGCCAATAATATTACCCGCCTCAATTAAACGCTTTGTTACCTCAATATCCTGCAGACTGGGTGTCGGGTCCCCGCTGGGGTGATTATGGACAAGAATCACCCCTGCTGCACTGCGCCTTATGGCAGCTTTATAAAGTTCTCTGGGGTGAATTGCTGAAGAGTTAAGCGTTCCTATGGAAATAATTTCCTTGGAGAGAACTTGATTTTTGGTATTAAGCAATAAAGCCCAAAAGTGCTCCCGGTCAAGGTGCCGCATTTCTTCCATCACCAGCGCGGCTGCGTTTTCCGGCGACTTAATGGCAGGCCTGTCCCAGGCTGTGGCAATCGCCACCCGCCGGCCCAATTCCAAAGCAGCCCTGATTTGTGCCACCTTGGCCGGTCCTATGCCCTTAAATTCATTAAGTTCCTCTGTAGAAACATCAAGCAATTGTTTTAAACCACCAAAGCGGCCCAGTAATGCCGTGGCAAGTTCCACTGCGCTGAAGCCGCTGCTGCCCGTGCGCAGCATAATTGCCAATAGTTCTATATCCGATAATAATTGCGGCCCCTCCTTAAGGAGCCTTTCCCGCGGTCTCAATTCCGCAGGCATTTCCTTAATTGTAACCCGGTAATCCTGCGAATCCAAACCCATTCTACCCCCAGCACGCGGTTACATCAATGTCAAACTCTTCCAGCATCATTACCAGTTTGGAAACCGGTAAGCCAACCACGTTATAATAACAACCTTTTATTTCAGTGACAAATACAGCTGCCAGGCCTTGAATGCCGTAGGCGCCGGCTTTATCCATGGGCTCACCTGTGGCCACATACCTTTCCAATTCGGCCCGGCCGGCACGGCGCATAAACACTTCCGTCCTCTCGTAATCCGAAAGCAACCTGTTTCCTGGTATTTCCAACAAGGTAATGCCTGAAAACACCGCATGGACCTTGCCCTGTAACTTTTCCAGCATATCCAGAGCCTCAGCTGCGTTTCTTGGCTTCCCCAGCACCACTTCGTCCAGCGCAACCACAGTGTCTGCCGCAATAATTATACCAGCATCAAGTTTTTCAGCAGCTGCGGCTGCTTTTCGCCGGGATAGAGTCAACACCTGCTCCGCCGGGGGAATACCCGGTAGCAGTGTTTCATTTACTTCGATATTTAATACTTGATGGGGCAGTTTAATCCGGTCCAGCAACTCCTTGCGCCGCGGTGATGACGATGCCAGGTAAATATCGGGCAATTTAGGCTACCTCCATTAGTTCAGACCTTGCGATAAACCAGATATCCCAGAACCAAACCCAAGGCGGTAACGGGTCCCAGAGCCACGTTAAAGCCAAATGTAATGCTTAAAAAATGCAAATCCAAGGTCGCAGGTTTTAACCCAATATTACTGGTAGCCGCTAAAAAGGGTAACGATTTAGCCAGGGTCCCGGATAGCGAACTTCCGGCCAAGCCTCCGGCCAATAAAAGTAGAAACAATATCCACGGGCTTTTTGAACTCTTATATCCTTTGGACATACCAACACCCCAATATATTGTACCACAATCGAGGTTCAAGTTTGGCTGCTGGAATAAACAATTCCACTACCTTATTTTAAGAACCATTTCAATTTCCACCGGTGCATTAAGTGGCAATTCATTGACTCCAACCGCCGCCCTGGCATGGGCACCCGCCTGCCCGAAAATATTCCCCAAAAGTTCCGAGGCGCCGTTGATTACCGACGGCTGCCCTGTAAAACCTTGGGCGCTGTTAACAAAGCCGGTTACCTTAACCACCCGCTCAATATGATCGATATTGCCGGCCAGGTCCGCCGCAACTGCCAGACAATTTAACGCACATATCCGGGCTGCATCATAACCCTGCTCCGCTGTTACATCAAGGCCGACTTTCCCCTTGTATTGCAATTCCCCTTCTACGAAAGGAAGCTGGCCGGAAACATAGATCCAGCCATCAACCAGCACGCCCGGCACATAAGCGGCTACCGGGCGCGGGGCAGGCGGCAGCTTGATTTGCAGAAACTCAAGTTTTTCACTTGGCCTCACCTGATTCCACCTCCGTTTTTGGAGTCTTACACGATGCCAACTAATATTGCCAAAACATAGCCTCCGTAAAAAGCTCCCCCGGTGAAAACTATAACCCTGCTATCCAAATAGCCGCGATATCGCATCAACAAATACGTTACCAATGCCGAAACAATCGTCAGGACTGCGCTAAGTAAAGCTACCGGAGTCAATTGCCATGGTGTCAAGGCAATGCCGATTGCCGGTATTACCGAACTTTGAAAAACCATGGCGCCTGTTATGTTGCCCAGGGCAAGTGTGTCTTTATTGCCGGACAGCCAGATCACGCTATTCAACTTTTCCGGAAGCTCAGTGGCTATAGGTGCTATTAAAAGAGCTATAACCAACGGTGACGCCCCCAGGCTGGCTGAGAGATGCTCTATCCCGTCAACAAAAAACTTGGCTCCAACAATGATTCCCACAAAGGCCAATACAACCTGCAAAACCACCCGGCCGCCCGGTGGATCCTCATGTTTGCGAGCCAGGTACAGGCGATCAATATGGCACTCATCTTGTTTTTCACTATCGCTGCAGGTAAAGGTTTTATAGACATAATATATATAGGCCCCTACCAGTCCCGCCGCCACTATAAGTTTTAAAGTATGGGGCAAAAAGGAAGTAGCTATAGCAACGCTATAAACCACCAGGAAAAAAGAAAGATCCCTTTGTAATACGACCGGGTCGGGCTCAATTCTAGGGTAATTGCCCGACCTGCGGTTGCGAAACATTAAAACAGCTCCCCCGCTGAGAAACAAGGCCAGTGTTCCCAACATAAAAGGTGCTCCCAGGATGGCCCCGATTCCTATGTCACGAGATGCTTCTCCAACCCCCAAAAGGATGGCAATTAGCGGAATGATGGTTTCCGGCAGAGCTGTTCCCACAGCAGCCAGCACGCTGCCCACTGCTCCTTCGGATAAATTTAGCTTTTTGCCCAGCCATTCCACCCCGTTAGTAAAAAACCCTGCGCTAATAAGAATGATACCCAGGCTGATAATTAAAATAGCAATATCCTGCAATGAAATTCATCCCTCATTTGCCATATTAGTAATGTCTGGAACATATTTCCGTTAAAGTCTACCGTAAAAAACAAAATACGTCAATAATATTAAGCCGCTACCTGGAAAATTCCTTAATCACCACTTCCCGGGCTTCCGCAACCATGTAAAAAGACCCGGTCACACAGACCATATCCCCCTTGCCTGCCTGGCTTATTGCTGACAATACAGCTTGTTCAATATTTTCAATGGTATCTACTTTATTTAGATAATGGCGTGCTTCTTCGGCCATCTGCATCCAGTCTCCCGCCCGGGGGCTGTTGGGTTTTGTAATAATAATACGACTGGCCCTTGGTGCCAGTTCCGCCACCACCTTGGAGCGTTCCTTGTCGCCCAGCATACCAAGCACCATGATAATCCGCTGATCAGGAAAGTATTCGTCCAGGGCTTGCCTCAAACATCTGGCGCCGTCATAATTGTGAGCGGCATCCACCAACACAGGCGGATTATTACCTATAAGTTCCAAGCGTGCCGGCCAAATTGTTGCTGCAAGACCTTCCCGCAAAGCATCTTCTCCGATATTTACCCCTTGCTGCTGTAGAATCTCCAATGAGGCAACAGCAGTTACAGCATTGATAACCTGGTGTTTGCCCATGAAGGGAATCCATAATTCCTTCATTTCCCATGCTATGCCCCGGTAATCAAAGTACTGTCCCTGCAGTGAATGTCCCCCACGAGACCAGGATACATCACGTCCAACCCTGACCAGGCGGCAACCTTTTTCCCTGCATACAGCTTCTATTATCTCCAGCGCTTCCGGTTTGTCCGAGGCAGTGACAACGGGTACGCCTGGTTTTATTATCCCTGCTTTTACGCTGGCAATTTCTGAAATTGTATAGCCAAGATAATCCATATGATCCATAGCAACATTCGTAATTATGGACAAAATAGGGGTTACCACATTGGTGGAATCTATTGCTCCCCCCAGGCCCACCTCAAGTACCAGGTAGTCGACTTTCTCCTCTGTAAAGTAACAAAAAGCCATAGCGGTGCCGACCTCAAATTCTGTCGGGTGTTCAAAACCCTCTTCAACCATGGACTCCAGGTGGGGTCGTAGAACGCTGACCAACCGGGCCACCCGCTCGGGCTTAATTTCTTCGTTGTTAATCCGATACCTTTCGGTGAAGGAGTGCAAATGCGGCGATGTAAAAGTCCCCACCCGACAACCCGCGCCCTGAAGGACGCGCGCAATCATAGCAGTTGTAGATCCTTTGCCGTTAGTACCCCCAACATGGATCACCTTGACATGCCGGTGAGGGTTATTCAACCTGCGCAGCAACTCGGTTATTCTCCCCAGGCCAAAATTCATGCCAAATTTAGTTAGGTTCTGTAAATATTCCATAGCTTCCTGGTACAACAATTAGAACACCTCCGTCATTTCGATCAATTCGACACCAAAGCTATTTTTCCTATTTATATAACCCAGTCTTTTAAAAACTAACGCTTAGATCAATTCCATTTACACGTTAGTTGTATTTTATCTCCTAAACCCTTGCATCAAATTACCTGACGATAAAAATTCTGACTTTATCATGGAGGAATTTCTGAATTTTCTGTGGAATATTACCCAAAAAATCAGCGGAGGGGGAGGGGACATCTATGAACACTTTCCGTGCACAAATGACTTTATTATCTGTAGTTTTTGGCACTATATCCCTTTTATTTGCCTGCGCCGGCTGGTGGCTGGCCGGAAAAACATTTTTGGGCGCTGCTGGCGGTGGCCTGGCTGGATTATTAATAATAGCGGTAGTTATATTTAACCTTTTAACACCACTTCGGCGCGATTTAATACACGTTCTGGAAAATACCGAAAAGGCCATCCAGGGAGACCTTACCGGTTATATTGAGGACAAAAATTATGGCTGGGGTGAAATTAACTTATTAATAAGAAATTTTCGAAAAATACTGAAAGGAGTACATAAGTGGTTTTCCCTGGTCAAAGACACCAGCTTAACCCTGGACCGGGCAGCAGAGCAAATTACAGCCAGCACTGAGCAAGTCAGCACAGGTAGTCAGGACCAGGCAGAGCAGGTCAGCAGTTTATTAGAAGCAATAGAAAAACTGTCCAAGCAGTCTGAGCACTGCGCCCAGCAGGCCGGACAAGCTGATGAGTCAGCCCGAAACGCAGCAGATACCACAGTTCGTGGCAGTTCAACAATTCAAAAGGCATTAAATGAAATAACTATGCTGGAAATGAAGTTTGATCATTTAAGCCAAAGTTCCAATCGAATTGTGCAGTTCCTGGATGTTATTCAAAATATAGCGGCCCAGACAAACTTATTGGCATTAAACGCTGCGATTGAGGCCGCCCGGGCCGGTGAACACGGCAGAGGGTTTGCGGTTGTGGCCGAAGAAGTGCGGAGCCTGGCCGAAGACTCGGAAAAGGCAACCAAGGAAGTGGCTCAAATTGTCAATGAAATTCAAAATGCAGTATCGGATACAGTTCTGGCTGTTAAATCAGGTTTAGCTCATTCAAAGGAGGCCGAGCAGTTGTTTGCACAGATCAGCCAAGCCCTTGACCAAACAAAAGCCATGGTCGGTAATATCGCCAAAATCGTCAAGGATCAGGCAGTCCAAGCTTCAGGCATGTTATCAAGCACCCAGTCAATATCAGCAGTGGCCCAGCAAGCGGCGGCCAGCAGTGAGGAAACGGCAGCAGTGGCCCAGGAATTAACCATAACCGCGGAAAACCTGAAAAAAGTTGCTGATATATGGAAATTTGGCAAAGAATAATAGATCATTTTCCCAATCTCCGGTGGATTTGTTGGTCCCTGGTACGGTGGGTATTACGGGGCAAAGGACAAAAAGTGGACTATTGCAGGTTAAAGGGAACCGTTTAGAATAGCGGTTCCCTTTAACCTTTTTAACTTCACGGATGATCAATGGACAAGCTGACACCCATCAAGCTGCATACATACATCTATGGGCTTTTGGTAAAGGTCAAAACAAAATAAATTTATTGACAAGGGGTATCCATCAAAATATAATGAAATTGATAATCATTATCGATATAAATTTAGCCGGTCAGCGATAGGGATTATCACTTTCATTGGAGGTGTGCATTATGACTCTCGACAAAGTCAGGAAGGGACAGCAGATTAAAATTATCTCAATACTGGATGAAATAATCCGTGTTCAGGCTATACGGTTTGGCATCGCCGAAGGTTCGGTAGTGACCTGTCAGGAAAAAGTACCGGCCGGACCAATAGTTCTGCGCAAAAACAATCAAGAAATAGCCATAGGAAGAAATCTGGCCAACAAAATTGACGTGGCATTAAACTAGAAGTCCGAAAGGTGGTGTACAAAGTGACTCATTGCCATACAGGCGGTATACAAATGAATATCCCTGAGGGAGCCAAAAAAATTGTACTGGCTGGCAACCCCAATGCCGGGAAGTCAGTTTTCTTCAATTATTTTACCGGCCTTTACGTAGATGTTTCAAATTACCCTGGAACAACGCTTGAAATTTCATATGGCGAATTTGAAAAGAATGTACTGATCGATACTCCGGGAGTATATGGAATTTCTTCCTTTAATGACGAAGAACGCATAGCCCGGGATATCATTCTATCCGCAGACATTGTAATAAACGTTGTAAACGCAGTGAACCTGGAAAGAGATTTATTCCTGACCCAGCAAATAATTGATTCCGGCAAGCCGGTGATTATGGCTCTTAACATGATTGATGAAGCAGAAAAAAACGGAATTATCATCGATATAGACTTATTGAGTAAAGAACTGGGGATACCTGTCATTCCAACGGTTGCAATTAAGAAAACCGGTCTTGATAAGGTTAAGGGCGGCATCGATCTGGCCCGAATAGGTAACATATGCAACGAGATTCGCTTAAAGTTGGATCCCCTGACGAAAAGATTGGGCAGCCAGGGGGAAGCCTTGCTGGTGTTGGAGGGCGACCCGGCGGTTTCGGCACGCAACGGAATGGAACCGGGCAGCAGCAGGGAGGAAATATACCTTGCCCGCAGGGAAAGAGTTAATCAGGTAATAGAAGAAGTTATTCAAAAGTCGTCTTCGAAATCAGGTTTTAGCAATAAACTGGGAAGTTTGATGATCATGCCTTTGACCGGTATCCCTATTCTTGTAGCAGCCCTTTGGATAATGTATAAAATCATAGGTGTTTATATTGCCGGAAACATTGTAGGTTTTACCGAAGGAACTGTAATGGCCGGAATTTATGAGCCGGCCGTAAGGCATGTTGTAGGACAGATTATTCCTAATACCAGTATTCTTGGCAAAATTTTAACCGGCGAATTCGGTATACTGACAATGACCGTCACTTACGTGCTGGGGCTGTTGTTGCCGCTGGTGGCAGGTTTTTATTTCTTCCTGGCTATCTTTGAAGACTCAGGTTATCTTCCCCGCATCGCCACCCTGGTCGACCGGGTATTGACCGGCATAGGGTTAAACGGCAGAGCGGTTATACCTCTAATCCTGGGCTTCGGCTGTGTGACCATGGCCAGCATAACCACTCGCCTTTTAAGCTCGGAACGTGAAAGAAGAATAGCTATATTTCTCCTTGGCCTGGTTATCCCATGCTCGGCTCAACTGGGAGTAATAACGGGGCTGCTAGCGGGAATCGGCCCGCAATACGCCGCCCTGTACGCAATTATTATTCTTGCTGTATTGATAACTGTTGGCACCGTTTTGAACAATGTGCTTCCCGGCAGGTCAGCTGATTTATTGATTGATTTACCAGCACTGCGCCCGCCCCGCATTGGGAATATAATGAAAAAAACCACCGGCAAAACATTTATGTTTGTTAAGGAAGCAACACCTTTATTTGCCCTGGGCGCATTGTTGATTAGCGTTTTTCAGGTCACAGGAATCCTGGTTTACCTGCAAAATTTATTAGCTCCGGTAACTGTGGGCTGGCTTAGACTGCCTCCGGAAATAGCCACAGTTTTTATCATGGGCATTGTGCGCCGCGACTTCGGAGCCGCCGGGCTGAACTATATGACACTGACTCCCGGAGATACTCTAGTTGCCCTGGTTACTCTAACCTTGTTCGTGCCATGTATAGCTTCAGTGCTGGTGCTTTTTAAAGAACGAGGCCGAAAAGAAGCTATTATCATGTGGATCGCCACCTGGGTAATTGCATTTTTTGTCGGAGGATTGGTAGCCCAGGTCCTTAATGTATTTGGTCGTTCCAGCAATACCGAGGGAATTGCCGTTGTACTTGCTTTCTTTGGTTTAATTGCCATAGTTTCAAGGCTTTTCAAACGTTTTTACAAAACAATTACAGCCCAAATATAACTTAGGGGATATGAGCATGGAAAATCAACAATACCGGTGTACCCGTTGCGGAAACAGCTTTAATATAAAACAATCCTTCCGCTGCCCGAGATGTTACGAACCGGTTCTCATCGCTTTAAGATGCTCCGGATCTTGCAGCAAATGCAGCAGCATTAAAAAATGCAACAAGAACTAGGTCAGATTAAATTTAAGGCACCATCACTAAACTTGTGATGGTGCCTTAAACATTCTTCATTTTTCTCTGCTAGGCCCCAAACATAACCAACCGCTCCTTGATGGCGTTTATCTTGGAAGTAAGCTCGGTTTCCTTGCCCCGCTCCTTCTCGACCACTTCGGCAGGAGCTTTATCTAAAAAGCCCCTGTTATTTAACTTGCCCTGCACGCGTCCCAGATCTTTTTCCAAAGCCTGCAGTTCCTTGTTTAAACGGGCTAATTCCCTGTCAACGTCGATCAAACCGCGCAGCGGCACAAACACCTGAATATCCTGAGCCACCGCTGTGGCCGCCTGCCCAGGCTTTTCCTCCAATACGGAAAGCACTTCTGCTTGACAGTTGGCCAGGCTTTCCACGTATGAACGGTTATCCATTAATACTGTTCTTATATTGTCAACCCCGGAAACAATTAGTGCTTTCGACTTTTTGCCAGGAGGCACGTTCATCTCACTGCGGATCTGCCTGATCCCCCTGGTGACCTCCATTATTATTTCCATCTGTTCCTCAGCTGCTTTATCCACCTGGTTTTCTCTAAAAACCGGCCAGGGGGCCCGCATGATCGTACGTCCCCGGTGCGGTAAGCGCTGCCAAATATCTTCTGTAATAAAAGGCATAATCGGGTGCAGCAATTCCAGAGCACCCCGAAGCACAGCCGCCAAAACATGCTGGGCAACTTCCCTGTCTGCGGGGTTGGTTTTACCATACAATCTTGGCTTCACCAGCTCGATGTACCAGTCGCAAAGCTCATTCCACGTAAATTCGTATAGTACCCTCGCAGCTTCTCCCAATTCATATTTTTCAAGATAACCTGTGCTTTCCTTAACCGCCCTCTGAAATCTGCTCATAATCCAACGGTCAGCCAGGGTAAGCTGTTCTGGGGCAGGAACAGCTTCCGGCCTGTAATCCTGTAAATTCATCAATGCAAAGCGGGAGGCGTTCCAAATCTTGTTGGCAAAGTTTCTGGCTCCGTCCAGCCGCTCAAAATGGAAGCGCAGGTCGTTTCCCGGGGTATTTCCGGTAACCAGCATAAATCTCAAGCTATCCGCCCCGTGGCTTTCAATTACATCTATGGGATCCACGCCGTTGCCCAGGGACTTGCTCATCTTGCGGCCCAGGGCGTCCAGCACCAGTCCGTGGATAAACACTTCTTTGAAGGGCACTTCGTCCATAAAGGCCAGCCCGCTGAAAATCATCCTGGCAACCCAGAAGAAAATGATATCTCTGCCGGTAACCAGCACCGAAGTGGGATAATAGTATGCCAGGTCCAACGTCTTCCGGGGCCAGCCCAGCGTTGAAAAAGGCCACAGTCCGGAACTGAACCAGGTGTCCAGCACATCGGGGTCCTGTTCGAAATGGGTGGAGCCGCATTTTTCACATTTTTCCGGCTGTGTTTTACTGGCAATTACCGCATCACAGTCCTGGCAGTAATAAACGGGAATACGGTGCCCCCACCAAAGCTGGCGGCTGATGCACCAGTCCCTGATATTCTCCATCCAGTTCAAGTAAATCTTGGTGAAACGTTCGGGCACAAACCGAACCCTGCCTTCCCTAGCCGCTGCAATAGCCGGTTCTGCCAGCGGTTTCATGCGCACAAACCATTGTTTGGACAGCATGGGCTCAATGACCGATGAACAGCGATAGCAGTGCCCCACCGCGTGAGACAAGTCGTCGATTTTAATTAACAAATCCCTGGCCTGCAAGTCCTTTACAATACGTTTGCGGCATTCCCACCGGTCCAACCCCATATACTTCTGGCCGGCCTCCCGGGTCATTTTGGCCTCTTTATCTATTACCTGAACCGAGGGCAAGTTATGACGACGGCCAACCTCGAAGTCATTGGGGTCGTGGGCAGGGGTGATCTTTACCGCACCGGTGCCGAATTCCGGATCGACATATTCATCTGGAATTATTGGGATCTCCCGCTCCAACAGCGGCAAAACTGCAGTTTTGCCGACCAGATGCCGGTAACGTTCATCTTCCGGGTGTACCGCCACCGCTGTATCGCCCAGCATGGTTTCGGGCCTGGTGGTAGCCACGGTAATAAACTCACCGGGGCTGTCTTTTACAGGATACTTGATGTAATACAGCTGGCCCGGCTTATCTTTATGCTCCACTTCAATGTCGCTAATGGTGGTCTGGCAGTGGGGGCACCAATTGGTAATGTAATAATCACGGTAAATCAAGCCCTGCTCGTAAAGGCGGATAAAAACCTCCAACACCGCCTCGGAGCAGCCCTCATCCATGGTAAAACGTTCCCTGTCCCAGTCACAGGAAGCGCCCAGGCGGCGAAGTTGGGTGGTAATACGGCCACCGTACTGCTCTTTCCACTTCCAGACCCGTTCCAAAAATTTCTCCCGCCCCAAGTCGTACTTGCTTAAGCCCTCGTTGCGCAGCTGCTCTTCAACCTTGGCCTGAGTGGCAATTCCTGCATGGTCTGTGCCGGGCAGCCAGAGCGCGTTGTAACCCTGCATGCGGCGCCAGCGAATTAAAATATCCTGCAGGGTGTTGTCCAGAGCGTGTCCCATATGCAGCTGCCCGGTAACATTGGGTGGTGGAATCACAATGCAGAAAGGTTTTTTGTCCGGGTCCACCGTGGACCGGAAAAACTTTTCGTCCTCCCAGTATGTATACCATCTTCCCTCTACGGCATGGGGGTCATATGTGGTAGGCATGTCAAATTTTTCAGCCATAATATTGTTCTCCTCCTAACATACCTTTTAAAAATAAAAAAACCTTCCGTATTTAAGGACGGAAGGAGTTTCCGCGGTACCACCTTAATTCCGGCAAGAAATAAATTTCGCACGGCGCTTGACAGCTTTAACGGGCTTACCCGGCACAGGCCTAACGGTTAACGGACCGTTCGTTCCGGCAGCTTCGGGGCGACAATGACCGGCGCGACCGGAAAGCCTTTCAGCCACGGGCATTTCCTCTCTAAGGCCGCGGTTACCAGTCAAACTCCCCATCACAGCTGATAGCGACTACCACTTATATTAATTTTTTTATCTAACACTGTCAATATTTTGCTGCGAAAATTTTATAATATGCAAAAAATAGGTACCCAGCAGATAATATGGTTATTGAGACTGGTTTATTATTATATTTAAAGTCATTAATTCTATACAGGTGAATAGCTATAATATAGTTTAACCTTGTCTATCAAGGAGTGATTAAATGTTTAACCGAAAAAGGCAAATAATTTTACTTATTATAACCGTAGTTCTGCTGGGCAGCGGCGCTTTCACCTTTAGCAAAATAATGAGCTGGAATAGAAAAGAGCTTACAGTACTTAAAGTTTGGGAAAATGAAAAATCATTGCAGCACCTTCCCATATATGTTGCTATGGACCAGGGTTTCTTTACTAAAGCAGGCATCAAATTAGAAATAATTTCCCGGAAGGACCAACCAGCCACGGATCCATTCGCTAAAAGTGTCGCCGATTTGATCCTCACCGATCCGGTTGAACATATTTACCGGCAATCGTTAAATCCGGCGGCGCCTAAAATAATTGCAGTTATTGCCGCCAGAGACGACACATTCTTGCTTGGCAGAAAAAAAGAGCCCTTTGCCTGGGGTAAGCTCAAAGACCTTAATTTAATTTCCTTTCCGCCGGAAACCAGCTCGGGATTTGCGCTGGAAAAAATTCTGCGCCAAAAGGAACTTCAGCCAATGCATGACCTCAGCTTGTACAACCGAATCCCGCTGGATTTGCGGCTTGGAGCCTTCAAAGCCGGCAGCGGATCTTACATTCAGCTCAAAGGCCCTGAAGCATATATGGCCGAAGCAAACGGCACAGGGTACGTCGCCGCATCTGTAGGCGAGGAAATCGGGAGATACCCCTCCGTGCTGTGCGCTGCTTGGCCCCAAATTCTAAAGCAAAAACCAGGGGCGATTCAAGGCTTCGTTAACGCAGTTTATAAAGCCCAGCTCTGGATGGAACATGAACCTGAATTATGTACCAGATCCGCAGACAGCCATTTGAAAACTATAGATAAAAAAGTTCGCAGTAAAGTATTAAAAAAATATATCCAAATAAAAATGTGGCAGCCAGATCCTGTATTCGAAAAGAGCCTTTTTCAAGAGTTACAAAAAATGTTAGACACTGCAGGTCTGCTACCGGCAACTGCAACATTCTCCGCAGCGGTGGACAATAGATTTTCGCTTGGCGCCAAAGAAACGGTTAAATATATTCCCAAAGAGGAAAAAGAGCAAAATTGGTTGAAATTGGTTAATAAGAAGAATCAAAAGAATTTTTTAGATCTTAACTAATAGAAAGGAACACACCTCTTTTTATGGTTGGTTTTTTTAGGGGCGGAGGAATGTCCCCCAATAATTTACTTTGAGATTGCTTCGCTGCGCTCGCAATGGCAAAAATGCTACGATCCACTGTTCCTGTGACGATTTGTTTTACTTTTTTCTTTCACCATATCATAAAATATTTATTTTTGTGCTGGAGATAATAACATATTGAAAATTGAAAAAAAGGAGATGATTAATTATGGCACTGGTTCCATACGATCCTTTTCATGCTGTAGATTTAATGAGGCGAGAAATGGACAGGTTCTTCTCTCCCATATTTACCGGCTTCAGAGAAGAGTTTAGCGGTGGCCCAAGGATCGATGTTTACGAGACCGAAAATGATGTTGTAGCCCTGTGTGAGATACCAGGCGTTGAAAAAAAAGACGATATCAATATCAATATTCATGATAACGTCCTGGCTGTCTCGGGTATAATTAACCGGACCAATGAAATCAAAGACGAAAACAAAGTCCACCGCACCGAGCGTTTCTACGGAAGGTTTCAGCGGAGCATAACCCTGCCTACAAAAGTACGCCCCGAGGGCGTAAAGGCAAGCTACCGCAACGGGGTGTTGGAAATAAAAATGCCCAAGGAAACCCCCGGGCAGCATAAAGCTATTGATGTTGAATGGCACTGATAAAATCAGAAGTTTGAAGTTGCAAGTTAAATAGAGCAGATCACTATGCCTCTAGCGCTCTACCAGCAGGATGAAAAAGGGTTGCCAAAGTATCGTAGGGGCGGACGACCCTGTCCGCCCGGGACGACCCTGTCCGCCCGGGACGACCCTGTCCGCCCCTATCTTGTGCTCGATGTTACTTTGGGGTTGTAGCTTTGGGGTCCGGGGTTGCAACTTCGCTTCGCTCCTCGGAATGACAACAACAATGCTTCTAACCTCCAACCTCTAACTTCCAATATGCACCCATTCCCCAATTACCTTCCAGACCTCGTCTTTTCCATGCCCCGTAACAGCGGAAAAAAGAAGTAACGGGTCCTCCTCACGGATAGATATGGTTTTCCTGATTACGGCAAGGTTTTGCACACTGCGCCCCCTGCTAATTTTATCGGCCTTGGTGGCCACAACGGCAGTAGGAATACCATAGTACTTCAGCCAGTTATACATTTGCAGGTCATCAGCAGTTGGAGCATGCCTGACGTCTACTAATTGCAAAACGCCGCGCAGTTGTTTTCTTTGGGAAAGGTAGCCTTCAACCATTTGGCCCCATTCGGCCTTGACCCGGGCCGGCACCTTTGCAAACCCATAGCCTGGCAGATCAACCAGATAAAAGCTGCCATTAATCAGGAAAAAATTAATCAGTTGGGTACGGCCCGGCGTATTACTGGTCCTGGCCAAACGCTTGCGGTTAACCAAAGAGTTTAAAAGGCTGGATTTTCCGACATTGGAACGACCGGCCAGGGCCACCTCAGGGTAGTCCCCGGCCGGACATTGCTCTAATTTTACTGCACTTGTTTCGAAATCAGCTGTAGTTATTTTCATTGGGTAACTCAGTTCCCCTATCCGTTTCCATCACAGACCCGTAAGAGACCTCCGGCGGCGGGTCAATTATTGCCGGCTCGGGCGAAAACTTTGACTCCCGCAAGGCAATCTTGAGCACTTCGTCCATATGTTCTACCGGTATTAGTTCCAGTTGTTTTTTCACGTTATTCGGAATCTCTTCAAGGTCCTTTTTATTATCAACCGGAAAGATTACAGTCTTAATCCCGGCACGGTGAGCCGCCAGAATTTTTTCCTTTAGGCCGCCGATAGGCAGCACCCGTCCCCGCAAGGTTATTTCACCGGTCATAGCCACATCGTGCCTGATCTCACGGTTGGTTAAAGCTGAAGCCAGAGCTATGGCCAGGGTAATCCCGGCGGATGGGCCATCCTTGGGAATCGCACCTTCGGGAACATGGACGTGGATATCAAATTTTTCGAACATTTCTTCCTTAATGCCAAGTTGGGCAGCCCTGCTTCTCACGTAACTATAACCGGCCTGAGCTGATTCTTTCATTACTTCACCGAGCTTACCGGTTAATGTAAGCTTTCCATTGCCTTTGTATATAGTAACTTCAATGGCCAGCGTATCGCCGCCCACTTCAGTCCAGGCCAAACCTGTTGCCACGCCGACCTGGTCTTCCAGTTCGGCCATGCCGTAGCGGAACCTTGGTTTACCTAGATACTGTTCTAAGTTTTGTGCGGTTATCTTAACCTTATCAGCTTTACCGGAAACGATATGCTTGGCCGCCTTGCGGCACAGTGAGGCAATATTGCGTTCCAGGTTACGGACACCGCTTTCTCTGGTGTATTCCCTGATTACCCTCTTAATGGTATTCTCTGATATCTGCACCATGCTATCATTTAGGCCATGCTCTTTAATCTGTTTAGGAAGCAAGTGCCGCAATGCAATTTGAATTTTTTCAACTTCCGTATAACCTGAGATATGGATAATTTCCATCCTGTCCTGCAGCGGCCTGGGGATGTTATGCTGCACGTTGGCGGTGGTAATAAACATGACATTGCTCAAATCATACGGGGCCTCAATAAAATGATCACTGAATGTATTGTTTTGTTCGGGATCCAATACCTCCAGTAAAGCAGAAGACGGGTCGCCGCGGAAATCCATACTCATTTTATCAATTTCATCCAACAGGAAAACCGGGTTTTTAGAACCGGCGGTCTTCATGCCCTGGATAATCCTGCCGGGCAAGGCTCCAACGTAAGTGCGCCGGTGTCCCCTGATTTCTGCCTCATCACGCACACCTCCCAGGGAAATGCGGACGAATTTGCGCTCCAGGGCGCGGGCGATAGAACGGCCCAGCGATGTTTTACCGACACCGGGAGGCCCAACAAAGCAAAGTATGGGACCCTTCATTTTCTTGGCCAGCTTGCGAATAGCAAGGTATTCCAGAATGCGCTCCTTTACTATTTTAAGCCCGTAGTGGTCTTCATCCAGAATGGCTTCGGCCACATTGATATCCAGACGATCCCTGGTGCCTTTGGACCACGGCAAAGCAAGCAGCCAGTCCAAATAATTCCTGACCACAGCGGCCTCGGCGGCCATGGGGGGCATTTTTTCAAGCCGTTCCAGCTCTTTTAATGCCTTTTCCTCAACTTCTTTAGGCAGTTTTGCTTTGGCTATTTTTTCTCTTAATTCCTCGCCCTCGGCCATGCGGTCGTCTTTTTCGCCCAATTCACGCTGGATTGCCTTGATTTGCTCGCGCAGGTAATATTCTTTTTGGGTTTTTTCCATCTGTTTGCGGACACGGACATTAATCTTGCGTTCCAGCTCCACAATTTCAAGTTCCCTGGCCACAATAGCGCAGAGTTTTTCCAGGCGTTTAACAATATCAATTGCTTCAAGGATTTCTTGTTTATCCTCAATGCGCAGGGTCAGGTGTGAAGCTACGATATCCGTCAGCCGGCCCGGCTCCTCTAAATTAACAACTGTAACAACAGTTTCGGGAGGAATTTTCTTGCTCAGCTTAACATATTGCTCAAACTGTGTAACCAGATTACGCATCAATGCCACAATCTGGGGATTCTTGGCGAATTCCTCGGAATACTGGTTGATCTCAACCTTAAAGTACGGTTCTTTGCTGACGTATTCTTTAATCTCGGCCCTGGCGATGCCTTCAACCAGCACCCGGATGGTTCCTCCGGGCAGCTTGAGCAACTGCTTGACTTCCGCCACGGTACCGACATTATAGATATCTTCCTCGCCAGGATCATCAGTCTGTGCTTCTTTTTGGGTAGCCAAAAAGATTGCCCTTTCGTTGATCATGGCTTCCTCTATAGCTTGAACCGATTTTTCCCTGCCTACATCAAGGTGGATTACCATATAGGGAAAAACCAAAATACCTCTTAACGGCAACAGAGGTAAAACCCGTGTTTGAACCGGATTCATAAAGCACCTCCTTGTTGAAAGTTTTAACCATTGCTATAACACTTGCATGTGCAGATACTAGTTTATTGTAACATAACACAACGGGTGCTACCATAGCAATAAGTCCCAAGCCACAAGGAAACCGGTTAAATGTGAGCATCCAGAGAAATACAGGCAAAACCCGTGTTTTTTGTAGTTTCAACTCTCTTTTTCCGTTTTTTCCGAACCTGGTTTTCATCTAGCCAAAGTATTCATCAAGATTGATCCGCTAGCAATTATCACTCGTTGCACACACCACGATGCAAAAGTGCTGTGTACGCCTGACAAAAAAAAATACGTAATGACAAATGAGCTGCGCTCGTAATAACAAAGGCGCTGCGTTCCACTCCGCAATGCATAAAGTTCTGATTAGATGTCAGCCGGTGCCCCTGTCGCCGAAACAAAAACCCCCGGCCCAACGGGCTCCCGTTGATCGGCCGGCATCGGTTTCTTTTCCGGGGCGGCCAACAGCGCCCCCCTGATGACCTCTGCCAGGCTATCCGAGGGAATTACCCGGATACCGGACATATCCTTAAAAATTTCCTGGTAGTTGTCCGACGGAATGTAAACTTTTTGTGCCCCGGCATGCTTGGCCGCCTCCACTTTGGCCACCACGCCGCCCACAGGCATGATCAAACCACGGATCGATACTTCACCGGTCATCGCCACCGTATTATCGACGGGAATACCGGTTATGGCCGAATAAACCGCGGTGGCAACGGCTACACCTGCAGAGGGGCCGTCCACCGGGGCGCCGCCCGGAAAATTAACGTGCAGGTCGTAATCGCGCGGGTCAACATCCATGGTACGTCTGAGCACTGTCAGCACGTTTTCGACCGATCCCCGGGCCATACTTTTGCGGCGAATGGTTTTCCCGCGGCCCCCCAATTCCTCTTCATCCACTACCCCTGTAACCACCACTTTACCCTGGCCTCTGGGGGCCGGTATGGCACCAACTTCAATTTCCAGCAGCATGCCCATATTGGGCCCGTAAACTGCAAGGCCATTGACCAAACCCACCTGGGGCTTTAAAGGGATCTTTTTTTCCGGCCGGGGAACATATTGCCCGCTGTTCACCACCCATTCAACATCGGATGCCCTGATCTCACTCCGGCCATCCGTTATCACAATGCCGGCCGCCAACTGAATGATATTCACCGCCTCGCGCCCGTTGACGGCATATTTTTTGACAATTCCCAGCGCTTCCGGCTCCAAAGGGAATTCAATTTTTTTTGCTGCATTAACCGCTACTTGCTCTATCTCATCCGGCGTCAGCTGCCGGAAAAAAATTTCCAAACAGCGCGACCTAATGGCCGGGGGAATATCTTCCGGCATTCTGGTTGTCGCGCCCACCAGGCGAAAATCGGCAGGCAGCCCGTTTTGAAAGATATCATGAATATGACTGGGTATGTTAGCATCCTCCGAGCTGTAATAGGCGCTTTCAAGCAGCACCTTGCGATCCTCCATAACCTTCAGCAGCTTATTCATTTGAATCGGATGCAGTTCACCGATTTCGTCAATAAAGAGAATACCGCCGTGAGCCTTGGTAACAGCGCCGGACTTGGGCTGGGGGATGCCCGCCATGCCCATGGGGCCTGCGCCCTGGTATATCGGATCGTGCACAGAGCCAATCAGAGGATCGGCGATCCCCCGCTCGTCAAACCGGGCGGTGGTGGCATCAATTTCAACAAACCGCGCTTTTTCCTTAAAAGGTGAGGCGGGGTTCTTCCTGGCTTCTTCCAGCACCAACCGTGCCGCGGCTGTTTTCCCAACCCCCGGCGGGCCGTACACAATAACGTGCTGCGGGTTGGGCCCGCAAAGTGCCGCCCGCAGGGATTTCAGTCCTTCCGCCTGCCCGATGATTTCTTCAAAGGTATGGGGTCTGGTTTTTTCCGCCAAGGGCTCGGTCAAAGAGACCTGCCGCAATCCCTGCAGTTTTTCCAATTCCTTGCGTGACTCCCGGTCCACCGCCGACTTATTGCCCTGCTGGGCTTTAAGCAAATTCCAAAAGTACAATCCGATAATAACAGCGAAGAAAACCTGGATAAATGTTATGAAACTCGCAATTCCACCTGACAGTTCCATTATGGTCCTCCAGTAAAAATATTATTGGTTACTATTAAGGTAGTCATAATTCAGCAGTCGGAATTCATAATATTTCGTGACGATAAACCGTTTTCTCATTCTGATTCCTGACTCCTGAGTAGTTACTATTATTACTATATATTATTGCTAGAAATTGTATATTTTATCCGGTATGATGCTTGTCAGATAAATTTGAAAGTTCGGGCACAAATGAAGGAAAATTACGTAATATGTTTAATATTAAAATGTTATACTTATTGGGGGGTAAGCAATGACCGCTCTAAGTTTTTCTGTTTTTGACAGCATAGTAGAGCCTATTTACATTATTGACAACAATTTTACTTTACTGTATGCCAATAAAGCTGTCGAGCAATGCACCGGCTGGTGCGTTAACTCAATTGTGAACAAAAAGTGCCATGAAATTTTTGGACAGGGGCTCCAGGACAATTGCGCTTCAATTTGCCCCGTAAACAAATTGTTATTCGGGGAAATTACCGAACCTCGCTATTTTGACAAGTCTCTACAAACCGCAGGCGGGGAAACCCTTTACGTCCAAGTTTCCGCTTCTCCCCTTTACGATGACGGCGAAATTGTCGGCAGCACTGTGTTAATGAAGGACATCACCCGGCTTCGCCAGGTTGAAACGTTAAGCGCAAAAACTTCCGGGGAATTAAAAAAAGAGCTCGAGCGGCGGCAAAAGCTTGAGGAATCTTTGCGCCGTTCCGAGGCCATGTACCGGGCCATGTTTGAATATACCGGAACGGCGATGTTGGTAATTGATGAAGATAAAACCATCCTAATGGCCAACCATGAAGTTGAAAAGATGACCGGCTATGCCAGAGAAGAGCTGGAAAATAAAAGAACCTGGGACGAATTTGTGCACCCCGAAGATTTGGAAAGAATGAAGCATTACCACCTGGAACGGAGAAGGGAAGGCGGCGTTGCTCCCGATCATTACGAATTTAAACTAATTAACACCAGCGGAAAAATAATTGACGTTTATTATACCATTGGCTTAATTCCGGGTACCGGACAGAGTATTGGTTCCATGATTGACATCACGGAGCGCAAAAACATAGAACGGGCGCTCAGGGAATCCGAAGAAAAGTACAGGCAACTGCTGGACGATCTTGAGGACGTCTTTTACGAGGTTGATTTAAAAGGCCGCTACATTTTGTTAAATAATTCGGTGGAGAGAGTTACAGGATTTAACAAAAGTGACCTTATCGGGAAAAGCTACCGGCATGGAGTGGACGAAGAAAATGCCCAAATAGCTTTTGCGGCTTTTAATAAAGTTTACAATACCGGCATGCCCGAGCGGGGTTTTACCTGGGAGATCATTAGACCGGACGGAGAAAAAAGAAACCTCGAAGTATCAATTTCCCCTATTAAAGACACGGCCGGCAATATAACCGGCTTCAGGGGCATCGCCCGGGATATCACTGACCGCAAGCGGGCGGAGGAGCGGCTGCGCTACCTGAGCTTGCATGATTCCCTAACCGGCTTGTATAACCGTACATATTTTGAAGAAGAAATACTCCGCCTGGAAAAGGGGCGCCAGTTTCCGGTATCATTCATCAGCGCCGACGTCGATGGTCTTAAAAAAGTCAACGACACCATGGGCCACAAAAAAGGAGACGAATTGCTGATAGCAGCCGCCAGGGCACTGAAAAATTCGCTCCGTTCCTCCGATGTGGTGGCCCGCGTGGGCGGCGATGAATTCGTGGTAATCCTGCCCAATACAGATGAAACTGCTGCAGAGGCTGCCTGCAAGCGGATAGCAGGTGCCGTGGAACAGTTTAACCTGGCAACCCCGGAGCTGCCGCTGAGCATATCTCTCGGCTGGGCTACCGCCCACACCAGCGATAATATGCCAAACCTGTATAAAAGGGCCGATGACAATATGTACCGTGAAAAAGCTCGCAAGAAAAACTTGCCCTGCCAATAGTAACAGGTCGGGTTCTGCAATGCGGGCCCGGCTCATCAAATTTTGAAATTTACCAGGGGGTATGCTGAATGTTTTTCACGAAAACCGCTGAAACCAGCCGGAATAGCGGCGGCAAAGGAATGGACAGGGCTGATTTTATCGCGGCAGTTGCCGGGTTTTCCCTGGTCCATACTGATTTAATCACCTTTCTGGCCATACTCAAAGTGCGGGAAATAGCACAAACCGCCTTGGAGCTCACCTCCTCCAGCCAGGAGATGGCCGCCATGACCCAGGAAGTATCGGCTTCTGTTGAACAAATTAATGCTTCCATGCAACAGGTTGCAGCCGGGGCGCAGGAAAGTGTAACCAAGATTAATGACCTGGCCGTAATGGGGCAAAAATCACTGTCCATCCTGCAAAACATGACTGAAAACGCAGGAGAGTTAAGCGACCAAATTAAGCATATCGACACCATCAGTCAAAATGTGTCCAACATTGCCGATCAAACCAATTTACTGGCCTTAAACGCGGCAATTGAGGCGGCCAGGGCAGGCGACGCCGGCCGGGGGTTTAATGTCGTTGCTGAAGAAGTGCGCAAGCTGGCCGGTCAAACCAAAGACGCAGTAACGAATGTCAAACAGATTTCTGAACAAATGAACTTTAAATCTACAGTGACAGTTGATAATGTCACCAGTGTAGACCAAAATTTCCACCAATATATTCATAACACCAATTTAGTGGGTAATATCATTCGTGAAAGTACAAATCAAATTGAAGAATGCGCCGCCACAATTGAAAACATTACCAACGCCATGCAGCAGCAAAGCGGCATTGCCGATAACCTTGCCAGGGCATCCGAAGCATTGTCACAAAACTGTAAATATATCAGCGAACTGTTTAGGGATGAATCAGGCTATTTAAACCAAATTATTGAACCATGCCTGACCACTTCCGGTAATGATTCCGTGATAGCAGCCCTATCCGCCAGGCTGGTCGACCACGCCAACTTTTTGAAAAAAACCATGGCCGAGGCGGGAAAAGGCTCCAGTGTAACGGGACACGACGAATGCGCCTTCGGCAAGTGGTACAACGCCAACCGTGAAAAGTTCGGTCATTTAAAAGCCTACCAGGATGTAGACGAACCGCACCGCAGGGTGCACCAGGCGGCCAAGGAACTGGCCGGTTCCTGCACTGCCGCGAATGTTCAAGATTTAATGCAGGCATCCGCGTTGATTTTAAAAGCATTTATCGACTTATACCATGAATTTGACAAATAGCATAAAACCGTAAAATATAAGGCCACCCTAACGGGTGGCCTTATATTTTACGGTTACGCCGATTCTTCCTTTTTCTTTTTGCGTTCCATGGTTATGAGCACCGGTTTTTCCTTTTTCAAAATGGTGTCTTTGGTAATCACACACTTGGCAATATCCTCGCGGGACGGGATATCGTACATAATATCAAGCATAATATCTTCCAGGATGGAACGCAGGCCACGGGCTCCTGTCTTGCGCCTTAAAGCTTCCTGGGCAATGGTGACCAGACCGTCATGCTGGAATTCCAGGTTGACCCCGTCCAAATCAAACAGCTTTTCGTACTGCTTGACCAGCGCGTTCCTGGGCTCGGTTAAAATGCGAACCAGCGCATCCTCATCCAGAGCATCCAGGGTAACAATGATTGGCAGACGGCCAACAAATTCCGGAATTAAACCAAACTTCAAAAGATCTTCCGGCAGTATCTGGGCCAAAATTTCACCTATGCGCTGCTCTTGCTTGGGTTTAATTTCAGCCCCGAAGCCCATGACTTTCTGCCCAATCCGGTTCTGAATAATTTTCTCAATACCGTCAAAGGCCCCACCGCAAATAAACAGTATATTTGTTGTATCGAGCTGGATGAATTCCTGGTGCGGGTGCTTGCGGCCACCCTGGGGCGGTACACTGGCTACAGTCCCCTCTAAAATTTTCAATAAAGCCTGTTGAACGCCCTCACCCGAAACATCCCTGGTAATGGAGGGGTTTTCAGACTTGCGGGCAATTTTGTCGATCTCATCAATATAGACAATACCTTTTTCGGCTTTTTCCACATCGTAATCAGCAGCCTGAATCAGTTTCAGCAAAATGTTCTCCACGTCTTCACCCACATAACCGGCTTCAGTGAGCGAGGTGGCATCAGCAATGGCGAAGGGCACATTAAGAAGCCTGGCCAGCGTCTGGGCCAGCAGTGTTTTACCGCTGCCGGTAGGACCCAGCATGACAATATTGCTCTTTTGCAGTTCTACATCATCAATTTTACCGCCCAAGTTTATTCTTTTGTAATGGTTGTAAACAGCCACGGCCAATGCTTTTTTGGCGCTCTCCTGGCCAATAACGTATTGGTCCAGGATCGCCTTTATTTCCTTGGGCTTGGGAACGTCACCAAGGTCCAGACCAATATCTTCATTTAGTTCTTCTTCGATAATTTCATTACACAGTTCAATACATTCGTCACAAATATACACACCCGGCCCGGCCACTAACTTTTTAACCTGGTCTTGGAGTTTGCCGCAAAAGGAGCACTTCAGCTGACCTTTTTCATTAAACATAATTTACACCTCTTTTAGCTTTGCTTCGCCCGTACAAACACCTTGTCAATGATGCCGTAATCCTTGGCCTCTCCAGCCGACATATAGAAATCACGTTCTGTATCCCGGGCGATGGTTTCTTTGGGCTGTCCGGTATGCTTAGCCAAAAGTTCATTAATAATGTCTTTCGTTCGCAAAATTTCTCTGGCATGAATTTCTATATCCGTAGCCTGCCCCTGAGCGCCACCGGCTGGTTGGTGGATCATAATCCTGGCATAAGGTAATGCAAATCTCTTGCCAGGAGCACCTGCCGCCAGCAGGAACGCCCCCATGCTGGCCGCTTGCCCCAGGCAGATAGTGGAAACGTCCGGTTTTACATACTGCATGGTATCATATATTGCCATACCTGCAGTAACAACGCCACCGGGGGAATTAATATAAATGTTGATATCTTTTTCCGGATCTTCGGCTTCTAAAAATAAAAGCTGCGCTATAACAAGATTGGCCACGTTATCATCGATAGCGCCACCAATAAAAACAATTCTGTCCTTTAATAATCTGGAATATATATCGTATGATCTTTCTCCCCGGTTTGTTTGTTCAACAACAATGGGAACAAGATAAGACACACGGATCTCCTCCTAACAATTATAAAATCATGGTTAAAAGATTATCACTATCAATAACACCTACGTGAATAACTTATTCCGCTTCCTTCTGGTTTGCTCCCTCAACAAGCTCGGCCCTGCCTGCAATAAATTCAATAGTTTTCTGCTGCTGCAGGCTGTCTCTCACATATTCCAGCTGGTTTTGCCCTTCAAGTATTTTACGTAAAACCTTGGGATCCTGCTGGTAATTTTTAGCCATTCTAATTATTTCGTTTTCCAAGTCCTCGTCACTGACCTCTATTTTTTCTTGTTTAGCTATGGATTCCAGCACCAGGGTGGTTTTAACTCCCCTTGCCGCATCATCACGCAAGCTGTTCTTTAATTCATCCAGGCTGGAATTAGTATATTTAAAATAATTTTCCATGGTCATTCCCTGCTGCATGAGCCGCCTTTCCATGTTTTCGATCATTTCTTCCAGCCTGGTTTCAATCATTTCATCCGGTATATCTACTTCCGCATTATCCACTGCTTTCTTAACAGCCTCACTGTTTATTTGCTGCTGTGCCCTCTTTTCGGCCGCTTCCTTTAATTTATTCGCTAAATCAGTCCTTAATTCCTCCAGTGTATCGAATTCGCTTACGTCTTTGGCAAATTCATCATCAAGCTCAGCTATTTCCTTACGCTTGATACCTTTAACTGTAACAGTAAACACCGCTTCCCGTCCCTTTAAGTCTTCATTAGGATAATCTTCGGGAAAAGTTACGGTAACCTCCCTGGTTTCGCCAATTGCAGCACCCACCAGTTGATCCTCGAAACCCGGTACAAAAGAGCCGGAGCCAATTTCCAGCGAGTAATCGGTGGCTGAACCTCCTTCAAATTCAACTCCGTCCTGGCGGCCCACAAAATCTATTACCGCAATGTCGGCTTGTTGAACCGTTCCTTCTTCCAGGTTGGCCAGCCGAGCGTGTCTTTCCTGCAGCTTCTTCAACTCGTTCTCAATGTCTTCACCGGTTACTTCTGAAACAGGTTTGGTTACCTGTAGTCCGGTGTATTGGCCCAGCTTTACCTCCGGTTTAACGCGAACGGTAGCTTTAAAAATAACCGGTTTACCTTCCTCAACCTGCACCAGTTCAAGCTGAGGTTGGGAAACCGGCTCTATCCCGGTTGTTTTGACTGCTTCCATATAAGCGTCGGGCACAACTATCTCAACAGCTTCGTTGTAAAGGGTTGCTTTGCCGACGAAATTTTCAAAAACCACCCGCGGCGTTTTTCCCTTGCGAAAGCCCGGTATTGAAACTTTTTTGACAAGCTTGCGGTATGCCTGATCCATGGCTTTAGAAAATTGTTCCGCATCGACCTCTACATCAATCTTCACTTGGTTATTCTCCAACCGTTCCGCGGTTGCCTTCATTATAATGTGCTCCCCCTTTTAAGTTGTCATATGTAATGTTTTCCATCGCACAGTAATATTTTATCCAAAACCTTAATAATTACAATGCTATTCTACAACGGATTAAACATTTCCTTTTACGTTTGCTAAATTAAACCATAAAAACAAATAGCCGGTGTTATTACGCCGGCAGTTAACTCTAATTGACATTTAATTTTAACACGCTTTGGCCGGGACTGCAATATCTCAAAGAGAAAAGATTTTTGTTTTTTGAATTGACGTAACATTCGAAATATGTAATAATTTTCTCTAGTACATACGGTATACAAAAAAAACATTTTTTTAGAACAGCCAAAGACAGCTAGAGATAGATGCAAGGGGGGAGGGGTCACACTCAAACCGGCAATTATGCCACATAAGCTAAGATTATTTGCCCGATCAATAGGGAAAAATAATTTATGGGACAAGCCGGGAAATAATTTTAAACTTCCGGACGCATGCGCCGGCAGTACTTCAAGATGTGCCTGGATAAATCGGTTTATAATCGTGCCGATTAATTTAGCAAAATAAGGAGGTTACTCATATGACTAATGTTGTATCACCTATGGTAGGGAAACTGGTATCTATCGACGTTAAAGTAGGCGATGCGGTTAAGGCTAACGATCCCGTTGCCACCATCGAAGCCATGAAGATGATGGTTAAAATTTATGCTCCCGCCGAAGGCGCAGTGAAAGAAATTAAAGCGTCCCCCGGCGATGTTGTTAATACCGACACGGTAATTATGACCCTTGAATAGCTTATAGTGTGATTGATTAGGTTGGATATGTGGCCAATTTCCACCAAATTAACGGAGGAATGCGGCCTTTAAATTTTTACAACAAACTATGCTCTTTTGCCCCGAATTTGCCGGGGCTTTTATGTTTACACCCGGGATAGCCACTGTCTACGTTAAGTACAAAATACAACTTTGCGCTGTCCAAATGAATACAAATCAATGCATGTAAGCTCTAAAAGCTAAACTGGTACGGTTTTTGCATAATATATTAAAATAAATTATCTGGCGGGCTCTCGCGGGCATCACGCCCGCTCGCCCGGTTTCGCTTACGGGACTTCGCCGGGTGCTGTTACCGGCGCTTTCGCACATCACTTGCGGGGAACCACCGGCCCTCCGCCATACTTGTTCATTTATCTGCTGGTGCCGCGCTAGCGGCTTGATAAATTTTATAATGCAATAATATAGCATTAGAAAGGAGTAAAATAATGCGTCAGACTGTTATCGTAAGCGCCGCCAGAACACCCTTCGCCAAGCTGGGCGGTGCGCTAAAGACCGTCAAAGCGACCAAACTTGGCGGCATTGCCATAGCCGAAGCGGTAAAAAGAGCCGGCCTTGAAGGCAGCGACGTGGACAATGTTATTTTTGGCCAGGTTCTCCAGGGCGGCTGCGGGCAGATTCCATCCCGCCAGGCAACCCGCGAAGCAGGCCTGCCCTGGGAAACCCCTTCCGAAACTGTCAATAAAGTATGCGCCTCCGGCCTTCGCGCTGTAACCATCGGGGACCAGATTATCCGGGCAGGAGATGCCGACATAATTGTAGCTGGCGGCATGGAAAGCATGAGCAATGCCCCCTACTTTGTTAAAGACGCCCGCTGGGGCCTGCGCATGTTTGACACTAAATTTACCGACTTGATGGTGCACGACGGGTTGTGGTGCTCCTTCTACGACCGGCACATGGCTATTCACGGCGGCGAAGTCGCCAAAGAATACGGGGTTAGCCGGGAGGAGCAAGATGAATGGGCACTGCGCAGCCAGCAACTGGCAGTTGCCGCTATCGACAGCGGACGGCTGAAAGAAGAAATTGTGCCGGTAAACATTCCCCAGAAGAAAGGCGATCCCAAGGTGGTGGACACGGACGAAGGTCCCAGGCGCGATACCAGTCTTGAAGCATTGCGTAAACTGCCACCCGTCTTTGATCCTAATAATACAGTGACGGCAGGCAACGCCCCGGGCGTTAACGACGGTGCCGGAGCCCTGGTGGTTATGTCCAATGAGAAAGCAGCGGAACTGGGCTTAAAGCCCATGGCTACCATTTTGGGGCACGCTTCGGTATCACAGGAAGCCAAGTACATTGCCACTGTTCCCGGACTATCAATTAATAAACTGCTTAAACAAAAAAATATGACCATCGACCAGGTAGACCTGCTGGAAGTAAATGAAGCGTTCGCTGCAGTAGCACTGGTAAGCGGTAAGATCGCAGGTTGGAACCCCGACAGGGTTAATGTAAACGGCGGCGCAATTGCCTTTGGACATCCAATTGGGGCCAGCGGTGCCCGCATTCTGATGACCCTGGTATATGAACTCCGCAGGCGCGGTGGCGGCATTGGCGTGGCTGCAATTTGCAGCGGCGCCGCCCAGGGTGATGCTGTGATGGTTAAGGTTGAATAGTACAGGAAAGGAGTGACTGCAATGCCTTATTTACTTACTGATGAGCAAAAAATGATGCGCGATATGGTAAGAAAACTTGCCCAGAATGAAATTGCCCCCCGGGCCGCCGAAATTGACCGGACCCGTAGATTTCCCCGGGAAAATATAGAAAAAATGGCCGAACTGGGTCTGATGGGCGTGCCAATTCCCGAGGAATACGGAGGGGCCGGCTGCGACTTCCTCTCCTACATCATCACCATCGAGGAAATTTCACGGGCCTGCGCCTCAACCGGCGTTATATTAGCGGTTCATACCTCGGTTGGCACCTTCCCCATTTTGTACTTTGGAACCGAAGAGCAAAAGCAAAAGTATATTCCTAAACTGGCCGGCGGAGAATATATCGGCGCTTTCGCGCTTACCGAGCCCAACGCCGGTTCCGATCCCGCCAATCTTTCCACCACCGCCAGGCTTGAAGGCGACCACTACATTGTCAACGGCAACAAGATATTTATCTCCAACGGCGGGGAGGCCAGTGTGTATGTTACTTTTGTAACCACGGACAAAAGCAAGGGACACAAGGGCATTACCTGCTTGCTGGTGGAAAAAAATACGCCGGGATTTTCTATTGGTAAAACAGAAGAAAAAATGGGCCTGCACGGCGATATAACCACCGAATTGATCTTTGACAACGCCGTTGTCCCCAAAGAAAACCTTTTAGGAAGAGAAGGCGAAGGATTTAAAGTTGCCATGGCCCTGCTGGACGGAGGACGTATCGGTATCGGTGCCCAAGGACTGGGTATTGCCCAGGCGGCCTTCGACGTCGCCAAAGACTACGCCAAAGAAAGAGTGCAGTTCGGCAAGTACATTGCCAGTTTCCAGGCAATCCAGTTTATGCTGGCGGATATGGCCACCCGTATAGATTGCGCCCGGATGCTGGTATACCGGGCCGCACGCATGCGCGATATGGGCCTGCCTTATAGCAAGGAGGCCTCAATGGCCAAAATGTACGCCACCGACACCGCCATGGAAGTTACCACCAACGCGGTACAAATCCTGGGCGGTTATGGTTACTGCAAGGAATACCCCGTGGAGCGCTACATGAGGGACGCCAAAATCACCCAGATATATGAGGGTACCAACCAAATCCAAAGAATTGTTATAGCCAAGCATATACTAAATCAATAGCCCAAAAAAGGGGGGGCTTATCCCCCTCCTTTTCAACCGTTTATATCAGCCGCATAATAAGCGTAATAGATAATCAATGCCAGCGGGGCTGCAAAGGTTACCCCGGCGGTGCAAAAGGCCCCCAGCGCCCCGCGCAGGTTTTTTTCCTCTTTCAAAGCATACCACCCGTAACTGGCAATATGCAGGGAAACCAGACCCGCCATAATTAAAATTGCTGCGTAATACATTTTACCTATACCACTCCTATTGCAGAGGCGCCATTTCATGCAACAACCCGGTGCGGCGCACCTTGTAATCCACTTTGATATCGAAGGTCGCTTCAGGGTATTTTTCATCCCAGTTGTAAGCCACCCATTCCGGCCAAGTTAAAAACAACTTTTTGGCATGAAGCCCAAACCCCAAAAAATCTGCTTCTATTTCCCTGCTCTTAGCCAGTGTGTCACTAATTTCCTTGTATAATATTTTTTCAACTGCATTCTCAATAATATAAAGCCTGTCCGGGGTGGTGTAATTCTCACCGCTTTGTATGCTGACCACTTCCCCCTCCATTTTAATATCAACGGCTATGTGCGGGTAACCGTCAATTATCTGCACATCAACCTGCGGGTTTTGGCGCGGCTTGGCCTCAACAATAATGAAATCATTCGGGTGCTTGGGGTCGGGCGCATTAATAAATGTGCGTTTCATTGTGCCGTCGAAAATTTTCTGCACGCCGACCTGGTTCCCATTTAATGTGGCAATCATTTTACCCCCTTTAAATATGGCGGCCCCCATAAATTCCAACTCACCGCCGCCCTTGCGGGGAATCTTTCCCGCCTGGTAATTCCCCTTTTCCTTTTGGGAATTACCGGTGTATACGGGCTCTTTACGGTTGAGCGATGCCAGTATCCCCAGCGGGGCAACACCGGGCATTTTGGATTTAAGATAAAAACTTTCGAAAGTATCAAAAGGTATAAACTCGGTATACCGCCACCCCCTCTGCAGCAGTTCATAATATTTCCCCACGTTATCCTCAAGTTTGGGCACGCCTTTTGACAGGAAATCTTCGGTCCTGCCCTCGCAAACGATGATGTGCGAGGTCCTGCGAAATTGGTGAAACCTGGCCATAACATCAATATACTTCGCTATACCTTCTTCAGCCAAAGCCCGTGAAAAAACAAACCACTTAATGTGACTCAGATCAGCCCGCCTGTCCACCACGGAGTCCAGCAGTTCCAGGGCACTTAAAAAAGTAGGAGATTCCATTGATACCGTAAAAAAGCCGCCTCCGCCGCCTCCGCCCGAGGCAGGCTGGCCGCCTCCCCCGCCTGCGATATTCTTGGGCACCGCAACAACAGCAGTTACAGTCAATTTGTTTTGCTTCCCCTTATCCAGTCCAACGGCCAACACCCAGGCAATTTCATCAGGGTCATTGTAGTCATAACAGCCGGGTACCAGTAAAAGAAGAAACCCAATTAACAAAAGGCTAATTACTTTTTTCATCAAGGCCGCCTCCCTTGCCCCTGAATATGGAAATCAGCAGCAGCAGCAATATAATTGCCACCAGCATCCCCAAGCTGTAACGGCCCAGATATAGCTGGCTCCAGTATGCCGCCTGGATCACATTTTGTGGAATAAATGCAATGACCGCAGTAAGAACCGTCGCTGCCAATACAAACGGGCGGTAATCCCTAAGTTTACAGATACGGGTTAACACTACAGCCGCGGCGTAATAGGAGATGGATAGAAAGATCATGTTGCCAAAAACCCATAATGGTACAAATAAAACCTCCATCCTTTGGCCGAACCTGCCCATGTTAATGATCCTGGCCAGTTCAAAAGAAGGAAGCATTAATTCAGTTACAGGCGGGTAATCATATACCAAAATAGGGACCGTTGTAAATAAAAACAGAAAAAAACCCGCAATGAGCGTACCCCCGACACCAATGGCCCTGATCCTGCCGGCCGGCAAAAAATGACAGATCAAACCCAGCAATATAATTTGCACAAAGTCTCCGGTAAAGTTTAAACTCCCCAACAGCAATTTCAGCGGGCCGGGACCCAGCAAAGGGAAAAATGCGTCCCAGTGCCACAGGGGGATGGTTAAAGCAACCAAAACCAAAGCTGTAACCACCAACACCGAGACAAAGAACCTGGCGGTACGGGCAACAGCCTCAAGTCCCAGGTAACTCACTACCATCGTACCGGTGATAAAAAAAGCGATTACCAGGCTGATTGGCGTATCCGTAAGAAACCCTGACACCACACCTTCACTGGTCCCCCGCAGGGCCATCCCGGCCCCAAGCAGCAGCAGAGCCAGGTAAAAAAAGGCAAACAGCAGGTTTAAATACGGGCCTGCCAGTTCCTCGCCAATTTCAACCAAATCCAGGCCTGGATACCGGTTAAGCAAAGCAACCAGCAATAATGCAACCACAACGCCGGCAATGGTAGTTATCAGGGGAATAACCCAGGAGGCATTCAAACCTTTATGATAGTAAAAAACCGTATAGGTTAAAAAAACCTTGGACGAAATAAAAATAAACAGTAGTGTTATAGCTTCAGAAGCACCTACAACGGGCCTGAACCGGCTCATTTGCCACCTCCGCCCCGCTTGCCGCGGCCCCGCCGCAACCAGCTGCGGCTTTTTGGGGGTTGACGCCGGGTTTTCAACGGATCCAAATAATCCGGCCGGGCTTCCTGGCTCCATACCGGGCCACGCATGAAGTAGTCTGTCCCCTTAATGGTTACCGGCGCTGCCGGCGCCATAAAAGGTACTCCAAAAGACTTCAGGGAAACCAATACCCCAATATGTATGTAAACCCCAACCAAAATACCCATAAGGCCCATAACGGAAGCCAACATAATATAAACAAACCGCAATAGCCTTATGGATAAAGAAAAAGAGTAATTGGGTATGGCAAATGAGCCCAAAGCGGTTACCGCCACTACAATGATCAAAATAGGGCTGACAATGTTGGCCGATACTGCCGCCTGACCAAGAATCAAAGCCCCCACGATGCCCAGAGTGGTGCCGACAGTGCCTGGAATCCTGATCCCTGCTTCCCTGATCAGTTCAAAGGACGTTTCCATCACCAGAACCTCCACTATAGACGGAAATGGCACCTTTTCCCGGGCTCCAGTCATGGCCAGCAGCAGGTCCGTCGGTATAAATTCCGGGTGATAAGCCACGATAGCGATGTAATGAGCCGGGAGCAGCAGCGCCATAAACAGTCCCAGATAGCGGATAATCCTGATAAAGGAGCCGGCGGGCCACCTGATGTAGGCGTCTTCGGGGGACTGCGTTAGATTGAAAAAAGTACACGGCACCAGCATAACAAAGGGATTACCGTTGATAAAAATAGCCACCTTGCCTTCGATCAGGCCGGCTGCCACCCGGTCCGGACGCTCGGTGGTAAGCACCTGAGGAACCGGAACTACGGGTGAATCCTCAATCATTTGTTCCACCAGGCCTGGTTCGCTTAAATAATCGGCGCGGATTAATTCAAGCCGTTTTTTTACTTCCTTGACCAAATCCGGATTTGCCACATCCGCCAAATACATCACAGCGCACTGCGCAGGACCGACGGCGCCGGCATTGACATATTCGGCTACCAAAGCGGGGCGGTGAAGGATCTTGCGCACCAGGGTGGTATTAATTTTGACCAGCTCGGTAAAGCCTTCCTGTGGACCCCTAATTACCGCCTCAACCTGGGGCTTGCCAACACTACGGTACTGCCAGCCTTTGGTTTCCATCAGTATGGCCCGGTCAAAACCATCGATGATCAACGCAGTGTTGCCATTTAGCACATCGTTAACCACTTGTTCGAAAGTTTCAGCCTCGGAAACCTGGTTGCTCGGGAGTACCGCCTCCTTTATCCGCTCGATAAAATCTTCATCATCTTGATTACCGACGGCAGCACCCCCATCCTGGCCAACATTCCTCAGTTCCGAAAGAAGCATCAGCGGCTGCAGGATAGTGCTATTCTGTAACTGGGTATTGGTAATCCCATCCAGGTAAAGCAGCATCGCTCTGGTAGGAGGCTTAGTACCAATTGAGATAGGTCTAAAAACCGGGTCCTTGTTCTGGGGCACGCGAAAAATTTTCTCCAGCACCTGCTTATTGTTATCCAGGCCCGGATAAAGCCTAACTTTATTGTTCATTATGTCGTCAATAGCCTTGTTTTCCGCTATCTTACCGGCAAACCTTTTCTCTGTTACAGGGTTGCTCTTCACTCCCCCGTCTTTCGATTTTCCTCCGCCCCGTCCATCTTGATCCTGCCGGCCGCCGTTTCCAAACCCGGTGGAATCTTTTGCAGAACCTTCCTTTTTATTCCCGCCGGATTGATTAGAGTTCTCATCCATCCGGTCCTCAATCCCTGATTCAAAAACAGACGGTATAAAACTTGGCTTCCTGTAGAGCAGATACTTCAACAACTCCACCACCACCTCGGGGTCAGGCTTAAACCAACTATAATAACCATTAAAACCGCATATAGCAATCTCGAATATTAGTAATACCCTGGCAGTTGGTGGTTTATGTGGATATATCCGATACGGATGGTATTTACGGGCGATGCGCGGATGAAAGAGTCATCTCCCGCAGGGTGATAATCACTTCAAAAACACCAGTTCGCATGGTATAATATCCTTGTGATCTATAATATACCGCAAAAATAAAATAAGGCAGGTGATAAGAATTACACAAGACCAACTTCAAATGACTGTCGATCAGGTTAGAAACTGGATCATGAATCCGGCGAACATTCAATCTTTATTGATCAATATTGGGCTATCAGCGGTAGTACTATTTACAACTTACTTGCTAATAAAAATTTTATCCTTAATTCTTGACCGGGTAATGAAAGAAAGGGGCAGCAACGAAGAAAATAAGGATAATGAAACAGACAATCGCCTCGTATCAGATAACATAATCCGCTCAACCAGGGTTTTATTAAAAACGCTGCTTCTTTACGGGGGATATTTTTTTGCAGCTATTTTAATCCTTCAAATCTTTAATGTGAAAGTAATTTCAGCGGATGACCTGAAATCCATAGGTGTTAAAATTATCAAGATTGTGGGAGTACTTGTTGGAGCCAAACTTGCAATTAGTATCGGCCAGTTGACCGTTAAACAAATTTTTGAGCGCCATAAACTAAATGAGCAACGGAGGACCCAGACTCTTGAAGCATTACTCCGCAGTGTGCTTACTTATATAATTTTTTTCCTGGCCGCGTTGATGATTTTGGAAATTCTCAATGTCAACACCAGTGCCATCCTGGCTAGCGCCGGCATACTGGGTCTGGCCGTGGGGTTTGGAGCACAAAACCTGGTTAAAGACGTAATCAGCGGGTTTTTTATTTTATTTGAAAATCAATTTAATGTCGGTGATTTCATAGAAACAGCAGGGGTAATTGGCACAGTGGAGGAAATCGGTCTGCGCACCTGCAAAATCCGCCAGTGGACAGGGCAGCTGCACATTATTCCTAACGGGGAAATAACTAAAGTGACCAACTACAACCGGGGACAAATGATGGCTGTGGTAACCGTGGGAATTGCTTACGAGGAAGACATTGACCGGGCCATTGAAGTGTTAAAACAGGAAAGCCATATTGCCTACCGAGATATCGAAACAATTTTAGACGAGCCCCAGGTCCAGGGTGTGATCGAACTTGCCGATTCCTCTGTCAATATCCGTACCATTGCCCCAACCATTCCCGGTGAGCAATGGTCTGTAGAACGCGAATTACGACGTCGTTTTAAATATGCACTGGACCGGGCAGGCATTGAAATCCCTTATCCCCGCCGGGTGCTGTACCAGCGGGAAGAGGAAAACCATTCCACCGGGGACCGGCAATAATTGGGCCAATCGAATTTGGCTTATCACGAAGTATACAGAATGAAATATACAACCAAAACCAAACCGGGGGCGGGTTAGTTGCTTAACTCCAGCCCCCGGTTACTTATTTTCCGGTACCAAATTTAAAAACCTCCTTAAATATTATTCAATAAATAATTATTCATTGTTAGCTATCCTTGGACAAGGTATCCCGCTTTTCATCGGGTTCAATTTCAATTTTTTCCAAGCCAATGCCCCTCAGGATCTCGTCAATTAATTCTTTGGTCATTACCATATCTCACCTCCTTTTAAAGTACTTAAAAATAATTACATGCTTATTATAGCAAAGATGAGTTAAGAATTAAATGAAAATTTGTAAAAAAAGTATTAATTATTAGTTAACATTTATTGTTAGGCCTTAAGAATTGCTGTCCGGGTTACTTAACCACAAATTAACATAAACTTTCTTGAAAAACTGTTGCCTTATTAATAACCTTTGTGTATAATATGCATAATATGAGTATGGAGGTGGTCTTATGAAACTCAATACAGCGTATCGGTTAACCATTAACGGCGACGGTGAAAACAGGCAATACCACCTCTATTCCAGGTGGTTAGTCCAAATTTACATTCAAACCTATCAAACCTTGGGCAAACAAATCAATATTGAACAATTAATCGACGGGCTATGGATACCTGCCAGCATTTAAAAACAATTGCATATTTTTATTTTTATGCAAAGCGGCTATTAAATGGCCGCTTTTGAAATTTCAAAAGCATAATCGCGCGCGACCAATGGAAGTGTTAGCAACGCGTGTTTTTATAATCACGGTTCAAAACTATTTTACATAATGTATAAAACATTACGATATAATGGGGGGATATGTCATTACTCAACCAACAACCAGACCGGCAGGCAAAAAGAATAACCAAACAAATCCGCCTGGTGGCACAACCAGTATTAGAACCATAATTCCTTGGCGGAAAGGATTATCCGGTACAAATTCGCCCACTTATTCCGGCTTATCCAATAACAAACTTTACTGTGACCGTTTTAACCAGAGAACCGGTCAACCGGCCGACGACTTAACAATATCATGCCGTAAAACGCAAATTCCAACAAATAACTCAGACGGCATTTCGCAGAATCATGGTTCTGCATATACTTCCCATATAAAACCTTGTGATCTAGTCACCTTAACCGGCGGCGAAAAGCAAATGCTGGAACTGGTTAACCAAGAAAGAAGCAAAGCCGGCTTACCTATGTATGAAGTAGATCCCAAACTGGTGCAACTGGCCCGCATGAAAAGCAAGGATATGTATCATAACCGTTATTTCAGGCACACCTCCCCGACTTACGGTTCTGCTCTAAGCATGGAGATAAAAGCCGGTTTCAGCGCCATGGTCATGGGGGCGGAAAACATCGCCAAAGCTGCCACTGTACTCAGGACACACGAACTGATTATGAACAGCGCCAACCACCGCAACAACGTCCTTGACCCCAGGCATACCATCATCGGCATAGGTATATTTGAAACTCCCTACGGGGTGTATGTTACCCAACTATTTGCAGGGAATTAAAAAGTTAAAAACCCAGTTTATTATCTGCTGGGTTTTTAGTGTGCCATATTGTTTTTACGCTAATTTACCGGCCGACCGCCGTTATTACTTCTTTCATGTAAAGGTGAAAACCGGTGTGCCGTCGCCGGCTGTACCAACCATTCTGTACTTACCGAGATCACCAGGCAGGGCTGAAGCTGGGTTATTTAAAGATAGCCGGCCATTTTGTCCGGAGGCGGGCGCTGCATTGGAATGCTTAAACTTGAAAATACCAGGCGCAACTTGATCAAATTTCTCTTTAAGATTACTCCGGCATACATCACCGGGACCTGAAGGTATTTTTTGGGGTACAACAGGCTTTGTTTCAACATCAACAGTTTTTTCCCCAAGGTCACCTTTAATATCCACTTCAATCACCCGACCTTGCGCAGTATCGCGCTCATCTTTAACCACGGGTTCATCACATCTCATTTTTTTCCTCCCGGCGCAGCCTCCCCAGGCTTTACCGCCCCGTCTGACAGGGTTTATTCCTCCGGGCGCATCAACCCAAATATTTCCACATAGCGGGTTCCAAATCCAGGGCATATCAAACCACCTGCTTCATCAATTTATATATATTACTTAATCCAGACTTTTTTTGTTAATGAAAAATAAAAAAATCTTTATTATTTGCACACTATACCATTAATTGACATACTTTTATACTAAGTCCATTATTAGTGGATAAAAGGAGGAATCAAAATGTCTGACGACGTTAATGTAAAAGATGCTAACACTAAGGGCGTTGCACATGTTGAGCACCATCATGACCCCGGACCAGATTTCGACCCCAACCACCACGATCCCAAGCACCGTTTCGATGTTGTTTGTATCGAAACTTACAAAGTTTATGATTTTTGCTACCAGTCCTTACACCTGGAAAACAACTGTTTTACACCAAGCTCAACACCTCCCCCGGGATCAGTAATCGACTGCATGATCGTACACACAGACTGCGAGGAAGTTGGACGCACAGAGCCGGATGAACATGGCCGGGCCAATGTTACATTTGCCATAACCGTAAAAATAAAGATCAAAATACATCACGACAGCTTTGAAAGACATCATCATGATCCACATGAGTTTTCTTTCTTCAAGACGGTTTCCCTTTGCGCTCCGGAAGGCACACGCACATTCTGTGAAGTCGTAAACAGTTCCTGCGGCCCCTGCATAGTTACAAACGGCCAAATTTGCTGCGCCATTAACCTGTGCATTGTGATCAGTTCAGTGGCCCCCGTAAAATTGCTTGTGCCCACTTTCGGCTTCTGCACACCTACAGAATGTGAAGCAGTATCTCCCATTGATCCTTTCGTCTGCCCGGGCAAGCTCTTTCCGGACCCCTGCCGGAATCACTGTCACAAGCCGAGATAATATAAACAAGTTATGCTTGAAACTTTAAACAAGGGTCAGGCAGCGCCTGACCCTCAATGATCTTCGGGGGTGTCATTTTGGCTATCATTACACTGGAAATTCCCAGAAACAAAACCGGCGAGGAAGTGGTAAAAAAACTTTTAAGCAAGCCAGGCATCGAACAAGTACAAATAATTGACGACAAAGTTAAAATCAGCTATGATCCATTCAGTGTGCTACCGTTCAGCATTGAAAGGTGGGTCAAAGAAACTAAAGTTTACCCCTTCTACTTTGGCTGAAAAAAGAAGTAGTCATGCCCCCTTGCGGGGCATTAATCGATTTCATAGCCGTTTCATGGAACGCTCCAACTGTGACAGCGTGTTGCTTTCAAGTAACCGGACCGTTTTCCCAAAAAGTTCGACAGTCCGGACATCCTGCCATTGTTTGCGGGGTAGCGTATTCAGCCACAAAATATCTTTGACGCGCTTTTTAATTTCTGCCAAGAGCAAAGCGGTGTTTTCAGGTTCAAGGGTCTTAGTATCGCTCACGATTATAAAAAAAGTATTACGGGTTAACAGGTGCTGGTAACCGTTAATAAATGTCCACAGGGAAGCCGCAAGATTAGTGGTTTTACCCCACTGGCCGCTCTCCAACATTATTGCGGACATCGTTTGTGCGAATCCCAGGCGCCTTTCAAGTTGTGGCGTAATTCTTTCCAGGTCTTCAGAAAAAATGAATGTTTCAATATCCTTAACCACATCGGAAAGACCGTAGATAAACTGAATGATCAAACGGGCGTAGCGGGCCATCGAAGCGGATACATCACATACCAGTACAAGCCTTGGTTTTTGCACACGCTTGCTCCGGTAACGAAGGTACAAAGGAATACCGCCAAATTGTATGCTGCCTCGCACAGTGCGCCGGATATCAATGGCCTGTTTTTTCCTGCTGCCCCGGTAGCGGCGGGATAATCCGGTGGCAAGGCGGCGGGCCATTTTTTTCAGCAGCACAGTTACCACCGGCATATCCTGCTCACCTATTGCCCGCATATCCTTTTCCAGAAGCGACTCCTCGGGTTCTCCAACCAGGTCCCGGGCCACCAATCTAATTATTTCATCCGCCTCCTGGTCACCACAATAGCTGACATTGTAATCCGGCCGGGCTTCCCCTTGCTCTTCTTCTTTCTTGTTCAGGTGATAACGCCAGTAATCAAGTGAAGCCTCCACCACCTGGGCAATTAAATCGGAAGGGTCATTAACCGGATTACCCCGGTAGCTCTCCAATAAATCGCGAATTTTTTTGCGCTCATTTTCCGGCAAGCGGGCATAGGTTTCCAGCTGGTCTTCAGTAAGCTTAATCTGTTCGGTGGCACCACCGGCCCATTCCCCCCCGCTTCGTGAAACACCATCCATAATTTCTGCTTGTGAACTCTTCATTAACTGTTCCAGTTCAGCGGCTTCTTTTGTTTCCCGGCGACGCCACTGGTCCTTGACTTCGCAGGGTGCAAAAAACCTGTCGAAAGCAAGATCAAACACCCTGGCGTCCTTCTGTTTTTTCACCAGCGTAGCCCTGAGCGCCGCACGAAACTGATTCCGGTCCAAAACATCCACCTCCGCCAGCGCCCTGACGGCATCGCTGAGTTCCGAGGTTCCCGTATTCAGACCCAAACTCCTTAACACAGCTATAAATTTGGATAATCGCTCAAAGAATGCGATCGGTTCAATTGTTTTTCCCGCAAAAACTGTTCCCATTTTGCTCATATCATCACCCGCCATTAACGCGTTCGCCAGGAGCAACAGATTACCTCGTGATTATTTTTATCTGATTGTTACAAGGGAAAACTACTCCTTATCTGGAATATAACACATTAAAAACTTTATTCCAACCAGGAGGGATAATTATGCATGAAGCACCAAGGGGAGCTTTTATCCAAAGGGACAAAAAGACTTATGCCATTGTGCCAAGATCACCCATGGGCCTGGTAACACCTGATACCCTGGAAAATATCGCCCGGGCAGCCCGCAAGCACAACATACCGGTAATAAAGATCACCTCGGGCCAACGATTGGCACTGGTGGGATTGGAACCGGAATGCGTAGAGGAAGTCTGGCGGGACCTGGGCATGGATGTCGGGCCGGCAGTGGGACTATGCGTTCATTATGTCCAGGCTTGCCCCGGCACCACTTTGTGTAAATACGGGATTCAGGATTCGCTAGGTCTGGCCGGGGAACTGGAAAAATTGTTCGTGAACATGGAAATGCCCGCCAAGGCTAAAATCAGCGTGTCCGGATGCCCAATGAACTGCGCGGAGTGCTACGTGAGAGATTTTGGTGTTTTCGGCAAAAAATCCGGCTGGACGGTGGTTGTGGGGGGCAACTCCGGAGGAAGGCCCAGGATTGGCGATGTTCTGGCAGAAAACCTTACCGCAGAGGAAGTTATAGCTCTTGCCCAAAAATTCTTTGATTACTATAAAGCTAACGCCAGAAACAGAGAAAGAACAGCCAGGTTCGTGGAACGCACCGGAATCGAAGAAGTAAAAAAATCCATCCTGTAGAAAAAAATTAAACAAGGGACTGACCAGTTTGGGCTGGTTCAGTCCCTCAAAATTTAACTATAATCTCATACTGTGCAGCCTGCTGACCCTTTCCTGAATAGGCGGGTGAGTACTGAACAGCTTAGCCAGGGATGCGCCTGAAAGCGGGTTTACAATAAAAAGATGGGACGCAGCGGGGTTTACCTGCATGGGGATGCGGTGGGCAGCCGATTCCAATTTCAATAGCGCGTTGGCCAAACCGTCCGGGGACCCGGCCAGGCGGGCGCCGGTTGCATCCGCTGAATATTCCCTGGAACGGGAAATGGCCATCTGGATGATCATGGCGGCAATTGGAGCTAATATAGCCATTGCCAGACCACCTATCAGGTTGGCGCCACCCTCTTCATCATCTCCCCTGCCCATCCCGAATATGGCCGCCCATTGAAAAGCGTTGGCCATCATGGATATCGCACCGGCAATGGTGGCTGCTACGGTACCGATAAGAACATCTCTATTCTTAATATGGGCCAATTCATGCGCCAGCACACCCTCAACCTCGGAACGGTTCAACAGGCGCATAATACCTTCAGTAACAGCCACAGCCGAGTGGTCCGGGTTGCGGCCGGTAGCAAAAGCGTTGGGCTGATCCGACGGAGTAACAAATAATTTGGGCATAGGTATTCCGGCCCGGTCTGATAATCTTCTGACTATGGCGTAAAGTTCGGGGGCTTCAGCCTCAGATACAGGGTAGGATCGGGTCATTTTAATAGCGATTTGATCACTGTAAAAGTAACTGAAGAAATTTAGCGCCATGGCAATAACAAAAAACATCACTGCGCCTGACTGTCCGAACAACGCGTCACCCATCAACACCAGCAAAACGGTTAGACCGCTCATCAACAGCCACACTTTTAATGTATTCATCTTAAACCAACCTCCCTTTCTAGAAAATTTGTCTTAAAAACTTGACGTCACTTCATTTAAATAAACCAGCAAGGATTGCACCAGGGCAATACCCTGTAACATAATTTTATTTCTCATTTGAACTGCCTGATGCTCATCAAGGCCTGCAACTGCAGCGGGCTGCAATTTGACCAGCTGGGATTCAATTTGTTTAAATTGTTTCTTTAAAAGGTCAATGGTTACAGAGCATGACGGTTCATCATTGAGTTGGCTTAAATACCGCTTGATTTCTTCCAGAGTGAATCTGTTTGCTTTTAACACTTCAATAATCTTTAGCCTCAGCAACGACTTATCCGTATAAAACCGGTAATTACTTTCCGATCGAACCGGTTCAAGCAAGCCAAGGTTGGTGTAGTAGTCTATCGTCCTTCTGCTGACCCCTGCCAGCCGGGCAATTTCACCAATCCTATATTTGCTTAACTCCCCAATTTACATCACCTCATCTTTTATTATAAACCATAACCATCATACTGTACAGTCCAACGTTACACTGTTTTGCCATATTGATTGAACTTTTTTGTATTATTATGTATGATTATTGAGCTCAGTAAATATTAAAGGGTTTAAAATTTACTATGAAACAACATCCGATTTAGATAAAATTAATTCATCGGAATTTCAGTCGAACGGAAACTGCTTAAAAACCCGCGACCCCACATATAATAATCAGTGTAACATGCACCCGAGCCAGTGTCTTAAATGAGGTAAATAATAATGGACCAAAATCAGTATTCCAACCTGCAAAAACTGGCATCCCTGCATAACATACAAACAAAATACACAACAGCAGGAGGCACCTGCCGGGAAATAGAGCCACAAAATTTAATAGCGATATTGCAAGCGCTGGGGGTTAAAATAGAAAGTCCCAACGATATACCGGAAGCCCTTCATCATAAAAAGCAAGAAATATGGCAGCGCTGCTGTGAACCCGTGGTGGCGACCTATCAGGGGACTCCAGGCTTTATTGAACTGCGCCTGCCGGCCGGAACCACCTGTGACCTGGAATTGACTTTTCATTTGGAAAACGGCGAATTGCGCCGGTGGAACTGCGGTCTGGACCAGCTTACCGCTCAGGTAACAGAGGTGGATGGCTTAAAATATGTTACCAGGTCCATACCCTTACCGGAAGAATTACCCGTCGGCTACCACCACTGCAAATTTGACCTCCCCGACGGATCACATCAAATACTTATCATTGTGGCGCCACCTCAAGCTTACTTTCCTTTAGCATTGGAAGCTAAGCGCAGCTGGGGAACGTTCATGCCGTTATATGCGCTTCGCTCGGAGCATAATTGGGGCGCCGGCGATTTTGGCGACCTTGAAAAAATACTGCAGTGGACAGCTGACCTTGGCGGCAGCTTTGCAGGGACTCTCCCGCTATTAGCTTCTTTTTTAAGTGAACCATTTGAACCAAGTCCGTATGCACCGGCCAGCCGGTTATTCTGGAACGAGTTTTACCTGGACATGAGCCGGGTACCGGAATTAAAACATTGTTCCGCCGCACTGGATTTGGTAAATTCCCGCGCTTTTAGGGATAGCCTGGCGGAACTCCGCGCCGTTTCCCTGGTGCATTACCGGCGCGTAATGAGTCTTAAACGAAACATACTGGAACTATTGTTAGAATACCTCGAGAGTTCCGGCTCCTCCCGGCATGACGAACTGCGCCGGTGGGTTGAAGCCAACCCCGAGGTAAAACGTTATGCCAGATTCCGGGCGGTCATGGAAAAAAGGAATACCCCGTGGCAGCAGTGGCCGGACCATATGCGCAATGGAAGACTTCGCGCGGTAGACTGCGACCCTAAAGCCGAACAATACCACCTTTACGTTCAGTGGCTCGCCCATAGCCAGCTGCAAGCGGTAGCAAGTCAGGCTAGCAAGGAATGGCCCGGCCTGTATCTGGATCTACCCCTGGGCGTCCACCCGGCCGGTTATGATGTTTGGAGCAGGCAAAGCCTTTTTGCCCTTAACGCCAGCTGTGGGGCTCCACCCGATTTGCTTAATGCAGAGGGGCAAAACTGGAATTTTCCTCCCCTGCATCCGGAACACATCCGGCAGCAGCACTATGGCTATTTTATTGATGTATTGCGCCATCACATGAAGCAGGCCGGCGTCCTGCGGATTGACCATGTAATGGGGTTTCACCGCCTGTTTTGGATCCCTACCGGTCAAACAGCTGAAAATGGAGTTTATGTGGGCTACAAGGCCAAGGAATTCTATGCCATTTTGAACCTGGAATCAAACAGGCAAAAAACTGTCCTGGTAGGCGAAGATCTTGGTATGGTCCCGGCAGGTGTTAGAGAAGAAATGGAAGACAGAAAAATTTTGCGCATGTACGTGCTGCCTTTTGAGCTCAAGCGCCGCGCGGGCAGGGTACTGCCAAACCAGGCGCCCGCCGGCTCGCTGGCCTGTCTGAACACGCATGACATGCAACCTTTTGCGTCTTTTTGGCGCAGCAATAAGGCAGCTGATCGCGCTGCCCTGATCAAAAATATTCATTGCAGGAAACGAAACGGGGCCGGGAAAAAAAGCATTAAAGCCGCAATAAGCTGCTGCCTGAATTATTTGGCCGCCGGGCCGGCGAAAATGATGTTAATCAACCTGGAGGATTTATGGCTGGAAAAGTCCCCGCAAAATATTCCCGGGACAACCGGCGAATATCCGAACTGGCGCCGTAAATCCAGGAAAAGCGTTGAAGAGTTCACCGTTTCCAACAGGATTAACAGCCTGCTGCTAAAAATTAATGAATTAAGAAAAAAGAAATAGAATCTATTTCGCCCTGTCCCGTTACAAGGAGGAAGTATCATGGAAAAATACATTTGCATCCACGGCCACTTTTATCAGCCGCCGCGGGAAAACCCCTGGCTTGAAGCCATAGAGGTACAAGATTCAGCCTATCCTTATCATGACTGGAATGAAAGAATCAGTTTCGAATGTTACGCACCGAATGCCGCGGCAAGGATTCTAAACGGAAAGGGCTGGATTAAAAAAATCTTTAACAATTATTCCCGGATCAGTTTTAATTTCGGGCCGACCCTGCTTGACTGGATGGAATCCAATGAGCCCGAGGTGTATGAAGCCATCATCCAGGCCGACCAGGCCAGCATTAAGCATTTTTCCGGGCATGGCTCAGCCATGGCCCAGGCTTACAACCACATGATCATGCCCCTGGCCAACCGCCGGGATAAATATACCCAGGTAAGCTGGGGCATCCGCGACTTTGAAAAAAGATTCGGCCGTTCTCCGGAAGGGTTGTGGCTGCCGGAAACAGCCGTCGACCTGGATACTCTCGATATAATGGCGGAACTGGGCATCCGCTTCACCATCCTAAGCCCGTACCAAGCCGGCCGGTTCCGCAAACTGGGCACAGAAAACTGGGCCGAGGTGGGACCTGAAGGCATAGACCCAACTATGCCGTACCGCCTGAACCTGCCCGGTTCCAACAGGCACATTAATATATTCTTTTACAATGGGCCCATAGCCCAGGCTGTTGCCTTTGAAAACCTGCTTACCAACGGCGAACTGTTCGCCCACCGGTTGGCAAGCGGCTTTTACGAATTACAGGACCGCCCCCAGCTTGTGCATATTGCCACCGACGGTGAAACGTACGGGCACCACCACCGGCACGGCGAAATGGCTCTGGCATACGCGCTGGATTATATCGAAACACGCAAAATAGCCCGGATTACCAATTACGGAGAATACCTTGAATTATATCCCCCGACTCACGAGGTGCAAATCAAAGAGTTCACCGCGTGGAGCTGCGCCCACGGGGTGGAACGCTGGCAGAGCAATTGCGGCTGCCACTCCGGATTAAACCCCGGTTGGAACCAAGCCTGGCGGGCACCTTTGCGCCATTCTCTAAACTGGCTGCGCAACAAAATAACTCCGCTTTTTGAACAAAAAGCCCGCATCTACCTTAAAGATCCATGGGCTGCGCGCAACGAATACATTAAAGTTATTTTGAACCGCTCACCGCAAAACATTGATGAGTATATTAATAACCACGCCGTGCACCGGCTTGATGACGGCGAACAAATAGCAGTACTTAAACTAATGGAATTGCAAAGAAACGCCATGCTGATGTTCACCAGCTGCGGGTGGTTTTTTGACGATATTTCAGGAATTGAAGCCATTCAAATACTACAGTACGCAAGGCGGGTAATTCAACTCGCGGAAGAATTGTTCGGCACCGGGCTGGAAAAAGATTTCCTTGAAATACTGTCCCAGGCCAAAAGTAACCGCAGCGAGCTTGGAAACGGGGCGGATATCTACAAAAAATATATTTCACCATCAATGGTGGACCTGCCCAAAGTGGGTGCCCATTATGCCATAAGCTCCTTGTTTACAAGATATGGTGATAAAACCAGAATTTTTTGCTACGATATAGACCGGTTGGAAAAACAAGCGGCCATAGCAGGTGAAGCAAAATTAGAAGTGGGCAAGGCAAGGATCACTTCGCTGATTACCCGAGAATCCGCCACCATTTGCTATGGAGTGGTTTATTTCGGTTATCACAGCGTCAATTGCGGTGTCAGAGTTTTCGTGAACGAAAACCTGTACCGGGAGCTTAAACAGGAAGTAACAGCGGCTTTTAACCAGGCCGATTTACCAGAGGTAATCAGGCTGCTTGATTTTTATTTTGAAGACGGAGTGATTTACTCACTCAAAGAAATATTTAAAGACCAGCAGCGCAACATCCTGGACATCATTCTTAATTCCACGCTGGAGGAAATTGAAGCCGATTACCGAAAAATTTACGAACATCATGCATTTCTAATGCGTTTTTTAAAAGATATGGGCACTCCTTTGCCTCACGCCCTGATTTGTGCCGCTGATTTCTACTTAAATACCAGCCTGCGGCGGTCTTTTGCCAATGAGACCCCGGACTTGGACTATATCACCGGCCTGCTGAAAGAGGCAAAAGCATTGGAAATCAGCCTTGATCACGATGGGTTAAGCTATATCCTTGCCAAAACAATGGAAAACTCAGCTGCCCGCTGGCTCAAAAATCCTCTGGACCTTAATTTGCTGAAAAACCTGGATATGCTGACCGGACTGGCCCGCTCGCTGCCCTTTGAGGTAGACCTTTGGAAAGTGCAGAACGTTTATTATGGGCTGCTCCAAACCGTTTACCCGGTTCAAGCTAAAAAACCACCTGAAGATAACGATGCCGGGGAGTGGCTTAAACACTTCTCCACACTTGGTGATAGACTAAAAGTGTACCAGGGAAGCTAGTTATTGCCGTAAGCACTTCACAACGGAAAAAAAGTAACCGGCGAAAATTCGACGGTTAAAGAAAGTATGGAGTAAATGGGTTTTAAACCTGTAAAAAGCGTACACAACCAGTTCTCATTGCGCGCGCTTTTTTATACTTTAATCTTAATTCCCGGCCATAAATATGGGGATAAACTCTTCCCGAAGTATTAAAAAGCCCGGCTGTTCCACGCCAGCCGGGCTTAATCTTTGGGATGAACTATAAACCAAATGCACCATGCCTTTGCGCGGAAGGCGATACCACTTCGACCAGGCAGGTCTCCTGACTCATGGCTCATAGCACATCTCCCGCCTTCCCGGGCAATAAACCCAGTGGCCTCAGGGAAATGCTCCCCATTCACAGTGGCCGGACCGTCCGGGATTTGCACCCGGTTCCCTTTTACCCCCCGGTTTGGACCCGGGGGAACCTTGGCCTGTACTTGTATTAAATTATGGACATTTTATCACGATCCAGGTTAATTGTCCAGAGATGAAAGTATTGGATTGATCAGTCGTTTCACTCCCCGCGATGACAAATTTCGCCTCATTACATCGCGGGCGCAGCGAAGCAATTTCCGGTTGCTGTAGCTAAATTGATACAAAAAATTTGGATTTTATTGATAAAAATTCATAAATGTTCAATCTTTAACGCATAACTAATCCTATTAAATTATAAATTTGGCGAAAGAGGATAAGATGTTAAAAGATATAAAGATTAGCAACAAGCAGGCCATATATATCAACATTAACATGGTTATCGCGACGGGTTGGCTAAGCGCGCCGGCAATTATCGCCGAGAAAGCCAAACAAGACGCCTGGATTTCACTTCTAACAGCTATTCTATTAAGCATACCAATAGCCTGGATAACAAGTAGGCTCAGCTCCCTCTACCCGGGGAAAACACTGATAGAATACCTGGAAGATATTTTGGGGCTATGGCCGGGTAAAATTTTAGCCTTCTTTTACCTCCTATGGTTTATTCACATTACTTCTATCATGTTCAGAGAATACTCTGAATTTCTTACGGATGTTTTTATGCCGGAAACGCCGCTGGTTGTTTTTCCGGTTGTGGCCACTTTGGTTATTGCCTACGCCGTTACAAAGGGGTTGGAGGTGCTGGCCAGAACATTGGAAGTCTTTTTTCCGTGGATCATTTTATCAATTTTAGTACTATTCCTTCTATTGATTCCGGAAATGGATATCAATAGGTTGTTACCTGTTTTTGAAACCAATGCCGTTGATATATTTAAGGGATCACTGGTTCCCATGGGCTGGATGACGGAAATATTTACTTTTGCCATGTTCATACCCTTTTTAAACAAACCTCAACAATCCTTAAAGGTAACTATTGCCTCAACTATCCTTGTGGGCTTGAATTTTCTTTTGCATGTTGCAGGAAGTTTACTTGTATTTGGGGCTTCAATCTCATCAATGATGTATCCCGTTTTAAATGCAGCCCGTTTGATTAGTGTATCGAAATTTATCCAGCGGCCTGAACCTATCATAATGGCTATTTGGATTGCCGGCGGGCTGATAAAAATAGCCGTTTTTTATTTCGTTATTGTTTTTGGCATGGCCCAATGGCTTAGACTTAAGGACTACCGGCCGCTGGTCCTGCCGGTAGGGGTAATCTTAATTGCACTATCTGTTATTGTAGCCAACAATACCATAGACATATCAATCTTCTTGGCTCATGTCTGGCCCTTTTATTCTTTGCTTCTTTTCCAATTTGGCATTCCTGTGATGCTATTGATGATTGCCTTAATAAAAAGAAAAATACTGCCCAAAAGTTAGAGAAAGCCCGTACCTGCCGTTTTAACCGGTTTCTATTGCTTGATTGCATTACTTTTAATTAGATTCCGTATTACCTTAACTGCCTGATTCACCGTTCTTGGCACTGTTATTGCCAGCTCCGGTATATTTAAAAATATACGCGACACCAGCGGGTAGGTCAGACTGGCTTCCTCTACAATTTTCTTTTGGATAAGCAATTCCGAGCCGCCATCAGCCAAAACTCGCCCATCTTTAACAATAATAATGTGATCCGCCCATTCTGCAGCCAGATCTACGTCATGGGTAGCTATGATTATAGTTATCCCTCTTTGATGCAATTCGTCAAGAATGTTCACCACCTGTTCTTTGCCTGATGGATCGAGGTACGCCATGGGTTCATCCAAAACGATAACCCCGGGCTCCATGGCCAGGATACCGGCAATAGCAACTCTTTTCTTTTGGCCGTAACTTAAATGATACGGGGGCTTGTCCTTGTATTCGTACATCCCCACAGCATGCAGTGCCTTGCTGACCCTGCTGGTAACTTCAGCACTACTCAGTCCCATGTTAACCGGCCCGAACGACACATCATCCCATACGGTGGATGAAAACACCTGATTATCAGGGTCCTGGAACACCATACCAACCATTGTTCGCACCCACTTTTCGGTCTTTTTGTTTACCTCCCGCCCCTGCACCGATACAGAGCCCTGCTGGGGTAAATGCAGCCCGTTAAGGTGTAAAAGAAGGGTGGACTTGCCCGCCCCATTAGGACCAAGCATGGCCACCCTTGAGCCCTCTTCAACGGCGAAAGAAACTCCGTTTAAAGCCCTGGTTCCATCTGAATACGTAAAAAACAAGTTCTCTACTTTAATGATATTAGCCATTGCCAACCCCCGGCATCATATACTTGAAGAAACATGGCCACAGCAAGAATGCCGAGGCCCAAGCCGATATCAAGGAGCCTGAAGCCGTTACTAAGGACAGCTCCGGTTTCGCCGCAGTAACCTCTGGACAGCATAGCCTGGTAAACCCTCTCGCCCCTGCTGCCGGCCCTCATAAACAGCACCCCGACCTGACTGCCCAGTGTTGCGAAAGTGCGCCTGTGCAGGAAACTGCGCCCGGATTCAAACCCCCTGGCTTTGCGGGCCAGAGACATGGTCTTTAGCTCATCAAGCAGCACATTAATATACCTGACGGTAAATTCGATTATAGCGACAAAAACATATGGTACATGCATCTGGCGCAATCCCGACATTATCCGGCCAAAACCGGTTGTGGCAATTAAAAGTGTAACGGCGAATATGCCCAAACCCATGCGCAATGTCAGCAAGGCAGCCCGGGTCATGCCCTCAACAGACATTGTAAGCTCCAGCGTTCCCAGATGAAACTGGGCAATTGCCGCGCCGGGTACGACAAATGGCAAAATGACTGCCATAACCCCTCCGAAAGGCAGTATCCAAAGCAGCCTTTTTAAGAACATGGTAAAGGAGATCCCGGCCAGAGCACCCAGTAAAACTATAAATGTCATTCCACCCAGCAGAGCTGCAATTGAATCTGACGACATCATAATGAAAATAAAACCGGCCAGCGAAACAATCTTTACCCTGGGATCCAACCGGCCCATCCACGTATTATTATTAACGGAATACCAAAAATCCATGACCGCGCCCCCCGAAAAAATAAAAACCACGAAAACCTGCCTTTATCCGACAGAACCTCCGTGGTCCTTTTGTTTATGTTAATTTTAATTATTAAATGCAACAATAGTGAAGTGACGCAGCATTCACTGTGGAGATAGCTTAGCAACGATCACAATGACAAGCCGATATTCTTAAGTACAGCCTTCATGACTGCATTATCAATTTAATTATATAGAATCCACCGGTTATGGTCAATCATTTTTTGGTTCTCCGAAACCACGGGGAACAGCACCAAAGTTTATTTTTACGGCGTCCCTAAGTGCGGCATTTAGGTTGTGGCAAAAATCATAAATATCCCGTCTTATCGAAAATTGCCGGACTTCAAACTGCTTACCCGGCACAGCGACGAATACATTTGACCGCAGGTTATCCCTGCCCGGCCACAATTCATCCACAGTCCAACCTCCCGCATTGTAGACCTGGCAGTTTCCCACTTGCTCCCCGTGTACAGGGCGGTGAGTATGGCCAAATACAAGGCTGAATTCCGGGGGATATACCTCCGGAGCAAGCTCACGCTCACTCTCAATGTACTGCAGGTACTTTTCGATGCGCGTTGATAGCCCGGATCCTAATGTGGCATTACGATCGCCGCCTTTTTTCAAATTACCGAACAGCCTTTGGAAAATTTTCCTAATAGCAATATAATCTAATACATGGCCCATCTTTTCCAACAACCAGCGGAACTCCTCATACGCGTTTTCTATTTGTTCCGAGAGCCGGCCGGACTGGCCGCTGCCATACATGATAAATTCAAGATAAGAAGAATTAAACATTTCCAACTCGGACAGGTTTTGAGCCTGAATCACATTGGCACCAATCCAGGACTGCTTGCGGTCAAAAAAGTGCCCGTGGTGAAATAAAATCGTTTTTTCACCACAAGTAGTAACGTAATTGGGATAAGCAAGCCAGAAGCGCCCCCTTAAAAAGGGCGGTAATAGATTAAGCAAGAACCGCACCCCAAAATTCATGCTGTTAAAGGCGCCTGTTTCCTTGCCCGGCCCTGTAATTCTGGGATATTCGCGCGGCAATTGTTCATTGAGCAGTGGCCATTTAATATATTCTTCCTCGCAGACTTGCAACCAAATATGATGATCATGGTTTCCCGGAACCCATACCACAGCGCCTGGCGATAGGCCGGTAAAAATTAAACGAAAGAATTCCCGCGCTTGCAAGAGACAATCGCTGTAGGCGGCCAGGGTCAGGTCAATGATGTCTCCAACCAAAACCACTTCAGCTATGCCACCCGACTCCCAGGCAATCTTATGCAATAAAATGTTCAACTCGTACGGGGTTGGATTTTGCGGGGGATTTTTGAAAGCATCATCATCCTGCAAAATTGGGGGAACGACCTTTCCCAACAGGGGGTTCAAAGCCGAAGACTCTTCGCCCAGATGCAGGTCGCTGATCGCCACCACTGCCGGCATGCACTAACACTCCTTGAAAAATAATCTATTGATAAACAGATTATGCAGCCGGCTGATATTTGGTTTTAAATCTTCAACAGGTCTTAGCCAATAATTATTCCTGGAGATCCAGACTGGCCACGGTCACGTTTACAGCAGCAACATATAAGTCAGTCATTTCTTCAATATTCTCTTTAATTTTTTGCTGTACCGTTTGAGCGCACTCACGCAGTAACATTCCATACTTGGCCACAATGGCTACATCCACAATAACCTTCTTATCTTCTACCGTAATCTTACTGATATGGGAATAACTTTTACGGGCAAGAATATTGCCCGCCACCCGGCTTTCAACCCCTGCAATGCCTTCGACCTGTGACAGGGCAATGCCAACTATCGTCCTGAGAACATCTTCGTTGTACCTGATGGTTCCCATGCTGTTTTTTTCGGAAGGATAAGCTTTCATTTATTTGCCCTCCTGCACCCGACTTTTTCGTTAATGTAGTTTTTAAAGTTGCCTTTAAAAGTTTTCTTATAAATATAAACCATTATCACAGGGTATATCAATGACCAATGCACCTATCATGCAAAAAATAATCTTATGGAAGAAGGCAAGCACCCGGCAGCCTGAAAATTGTCATTGGGGAATTGCCGCAGCGCAAAGAATAACCGTCTCCTGATTATAAGCAAAGGAAATACGCACAATATGTCGAATAAATCACTGCAGGGGGAGTCAATATGGCCAATAAAATAAGCAACCAATCGTTTACCAAGGAAGAATTACTAAATGCAATGGTGGAAACCCCCCATGAGGCAATAATATTTGTTGACACAGGGGGTATAATCAGGTTTATTAATGAAGGTTACGCAGAATTTCTAGGTTATAGTCCCGAAGAACTAATCAACCGGCACATCCTTGAAATTGTTCCCCAGACGCAATTATTGGAAGTACTTAAAACCGGCCAACCACAGTATGGTGATATTTGGACAATTAATGGCAACAGGGTGGTGGTAACGAGGCTGCCCATTGAAAAGGACGGCCAGATTATTGGCGTGCTTGGGCGGAGTGTGTTTCGTGACGAAATTGGACTGGCTCTTGATTTCGCAAAAAAAATAAAAAAGTTGGAAGATAAACTTGCCAGCTATCGCGCCGAATTGGACCATGTGAGGCGCGCCAAGTATGAAGCTGATGAAATCATTGGTAACAGCGGCAGAATGCTCAAACTTAAAAATAGGATTTATAAAGTGGCTAAAACATCTTCCACCGTGCTTATTACCGGTGAAAGCGGTACGGGCAAGGAGCTGTTTGCCCACGCCATTCATAACGCCAGTAACCGCAGAACCCGGGCTTTCGTACGGGTAAACTGCACGTCGATACCAATGGACCTGCTGGAATCCGAGCTTTTTGGCTATGATGAAGGGGCCTTCACCGGAGCAAAACGTGGCGGTAAACTTGGTAAATTTGAAATTGCCCAGGGGGGCACGATCTTCCTCGATGAAATCGGCGACATGGACAGGACGATGCAGGCTAAGTTACTTAGGGTGCTGCAAGAGAAGGAGATTGAAAGAATTGGGGGCAATAAGCCCGTGCCCATTGACGTCAGGGTTATAGCTGCAACCAATCGCAACCTGGAAGAGATGATGCGCGCCAACCTGTTTAGGGAGGATTTGTACTACCGCTTAAATGTAGTTCTGTTCCAGGTCCCCCCGCTGCGAGAACGAAAAGAAGACATTCCCGATCTGACCTCAGAGCTGGTAAAAAAGCTTAATAAACGGCTTGGAGCAACAATCACCGGTCTCGACCAGGAAGTTATGGAAATGTTCCTCAGCTACGACTGGCCGGGAAATGTACGCGAGTTGGAAAACCTTCTGGAGCAGGCAATTAATCTGGCGGAGGATAAAATTCTTTATCGTTCTGATTTTCCCGTTTTAAAGAAACGCCTGGAGAGGCAGTTGGAAGGCCGCTCTTTCTCCGGCACCGTCAGACCTCTGCATGAAGTAGTGAAGGAAGCAGAAAAAAAAGCCATATTAAAGGCCCTTACCGTTACAGATAACAATAAAAAAGAAGCGGCGCGTTTACTTGGTATCCATCGCTCTGTTTTATATCGAAAACTGGAGCAAATAGAATAAAGTAGTCCCCGCTGCGTTCGGAACTTTCGCACCGCCGTTAGTATTTAGTGATTATATGATCAACTTCCAGACCAGGCTTGTCCTGTAAATTAATCAAGCCGAATTTTGTTTTAACAAGCGGCTTGGCGGGATCGCCAGGGGGGATGAAAACTATTTCGCCTACTGTCCCATCGGTCAATGCTACCAATTCTCCTATATAGCATTCAGCAATCCTGGTCAAAAACGTCATTAAAATTTGGGTGTCCAAAATACCGAAATAATTAAACTGAAACTGCCTGATCACATGAAAGGGACACATTTTGGCCCTGTAAGTCCTATCAGAGGTCATAGCGTCATAGATATCCGCAATAGCCACAATTTTGGCAATTAGCGGTATTTTTGCTTGCTTTAAACCCAGGGGATAGCCGGTGCCGTCGCCCCGCTCGTGGTGCATAAGTGCCCCGATCAGCACTGGATCGGGAGCTTTGGCCTCTTTCAATATTTTATAACCATTGACCGGGTGCTGTTTAACCTGTTCCCATTCTTCCCGGGAAAGTGGACCGGGCTTTTTTAATATATTTTGCGGGACAAGGCTTTTACCTACATCATGCAGCATCCCTGCGACAATAACATCCTTCTTCAGGGTTTGATTTATTTTGATCCAATCACATATAACAGCGCAGATCAGGGATACATTGATGCTGTGCCCCATTGTATGGTCGTCCAGCACGCTGACGTGATTAAGGTACGAAAAAACATCCCCCAAATTATTGCCTATTTTTCCCATTAGCGTGCTCGGCACGCTATGAACCCGGTTCATATCAATAAAGTTGCCGTCACTGATATATTTAATGATACCGGCAACCTCGTTTTCCATCTCGGCATAGGTATTCTGAAATTGCTCCACTTTAACCTTGTCGAGTCGATTGCCTGCGTTATCCGGCAAAACTGAATCACCCTCGACATTAATTTCAGTGTATCCGAGGCGCATAATTGTTTTTATACTCTCGTGTGATAAAACAGTGCCGGCAGAAAGAAGGAGCACCTTTTCCAGATCATATATATTTTCTTCCAAAACCATACCCGGCTTTAACAATTCAACTGAGCATAACAAATTAATTGCCCACCTCTGCTATAAAAACTAAAAATTTACTTTTTATTTTAGCATAAAAAACAAATAACTTATACCAATCATCTTAACTGTTGTATAATTAATACCCAAAAAGTAAACTCCAGTACATCTGTGTCGCAAAATTGCAACACGCGCGACACAACCCTAAATCGTTGTTTTAAAGCCCTGCTCAGGTCTATTTAGACGCAAAATTAAGACACGGAAATAAAAGATACAAGTTAAATATATCGGCAAAAACTCAGACAGGCTTGATAATACCGGCTCCGGGAATATGGTACTGTTCTTGCTATTAATTATATTCCATAATGTTTTGGGGGAGGATACCGATGAACTATAATGAGGAGTATAAGTCCAAGCTTTGCACCGCCGACGAAGCGGTTAAAGTAATTAAATCTGGAGACATTGTTGACTATGGAACTTTTGCCAACCAGGTGGTGGAACTTGACAAAGCATTGGCCAAACGCAAGCCGGAACTAAAAGATGTGTACATCCGCTCCGCAGCCAGGGTTTATGGACCGCCAATGATTGTGCTGTCAGACCCGCAGAGAGAAAGCTTTATTTATAACAGCGGACACTTTACGCTAATTGACAGGCGGGTGCAAGATTACGGGCTTTGCTACTTCCTGCCCATTCTTTTCAGAGAATGCCCCAGTTATACCAATTATACCAGGTGCGACGTCGCCATGATAACCGTTACCCCAATGGACGAACACGGTTATTTCAACTTTGGGCTTTCCAACACCTTCACCAGGGCTGTAATTGATATCGCTAAAAAAGTTATTGTTGAAGTTAACCCGAAAATGCCCAGGGTGCCTGGCGGTAACAATGAATGTGTCCATATATCGGAAGTTGACCTGATTGTAGAAGCAGACTGGAATGTCCCACCTATCCCGGAGATACCGATGTCCGAGGTTGACCAAAAAATAGCCATGTTAATAATGAATGAACTGGAAGACGGGGCCTGCATCCAGTTGGGTATTGGCGGCATGCCGAATGCGCTGGGCAAACTTATTGCGCAGTCCGACCTTAAAGACCTGGGAGCCCACACTGAAATGCTTTGTGACGCCTACCTGGACATGTGGGAGGCGGGCAAGCTTACCGGAAAACGTAAAAATATCGACAAAGGTAAAATGGTGTTCACCTTTGCCCTGGGCAGTAAAAAACTATACGACTTTCTCCATAACAACCCGAGCGTAGCCTCCTATTCTGTGGACTACACCAATTACCCGCATATCATTGCCCAAAACGATAAAGTAATTTCCATTAACGGCGCTCTCGAAGTAGACCTGTTCAGCCAGGTGGCGTCAGAGTCAACCGGCAGCCGCCAGATCAGCGGCACCGGCGGACAGGTGGATTTTGTGGAAGGAGCTTATCTTTCCAAGGGAGGCAAAGCATTCCTGTGCCTGCCATCAACTTATAAAGATAAAAACGGCGAACTGCATTCCCGCATTAAGCCCACCCTGAGTCCGGGTACCATTGTTACCACACCCCGCGCCATGGTGATGTACCTGGTAACTGAAAACGGCATCGCCAACTTGAAATGCAAATCAACCTGGGAGCGGGCTGAGGCGCTCATCGGACTGGCTCACCCGAACTTCCAGGAGGAACTGATCAAAGAAGCCGAAAAAATGAAGATTTGGACCAAATCCAACAAAAAGCCGACCGCCAGCCAGGCAGCATCATAGGAATATACCCATTCTGATGGCAATATTTTTACATTTCCATTATTGCGCGCGTCTAAATACTTTTATCCATAGTCCTTGCCATATATATGGCAAGGCAATTCTTTCCAAAAGTACAAAAATTGGCCCCGTGAATTAAATCCCGGGGCTTTCTATATATTATCCGTAATATTATCCTTGGTTTATCTATGGCGGATTTCTCTTTTTTTGTTTATAATTAGAAAGGTTCACTAATTTTTTGTGAGCAGGGGTGAAATTATGCTCTGTAAAGATTGCTTGTATTTTAAGCAATGGAAGGCTATTGAGGCCGCAATGTGCGAAAAAACAAATAAATCTATTGAAACTGACAGCAGACCCTGTGACGATTTCGTCAGTAAAAAACAACTAACGGACGAATGGGGAGAATCTCATTTGGAAAAATGCAAATGTTGTAATTAAAAAACAATCCCCCCGGACTGCCGGGGTTTTGTTTTTTAAGTATTTTTCTGTATACATAAATCAATATAAAGAAGGGGTTTGTCATTAAAAGGTTATTTATTTTATGCTTGCTGGCGTTATCAGCCGTTTTACCGGCCGGATGTTCGGCCGGGCATGTCACCGGTGTTAAAACAGCACCCTCGCCTGAACCACGCCAGGTTAACATTAATATAGTGGCAGTGGGTGACTTGCTGATGCATATGCCCGTGATTCAATCGGTCAAAAACCCGGAATCAGGCAGATATGAATTCAGTCAAATTTTTTCGCCGGTGCAGGGATTGATTCAAAACGCCGATTACAGTATCGCCAACCTGGAAACCCGCCTGGCGGGCGCGAAATACGGTTATTCAGGTTATCCTGTTTTCAACTGCCCGGCTGATCTGGCCGGTGAAATGAAAAAAGTCGGCTTTGACCTTTTTCTCACTGCCAACAATCACAGCTTGGATCAGGGGGCGGGAGGCGTTATCGCCACCCTGGGCAATATTGAGGCCGCTGGATTGGATCATGTAGGAACATACGGCAGCGCAGATGCAAAAAGCAAACCTTTGATTAAAAACATTAAAGGCATCAGGGTTGGAATCATCAACTATACAAGCATAACCAACGGCATTCCAGTACCGGCCGGCAAGCCTTACCTGGTCAATGTTGTTAATCACCCGGCGATATTAAAGGAGCTCCAAGCTATAAAAGACAGGGGAGCGGACATCATTATCGCCTGTGTCCATTTCGGCAACGAATACAGCCGCTATCCCAGCGAGGAACAAAAGGACCTGGTTAATTTTTTGTTTGATTCCGGTGTTGATGTCGTCCTGGGCAACCATGTCCACGTGGTGCAGCCTGCGGAAATCAGAACTGTGACCGGTAAAAATATTAAAAAAAAGAAATTTGTTATTTACTCACTGGGCAATTTCATTTCCAACCAGCGCTGGAGGTACTCGGACAGCGGCTTGCTAATTAACCTGGCAATTGAAAAAGACCTTGGGAGCGGCCAAACAACCCTGGGAGTAATAAAACTGGTACCAACCTGGGTGGATACCTACCGGGTCAGTGGAAAGCAACACTACCGAATACTGGAAGTTGACCGGGCCATTAAAGATTATGAAAACAAAGCCGACCCGCTGCTAACCGCTGATGATTACCATAGGTTGAAGCAGGTTGCTGACGAATTGAGCCCGAAGTTTTTGTTTTCCCTGGACAGTAATTTTAAACCGGCAACAAGATAATAACCGGCTTGAGATTGCCGCGCTGTACTCACAATGACAATCGTTCAGTCCATGTCATTGCGAGAAGCGAAGCGACGTGGCAATCCCGTTTAGTTGTGCATTTTATATAAGCCCATCGCAATAAAGATAAACCCCGGTGAAGCGGCAATTTTGGTGCCCAAAGAGGAGTTAACAAATATACGGCCCAGCATTAATCCTATACTGGTTAAAATAATCTGGCCAAGTCCTACCATTAGTGCGGTTAATACAGGATTAAAGCCCAGCATAGCAACCGCAAACCCGGCTCCAAAGGCATCCATCGCCAAAGCGAAACCCAGTAAAACAGCCTCCCTGGCACTAATTTGACCTGATTTATCAAGGTCTGCCTCTGATGGTTCCCTTAAAATCGAAATAATTAGCCCCAATGCTTTGATACGTATCTGTATTAATTTCTGTTCAACTTGTTGCTTCATTATTATTTGATTATGTCCAGTCTTACTTTCCAACCTTGACTCCTGCCACCTTTGGAATATCATCCATAAGCCAATAACCAGTAAGATTGCCCCACCCAGGTGGTGCGTAAAAGATATAGAAAAAATATTGGTCATAACATGACCTAAAGTCATGGAAACACTAATTGCCATAACCGACATCATACAAATGATCAGCAAAGAAATTATTGGAACTTTGATATTTTTTATACCATACGCCACTCCTGTGCTCAATGCATCCAAACTTAATGACAATGCAAAAATAATGATCATTAATAATGACAATGACCCAACCCCCAACTTATTAAACCTTTGTTTTATAAGATATGGAGGATTGGGTCAATTGGTGTAAAAATAATTTTTGTATTTGCAATGATACCGGCCGGCCCATGGCATTGCGAGGAGCCCGGCTACGTGGCAATCCCTGTTATTCTTTAATCAATTGCAGTTCACCTTTCTCAGAACTGAGTATCAAAGTATCTCCCGGCGCAATAGCACCTTTGATGATCATCCGGCTGACAGCCGTTTCAACTTCCTGTTGAATCAGCCGTTTTAAGGGTCTGGCGCCATAAGCAGGCTCATACCCCTTGTTAGCCAGGTAATTTAAGGCACTGTCATTCCACTTGAATTTTATGCCGGTTCCGGCAGTGATTCTCCCAGCCAGTTTTTCCAGCAGCAGGCCGGCAATTTGCCGCACCTGGGCCTGGTTAAGGGCATGGAAGACAACAATTTCATCCACCCGGTTGAGGAATTCGGGCCGGAAGTGCTTCCGCAGTATGCCCAGCACGCTGGCCTTCATTTGATCGAAATCCCCGCCCTGCTCCTGCTGTTTTAATATTTCCTGGCTGCCGAGGTTGGAGGTCATAATTACCACCGTATTCTGGAAGTTAACGGTGCGCCCGTGACCATCCGTTAGCCTTCCGTCGTCCAGTAGCTGCAGTAAAATATTAAACACGTCCGGGTGGGCCTTTTCAATTTCATCCAGCAAGATTACGGAATATGGCTTGCGCCGCACCGCCTCTGTCAGCTGCCCGCCCTCCTCATAGCCGACATAGCCCGGAGGGGCACCGATTAAACGGGATACGGCATGTTTTTCCATGTATTCCGACATATCCAGCCTGGTAATGTTGCGTTCATTATCGAACAATGATTGGGCCAGCGCCCGCGCCAGCTCGGTCTTGCCAACTCCGGTAGGTCCCAGGAAAATAAAACTGCCGATTGGCCTGTTGGGGTCTTTGATACCGGCCCTGGCCCGCAGAACGGCATCAGCCACCGCCCTGACCGCCTCGTCTTGCCCGATAACCCGCTTGTGCAATTCATCATCCAGGTGGATCAACTTTTCTTTCTCGCCTTCCATCAATTTGCTCACCGGGATACCGGTCCAGCGGCTGACCACCCTGGCCACATCTTCCTCATCCACTTCCTCTTTAAGGAGCATACCGTGTTTCTGCTTGCCCTCCAGGTGCTCCTCTTCGGCTTTGAGGCGCCGTTCCAGGTCGTTCAGGCGGCCGTATCTTAATTCCGCCAGCCTGTTGAGATCGTACTCCCGCTCTGCGCGCTCAATCTCCTGGCGGGTTTCTTCAATTTCCTTTTTAATCTGGCGCACCCTGGAAATAGACTGCTTTTCCACTTGCCACTGGGCCTTCATGGCATCGGCCTCGCCGCGCAATTCCGCCAGCTGTTTCTTGATTTTATTCAGCCGGTCCTGCGAGACAGCATCCTTTTCCTTGCTCAGCGCTGCTTCTTCAATCTCAAGCTGCATGATGCGGCGGGTAATCCGGTCCAACTCCGCCGGCATGCTGTCAATTTCAGTGCGCAGCCGGGCCGCCGCCTCATCCATCAGGTCAATGGCTTTGTCGGGCAGGAAGCGGTCGGAAATATACCGGTCCGAAAGTGTTGCAGCGGCAACCAGCGCGCTGTCTTGAATACGCACACCGTGGTGCACCTCATAGCGTTCCTTTAAGCCACGCAAAATTGAGATGGTGTCCTCCACGGACGGAGGGTTGACTATTACCGGCTGGAACCGCCGTTCCAGCGCGGCGTCCTTTTCAACATGCTTGCGGTATTCATCCAGCGTGGTGGCACCAATGGTACGCAGCTCGCCCCGGGCCAGCATGGGCTTTAAAATGTTGCCCGCGTCAACGGCACCCTCGGCCTTGCCGGCGCCCACCACAGTATGCAGCTCGTCGATGAACAGGATAATCCTGCCCTGGGACTGCTGCACCTCTTTCAGCACCGCCTTGAGCCGCTCTTCAAACTCGCCCCGGTATTTGGCCCCGGCCAGCAGCGATCCCATGTCCAGACCGGTAATCCGCTTATCTTTCAACCCCTCGGGCACGTCACCCGCCACTATGCGCCTGGCCAGGCCTTCCACAATGGCAGTTTTGCCCACACCCGGCTCCCCGATTAATACGGGATTGTTTTTGGTGCGTCTTGACAGTATCTCAATGGCCCGGCGAATTTCATTGTCCCTGCCGATAACGGGGTCCAGTTTCCCTTCCGCGGCCAGCTTGGTCAGGTCCCGGCCGTATCGTTCCAGGGCCTCATAGGTATCCTCAGGGTTTTCCCCGGTTACCCGCTGGTTCCCCCGGACCGCGCGCAGGGAATTCAGCAACGCGTCCCTGGTTAGCCCGGACCGGCGCAAGGCTTCCCTGGTTTCCGGCTCGCCTTCTTCCAGCAAGGCCAAAAGCAGGTGCTCAACGCTCACATAATCGTCTTTCATCTCCCGGGCCTCTTTCTCCGCCCTCGCCAGAACCCTGGCCAGGCCGGAACCCAGGTGCAACGAACCCTCGTAACCGGTTACCACCGGAATTCTTTTTAATAAAGCTTCAACCTTACCGGTCAGGTCGACGGGATTAACCCCGGCGTGTTCCACAAACCGGAGAACCATGCCCCCCTCCTGGGCTAACAGCGCAGCCAGCAAATGTTTGCCGGTAACTTCCTGGTGATGCTTTTCTGCAGCCAGCTGCTGGGCGGCAGCCAGCGCTTCCCTCGATTTTTGCGTATAGCGATTTATATCCATTGAGCGTTCACCTCCTCTTTAAATGTTCAATTTGATCCTGCAATTCCTCAATACGCTCCAATAGCTCCAAAATAATGGCCGCACCCGGCAGGTTAACCCCCAGGTTACGACGCAATCTCATAATTTTTTCCGCCCTGGCCGCCTGGTCGGCCCGGATACGCCCCTGGCGCAATTCAATAACGCCGAACTCGGCCAACAATTCTAAAATCCCGGGGTGCACTCCCAGTGATTCCAAATCGACCAATGCTTCATCATCTGCCGTGGTCAAAGTATGCCGGTACAGTTCCAGATAATATTTTTTCATCACCCCTGCACCCCTTTCCTGAGTTCGGCTATTTTACGGTAGAGATTTTCCTCTTCTGCCGACAGGTTATCAGGAAGATCGATTTTTACCCGCACATACTCATCGCCCCTGCCGCCCCGGACCGGCAAACCCTTGCCTTTCAAGCGCAAGCGCTTACCCACCCGGATGCCGGCGGGTATCTTCAGGTTAACCGGGCCATTCAGGGTGGGGACAGGAACGCTGTCACCCAGAACGGCTTGCTCGGGCCGCAAAGTAATTTCGGTTTCCAGATCCTGTCCGGATACTTTGAAAACCGGGTGCGGCAATAACCGCACTTTTAAATATAAATCGCCCCTGCCGCCCCCGTTCAAGCCCTCGCCGCCCTGGCCTTTGAGCCTGATACGGCTGCCCTCGCCAACACCGGGGGGAATCTTCACCGTCAGTGTTTTAACGCCGTTTTTCTCACCGGTGCCACCGCAGGCGCTGCAAAAACCGGTATCGTCATACCCGGCTCCGCCGCAGGCGGCACAAAGCTCGCGGGTCGAAAGCTGCAGGTTTTTTTCCCCTCCCCGGTAAATCTCCTCCAGGGAAAGTTCCAATTCCGCTTCAATGTCTCTGCCGCGGACCGGACCGTGCCGTGACGCGCGGGCGGCGCCGCGAAACCCGGCCCCGCCCCCGAAAAGTGTTTCAAAGAAGTCACTGAAAGCGTTTTCCCCGCCACCGCCAAAGTTGGTGTAAAAACTGAAGCCTTCCATATCGGGAGGCGGGCTGAAATCCTGTCCCGCCTGCCAGTTGGCGCCCAGCCTGTCGTATTTGGCCCGCTTTTCTTTGTCTTTGAGCACTTCGTAAGCTTCATTAATTTGCTTGATCTTTTCTTCCGCCTTTTCCTTCTCTTTGCCGGTGTGCAAATCCGGATGCCATTTGCGGGCCAGTTTGCGATAGGCCGCTTTGATTTCTTTTTCGGTAGCGTCGCGGCTGACGCCAAGCACTTGATAATAATCCTGATACTTTATGCCCATTGATAACCACCCCCAGTGGCGCCGGGTGCTGCAATGCGATTAGGCATTGGGCCTTTCCTCATATTCAGCGTCAATTACGTCGTCACCGCCATGGTGTTTAGGGCCGCCACCACAGGTTCCGCCACCGCAGCCGGCCCCGGCCGCACCGCCTTGTGCCTGCCGGTATGCCGCCTGGGACAGCGAGTAAGCTGCTTGCTGCAGATCATCTTTTAATGAGCGAATGCGATCTATGGCAGCCTTTTCTTTGAGCGCAGACTTCAGATTCTCTACCAGCTGCTCAATCCGGGCCTTTTCATGGACGGGAACCTTGTCTCCAAGGTCTTTTATTTGCCGTTCCACCTGGTACAGCAGGGTATCGGCCTCGTTGCGGACCTCCACTTCCTCACGGCGCTTTTTGTCTTCAGCAGCATGGGCTTCGGCATCACGTACCATCCGGTCGATTTCCGCTTGATCCAGGCTGGTTGACCCGCTGATGGTAATGGTCTGCTCTTTGCCCGTGGCCTGGTCACGGGCGCTTACTTTCAAGATGCCGTTGGCATCTATATCAAAAGTTACTTCAATTTGTGGCACACCCCTGGGCGCAGCAGGAATGCCCTCCAGTTTAAACTGTCCCAAAGAGCGGTTATCCCCGGCCATTTCCCTTTCACCCTGCAGCACGTGAATATCCACAGCAGGCTGGTTATCTTCAGCGGTGGTGAACACCTGACTGCGGCGCACCGGAATGGTGGTATTGCGCTCGATGATCTTGGACATCACGCCGCCCAGGGTCTCAACACCCAGTGACAGCGGGGTAACGTCCAGCAGCAGTACGTCTTTTACTTCACCGGCTAAAACCCCGCCCTGAATAGCGGCGCCGATAGCCACCACCTCGTCAGGGTTGACACCCTGGTGCGGGTCCTTGCCGCCGGTCATTTCGCGGACCAGCTTTTGCACTGCCGGAATCCGGGACGACCCGCCGACCAATATTACTTCATCGATATCCTTTTCCGAAAGCTTCGCGTCAGCCAGGGCCGCTTTAACCGGGCCACGGCATCTTTCAACAAGCTGGTGGGTCAGATCGTCAAACTTGGCCCGGGTCAATTTCAGTTCCAGGTGCTTCGGGCCAGCTGCATCGGCAGTGATAAAGGGCAGGCTGATTTGCGTTTCCAAGGTGGTGGATAACTCAATCTTGGCTTTTTCAGCCGCCTCGGTCAGACGCTGCAGAGACTGTTTGTCTTTGCGCAGGTCTATGCCGTAATCCTTTTTGAATTCTTCCGCCATCCAGTCCACAACAGCTTTGTCAAAGTCGTCGCCGCCCAGATGGGTATCACCGTTGGTCGATTTTACTTCAAATACCCCGTCGCCGACTTCCAAAATTGAAACGTCAAAGGTGCCGCCGCCCAGGTCAAAGACCAGAACGGTCTGGTTTACTTTCTTATCCAATCCGTAAGCCAGCGCTGCCGCAGTAGGCTCGTTGATAATGCGCAGGACATTCAGACCGGCGATTTTACCGGCGTTTTTCGTAGCCTGCCGCTGGGCGTCATTGAAATATGCCGGAACCGTAATTACAGCATCGGTTACTTTTTCGCCCAGATATTTGGATGCGTCGTCCACAAGCTTGCGCAGCACCATGGCCGACACTTCTTCAGGGGCATACTGTTTACCCCTGATCTCGAACCTTACCGCATCATTGGGGCCCGGCACTACCTTATACGGCACCAGCTCCCGCTCGCCTGCCACTTCGGAATATTTGCGTCCAATGAACCTTTTAACCGAGTATAGCGTGTTGTTCGGATTTAATACCGACTGCCGTCTGGCCACCTGGCCAACAAGCCTTTCCCCGTCTTCTTTAAACGCCACCACGGAAGGGGTGGTCCGGGAACCTTCGGCATTAACTATTACCTCAGGTTTTCCGCCTTCCATAACGGCAACCACGGAGTTGGTTGTTCCAAGGTCTATACCTATTGTTTTACCCATAATTTTTAACCTCCTTTTTAAAAACAAATTATTTTACCAGTATTTTGAATCAGGCCAGATGATATTATACCGCCGCAATTTTTGACTTTAACTTTGACTATCTCTGACTTTTAATATATACCAGATTTTATATGCCGTCAACCTGTTTTTAGAAAAAAAATAATATGCTTTTATCATTTCCGTCAGCAGGCGTTAATCTAGCCGGCACTGAACCACCAGAAGGCTTGATGCCTGGTGTTGCTTTTCAGAAAAATTCTCACGGATTCGTAACTGGCGCTCCGGTGGTTCGCTCCGCGCGCTTCGCAATGACAAAGGCAAGTATATACCGAGACTTTTTTATTGACAAGAAATGAATTTATAGACTATAATCTGCAAAATAATAATGTAATACAAAGATGTATTATATATTCAACGCAAGCAAAGAAGCTGCCTGAAAGAGAGCAGTTTCTTTTATTTTATTAATTTATTACATGATACCCCTTGGGAGTTGAATTTTATGTATCTGATATACTTTCTGGCCGGGACTGTCACAGGAGCCGCTTTATGCTTTTGGTTAACCAGACGGACGGTCAATAAAAAGCAGCAACAGCAAATATTTAGATTGGAAAAGGCAATTGAAGGCTGGTCCTCTGTTAGCCTGCCCATCATTAAAGATCAGACCTTTACAGGTGAATTTTCCAATCTGGGTATGTCAATATCTTGCCTAATTGATACAACCAGATTGTTGGCCCGGGAGATACAGATTACGGCCCATCAAGTGCGGGCAGGTTCAGAACAAACCGAAACAGCAGCCCGGTCTGCCGCTGATATTAATCAGGCCTTCCAATCAATGCGCAACATGACCATAGCACTTGGCCAAACAAGTGCTGCAATGGAACAGGATTTCCAAAAAAACTCTTTAGCCATCAATAATATAAGTTGCGCCATGGAACAGGTAAACAATGCCATTACGGGTATTACCGGCAGCAGCCGCCTGTTGAAAAACCAAACAGAAATTATGAAAACAGCAGTAGCGCAGGTAAAACTAATATCTGAAAGCATTGGGGAAATATCCAATCAAACAAAATTGCTGGCTTTAAACGCTTCCATCGAAGCAGCCCGGGCAGGAGATCACGGTCGTGGTTTTTCGGTGGTGGCAGCGGAAATAGGCAAACTTTCCGACCGTACTGCAGCAGCAGTGCAGCAAACTTTCAATATATTGGCAGAACTGCAGAAAAACGTTGGCTCAGTAGTGGAAAGCATCAACACCAGTCTGGATTCTTCCAGTATAGTAACCAGTCAGGTAAAAAATATCGGCCACATACTCTCCCAAAGTCTTGGATCCATTGAAAAAGTTAACAACTCTGCCTTGGAGGCCTTTAGCAATATCAACACCAGGCTGCAGCAAACGGCTCAAGTTCTGGAATACCATCTGCAGGATTTGGAATCAGTTGTGCAGACCGGAAAATTGATGGCTGATCTAGCTGAGACACTGGAAAAAACTGCAGCGGGAAATCAACTATCTTACACGATGAACAACGAGCTGGCATCGCACGTCGAAGATATCAAAAACCTGCTGCTGGAAACATCAACCCTGACAGGCATCGTAGCCATGAAACCGGACATACATAAGTCCACATTATCTGAGTTGAAAAACAAATATCAGGATATAGAAGCTATATGGTCCAATGATCACCAGGGAAAGTTCCTTTTTTCTCAGCCGCCGGCTGCCCTGGCCAACGGCAAGGTGAGGGAATGGTGGCAAAAGGCCATGTCCGGCGAGAGGTTTATTTCTCCCGTATACATTTCTGCCATTACCAGGCAGCCCTGCCTAACAGTATCGGTACCAATATTTAACAACGAGCAAATAATTGGGGTACTTGGCGCAGACGTCAAACTGGGCCAAATTCAAATTTAATCAACGGGTATTTAATATATGCAAAATGATAATAAAGCTATAAACATATGCCAAATAATTAAAGAAGAATCAGTGGACATATATTTTCAACCGGTAATTTCCACAAAAATGCGTTCTATCGTAGGGTTGGAAGCTTTAGCCAGAGGATTTTGCCATTCATCAGGCGAGATGATCATGCCCAACCTTTTATTCAGACTTGCTGAAGAACACAATTTAACGCTGGAACTGGACAGATTATGCCGGAAAAAAGCCCTTGAAAAATTCCGGCAAGTTTATTCTCAAAATAAGGAAATGCTTTTATTTTTAAACTTTGACACCTCTATTATTGACTTGGGAGTTGTGGGCTCCGGCCATTTGCTGGACCAGGTAAAACATGCGGGAATCAACCCGCGTAATATTGTGTTGGAAATCATTGAATCCAAAGTTAATAACGTTAGTGAGCTGCAGAGGTTTATCAACGCACACAAAGAACTGGGATTTTTATTCGCTCTGGACGATATCGGCTGCGGCTATTCCAATTTGGACAGAATTGCTTTTGTAAAACCTGACTTAATTAAGGCGGACCGCGCGCTGGTCAAGAATATTAATCAAGACTATTACAAACAAGAAGTGCTGAAATCCCTGGTCAACTTATCCCAAAAAATAGGCGCGTTAGTAGTGGCAGAAGGGGTGGAGAAAGAAGAAGAAACAATTATGGCACTGAAAATAGGCGTAGATATGTTGCAAGGTTTTTACTTTGCCAAACCGACATCAAAAACTGAATGTTCAGCTGAACTCTATACACGTATTGCCGAAGTCTCCCGTAATTTTAAAAACCATATGATCGATCAATTGCATGCCAAGAGACAACTACACAGGATCTATGATTTGCTTATTAAAAAATTCTGTGACAAATTATCAGAACTGACTATTGACGAATTTGACAGACTGTTGCACAAGGTGGTCAATAGTCAACCCAACTTGGAATGCATCTATATACTTAACGAAGCAGGCATTCAAGTTAGCGATACTTTTTGCAATCAAGATAAACTAACCGGACGCCAGGGATTTTTTTTTAAACCTGCCCCCAGAGGAACAGACCACTCCTTAAAAGAGTATTATTATTTGCTCGCCAATACCGGCCTGAGTAAATACACCACCGAGCCATACATATCCCTGGCTTCCGGTAACTTATGCATAACTATATCTACATTTTTTCAAAGTTATGATGGCAAAAACTACATTTTATGCATCGACGGGTATAGCCCCTTGTAGAAACGATTACCTTTAGCTGCTATTAGAAGTCGATCAGCAAGCCCGGGATATTTTACCAGCCTGATCCTTTTGATTTAGCGTTAAGGCAAAAATACCGGCAAGCAGCGGCAGCCATAATAATAAGCGGACTGCCGCCATAAGGCTGAAGACATCCGCAAATTTACCCACCAGGGTTACAGCCAGGCCACCCATACCGATAGCAAAACCCATGCTTAGCCCTGCCGCCATGGCTTTATTATCCGGAATAGCCTCCTGGGCCGCCACCACCGTCACCGAGAAGGATGCCAGCAAGGCAGCTCCCCCCAGACCCAAAAACACATCGCTCAATACACCCTGAGTAATCAAAAATCCATAAAAGAAAGGTGTTGCCAGCGCCAAAGAACCTGCAATCAAGGGTTTGCGCCCGTATTTGTCGGAAATAAATCCCCCTGCCAGCCCACCGGCCGCACCGGCAAAAAGCATCAAGAATAACAGATAGCTTACCCTGCCGGGGTCCGTTTTTTCAGACTTAAAATATAACGGCAGCATGGTGATTAAACCGGTGTATACAAGAGAGCGCAGAGCCACCACGACCATTAACTTGTTTAATTCACCCAGCGCCGGCCGCATGGAAGAAATTATTTCACCAAAGTTTTTTTTCTGAACGGCTTTCTTTTCGCTTCGCGGGGCAAAGATATATAAAAACAGAGCTGCTACAATTCCCGGGATAACCATGACAGTGGTTCCTTTTGCGCCATAAATGGCAAACAAGGGAACCAAAACCACCGGCGCCACCGCCCATCCGACATTGCCGGAGGCCACAAAAGCCGACATGATGAAGCCTTTGCGGTCACCGCTTACTGAAGAAACCATAGCCGAGGCCTGGGGGTGAAATGCGGCGGTACCGATGCCGGCTGCGGCAGCCATTACCAGCAACAACCAATAATTTACGGTCAACCCGGTCAAACTCAATATCAGCGCCATCCACATCGTCCCCACAAAGACCAGCCAGCGCTGGTTTTTCTGGTCAACCAGGTAACCGAATACAGGCTGCACCAGTGATGAAGTAATGGTAAAGGCGGATACCAGTGAACTGGCTTTGGCCACTGAAAAACCCGCCGTTGCCACTATGATAGGTAAGAGCTGCGGTAAAAAATTGTTATACATATCATTGATCAGATGGGCAATGGATAATACACCAAGGGTCACCGTTCTATATCTGGTCTCGCGCATAGGACATCCTCCCCACTTTGGTTTTCTAGGCTTTAGATTTTTTTTTCATTCTCTTTTCTTTTATTTCTTTTAAAGAGCGGAACTGAGTTAAAAAGTAGTTGAGATTGCGCACACGCATGGTTATGTCCGCTTCAAAGTCAGCCAGTGTTTCCCATCCTTTCTCCGTAATAGTATAAATTTTTTTAGCCGGTCCAGGCTCCGCAGTATCCCACCGGAAAACCACCGCCCCCTCCTTTTCCAACTCCTGCAGCACCCGGTAAACCGCGCCGCTATCCACTTGGGGCGAAGGCAGCCTTTCCTGAAGCGCAGTCAGCAACCCACCGCCATGCGCGTCTTTTTCGGCCAGGAACAATAACAAAAAGGCCGGGAGATGACGATAGTTCTTTCCTTTTTTAGAACTGCCCATACCAGTTGCTCCCTTCATCTTTTTAAAACAGTATACTGTAAACAACAGTATACTGCGATTTATTACGATTGTCAATAATTTGGCAGCGCTAAACACATGACACAAGCTGCGTGCAAGCAGCCCGCCCCATATGCAGCCCACACAGCTTCCCAAGCACACGCTTTAAAAAAAATGCGACAACAGAGAACCGCCCCCGCTGTCGCAAAAAATTATACGATTTAGCCTTAGCATTATATCACACATCTTGTGAATATATTTTCATTCACTTATAATTAAATCAAAAACTACTGCTCAGTCTCGAAAAACCTTCTCATAATCAAAGGGATTCCAAAAGTACCCAACAAAACCATACCTATAGCAGTTAGCATACCACCAACCTCCCGGGTTATTTGATCATTTACAGTTTTAGACTTACCGGTTGTTTAAAAAGTTCCTGATAGAGCTGAAAATGAAGTAAAAAACCCCAATATCCACCCATGCAGGAGGTAATATTAATGAAGATACTGATCCCCGTCGACGGTTCGGAATATTCAACGCGAGCCGTCACTTTTGCCGCTGATTTGTTAAAAAGGGCTTCTGATATGGAAGCCGTTCTTCTGTCAGTTATTTATCCCTTTAAGGATAGTAACGCCGGCAGTATTTTGGAAAATGCAAGGGAAAGTTTTGGAAAGAACAGTACCAGGGTAAAAGCAATCATTTTAGAAGGCGAACCGGCGGAAACAATTATCAAGTATGCCAAGGAGAATGGAATAGAGATGATTATCATGGGAAGGCGCGGTTTGGGAACCATCAAGGGGATGGTGCTGGGAAGCGTCAGTTATAAAGTTTTAAGCGGGGTAAATATCCCTGTAACAATTGTAAAATAGATAATAACTATACCCTTGCTGTCTAAAATACCGCTATTTAATAAATATTTAAGATATACTTAAAACAAGTTTAATCTGTATATTCTAATATAAGTAAAATAATACAATATATAAATAGATTAAAAAGGAGGATTTAAATTGACTGAGCTTAATCAGGTTTACAAATGCAACGTTTGCGGAAACATTGTGGAGGTTGTGCACCCGGGCAAAGGAAGTTTGGTATGCTGCAACCAACCGATGGTATTATTTAAAGAGAACACAGTGGACGCCGCCAAGGAGAAACACGTTCCGGTACTCACCAGGGAAGGTAACATTGTAACTGTAAAAGTAGGCAGTGTTGAGCACCCGATGGAAGAAAAACACTACATTGAGTGGGTTGAAGTTATTGATGGCGGTAAAGTGTACAGGCAATATCTGAAACCCGGGGAAAAACCCGAAGCCAGGTTCAATGTTGATGCACCAAACGTCTCGGCCAGAGGTTTCTGTAATCTGCACGGGTTATGGAGCGCTCAGGAGTAACCGGAGTAAAACCGGCACCAGGCAGACTTACTTCCCTGGCCCTGGCCTGCAGCCCCCGCATTAATGGAAACACCTCGCAACTCGCCGCTGCGGCGCTGGCAGAATGCCGGCAGGCGGGTTGTGATACAGAATTTATCCAGCTAACAGATTATCGCTTTGAACCCTGCCGGGCTTGCGGAGCATGCAACACCACAGGAAAATGCGTAATAAAAGATGATGCCCTGCAGCTATTTGATAAAATCCGATCAGCCGACCGTTTGATCGTTGCCGCACCAATTTTTTCAATGGGAATCAACGCCCAGGCTAAGGCATTGATTGACCGTTCCCAGCAATTCTGGGCCGCTAAATACCTGCTGGATCGAAAAGCGGTTGATTTGGAGAACAGACCTGCGCGCGAAGGAATCTTTATTAGTTGTGCCGGAACTAACCTGCCGGGTGTATTTGATGGAGCAATACAGGTAGTAAAATATTTCTTTATGATTATGGAAGTAAAACTGGTTAAAACGTTATGTTACAGTGACGTTGATCTTAAAGGAGAAATACTTGAACACCCCGAAGCCATGGAAGAAGTAAAGGAATATGGCAGGAAGCTGGCGGAATTAGGATAAAAAACTCGCAGCACCCATATCAATGGTTGCTGCGAGTTTTTTTGATTTAACTCTATTCACTTATGGAGTAATAGCATCTTTTAGGCGTAATTATTTTCCCTTCATTCTTTAAGGCTTTAATGGCTTTATCGACTTCTTTTTTGTCGATACCGGTAATTTCCGCAATATCACCCGCTTTTAAAGGTTCTTTGGAAGCTTTTAGGGCTTTTAGAATTATTTCATTAGCACTCACTTTTACACACTCCCTATCTTATTTGATAATACCATTAAAGTCCAATGGAATTTTCAATGGTATAATTTATCCGCGATATAACATCGGCGCCATGTACCCTCTGCTTGTTGGCCGCAACAGCGGTTGTTAAAACCTAACGACTGTTTAAATCAACTAAATAACCGGCAACACTGGTAGTACCAATATCAAAAGCTGTTTCGTATAACTGCGAGGTGGTATTACCCGCTTCCAGCGCAATAATTTTATCATTAAAAAGGTGGAGGTTACACGGTACTCGCCATCTCTTAAAACCACCGGAACACGGCTCAGCAATCTGAGATCCAATGTTACTTGTCCTGGAATATCTCTTAATATCATAATAATTCCCAAGGTATGCTATGTTTGATCGCCGACCAGTTCCACAAACCGGGCACTGTCAAAAGGGCCGTAAGCGGCGGTGGCGACAGAAGGCCCGGTTTGGCTGTTTTCAATTGTTTGGTTTATTATTTATTTATCAGTATTAATCCAAGGATACAAAATAGTGCCCCCAAAATTTTATTAAATCCGAACCCTTCATGATAAAATAATATCCCAATTGGGATAAGTATTACTGCAAGTGCTATATTGGCGACCAAAGAGCCCAAGCTTATTTTCCAACCCGCCCTATATGCCAATAAGTACCCCAACTCAAGACCAACAATTGAAACGCCAAGCATAATACTTGTCCAGTTGATATCTTTGAAAGATTCTAAGAATCTTTTATCATCTTTATAAAACAGGAATGCAAGATAGGTAAAGAACGTGGCGGTCATGTATGTAACCATTAACGCACAAAAAGGATTGGCTCTCTCAGGCGTCGACTTTTGACATATATTGTATAATATATTTGATGCTACGATAAGTACTATTGAGAAAATATACATAAACATTTTTTTCTCCAGTGATTTATTTTTCTTGATTTTCTTGACCGTACCGATTAGGACTAATTGAAGCCTTGTACACTTTAATAAATTGTTAAGAGTTACTTAAATTAGCTGTAAGTTTTTCAGCTTATATTATAATAAGTAATATCACAAACAACCCCCATACAAGGAGGCCGGTTACAAATGGAATGGAAATGTGATCAATGCGGTTATACATTTAAATCTGAACCTGAAAAGTTACCGGAAAAATGTCCCTCTTGCGGTCAGAAATGTTCTTTTTTAAACGTCAGTTGCTATACACCGGATTGCTGCCCCACTCCCGAAGGATGCGGCATAGACACTCGTCTTGGGAAAAAGTAACTTGTATGTTTAGTGCCCGGTAAATTATTAATCACCCCAATCACCCCATGAAACATCATTTTAACGAGAGGCAGCATAAACAGCATACAGGCATATTATAACACCGTCTCCCAAACAAGAGAACCGGGGATAGATAAACAGGACATCTATTATCTATCCCCGGTTTTTTAATCGCCCGCAAGTCGATATTAAGTAAATTTGTTTTTAAATTTCCGTTATAAGGTTATTCTTTGCTTTTACCCTCCTGAGGTAATAGTCATCAGTCTGATGTTAGCACCGTCGACCAGCGGTTCCGTATAACACCGGCCACAAAGTAATAGTTTCCCGTCCACTATAACCAATGTCATGGCATCGACGGATGCTCCGGCCGCCTTTATCGCATCTGCCACGGTCATACCTTTTTCAAAGTTGATTTCTCGCCCGTTTAACGTAATCATCAAAAATCGAAAAGCACCTCTAATTCATAGTCGTTGATATCGAACCGTGAACCGGTTGTGGCAGAGCGCTCCCGGTAAAAGAAGCCGGGGAGCCTGTCGTCTTCGGTTGTCATGCCGGCCAGTTTATTAAATGTCCTCTCGGTCAACAGCGTTTTGACTCCTATGGTTGCAACGCGGGAAATGTCACTATCACCGCCGTACAGGGCCGCCATCAGTTCTGCAAGCAGCGGTATTCCTGGTACAGCGTGGGCAAAGGCGAATATACACATCATGCTATCGGCAAACGCCATGGCAACTTGCAACTTATTGGAAACATATGCTTGTGCCGCCCGCCCGCAATCATCGAAAGCACGGCCCATCGTCAGGCCGGCGGTATGGTCAGCACCCATCGGGCTCGTGGCATAGGTGATACCCGTCCCCTTCGTGTTGCGTGGATCATATCCGGATATTGCTTGGTGTTTTACCACCGGGATACGTTTGCACCCAAGGCTTTTGCCCACAGCCTCACAACCGTCCCCAAGAAGGTTGCCGAATTCTGTGCCCTCATCTATCTCATTTAATAGAGCGAGAGCGGCATCCGCATCACCCCACTGAATTTTACCGGTTTCCATACACGTGGCAACGGCGTTGGCAATTTCAATAGTATCCACACCGAGATCATCGCAGATACGATCCATCTTGGCAATAGTATCTAAATCGGCAATGTGACAGTTTGGCCCTAGACAAGCTACTGCCGTGGTCAAGCACTTTACCCATTACGTGTCGTCTATATAAATAACAATATCCAATTTCCCACTTCGTTTACAAGGTGGGGATTATTTGTCGCTTACGTACCTCCTCGGCAGATGTAAGCCTGCCTTCCTTCCGGCACTGCTCACAGAGCGGGTGTTCGGCAATATATCTGTTGCGGATCCGTTTCCAGGCTCGGCCATAACGTTTGCGTGTTGCTGGATCCCGCTCGTATTTGTTGTAATGTGCATCCACTGCTTTTTGGTGTTCTTCGCAAAATCGGCCGTCCGTTAGCTTTGGGCAGCCGGGATAGCTGCATGGACGTTTTGACTTTATTGGCACAGTTTCACCTCCAAAAGGCATAAGAAAAGCCCCCGCAGGTTAGTCCCGCGAAGGCTATCTCATGCAATTGTCTATGGTATCAGTTTAGCAGAAACCTTTCGTCATTTTCGTCAACTTTTAATTGACCTGCTAAACATAACCTGAGCATAATTCTCAATGTCGTTAGGCGTTAACATATTGTACTTTTGCTTTACAGCAGAGAAATACTCGCCGATAGCTTCTTTACTGATTGTGCGGTTAGAATGTGCATCGGCAGGCAGATTGCCACGCGTTTTCAGCCAAGGCATTTCTGAATGTGTAAACCGCTCCAGTATTTTTCCACTGTAGCAGCAAAGGTTCTGAATAACACTGTCAATGATCGCTTTCTCCGCACCCGTAAACACAGAAACATCAAACTCATTATTGCTTTCAATCGGGTTAAAACGATAACTGGAATAGCGATTATATATTTCCCGGTAGACCGGGCCATGCACCCATGCTTCACAATCCTCAGTAAACAAGAAACTGTTCATAAAAGCATAGTAGAAGCCCTGAATGTAATATAGGGCTTTCTGCAATGCCAGCGGCGTAATGTCTTCGCACTGGAACAATAGGTAGCCGATAACCTCATCCACTTTGGAAGCCGCAGTTTTTTGTCCGCCAAGCAATTCTACTGTGGCACGTTTACTCTTTTCATACGCAGTTTGAGATTTCAGGTTTCCTTTGTTTTCTTCCAGCAGCGACAGGTAAAAAGCCGGTTCCTCGTAAATTCTCTGCAGCACATCGGAATACTGCTTTATCGGCATATCACCGTCACAATATCGGGTAAACGTCATTTCTCCCCAGCCCAAAAGCAAGGAGAGCGGACGTTTTCCAATGTTGTACTTTTGTGGAATCTCCAAGATTTTTTCAAGCAAAATGATGCCGTTCTTTTGGCGATAAGCATCATATAGCGCTTTTAAGTTTTCATCCTCAATTTTCGCTGCATAAACTTCACCACCGCATTCGGCACATACCGCTTTCTTTCCGATAAACTCATATTCTTCACCTTTCAATGTTCCTTTCATAGTAACACTTTCAGCAGAATAGTCGACATCTTTTCTGCATTCCTCACAGAATGTCATTTTCTCATTCATAAAGCTTCCTCCTTTCATTCCCGACCATTACCGAAACAGGTAATCAACCGGCTTGTTACGCTTATGGAACGATATAACCACCACACGCTTTCCTCCATCGAGGTCGATAATATTAAATTTGCTATAAATATCTACTATTTCTTCATTGCCTTCAAAATTAAACAACATGACCTGCTGACAAAAAACATATAGGACCTCATTTTCAAATCCCAAATTCGTATTTTGCAGCGTATGGCAGAAATCCTCCGGCGAAATTTTCAAAAGAATCTCTTTCTGCTTTTTGCTGGTGAGGTTATATTCGTTTATGAAATCGATGTTTTCCTGTCTATTCTCGTTTTTTGAAATAACAAATCGGCTCTCTCTTACGCATCCTGTATTGTCTGCAAAACAGCGACAATTTGCTCTTTGGTATAGTTTTGATTATAATGCGGATTCATTGCACCACCTCTTTGTAATGCAATGATACTATATTATACGCCATTTGTAAAGTTTTATGCATCAATTAGTACATTTTATTTTTAAAGAGTGCTCTCGGCACTTGCCAGAAAGCACTCTTTAAAATATCAGACAGCCATATTCTGTTCCTTTTCATTAAAGCGATGCTTCTTCAGAAACTCGTTATGCTTGCGACGCGGATACCGCTCATCATGCTCACCGATAGAAAACGCGATCTGCTGCCACGTCATGCCGTTGATGTACCGGAGCGACAGGATTATGCGCATCTGGCTGTCCTCGACGCCGTTGATGTAACAGTTCAAGCGGTTGAGTTCGTAGAAACATTTTTTCAGGTTTAGGTCAATGCTATTTAGCCCCGGGGTTTCTCCGGTTAACCACAAGCGAGCAGAGCGGCTAATGAAACTGGAAGGCATTAGATCTAAGCTGGCTAAAAAGTATAAGGCAACAACAAATTCAAAGCACCACCTACCAGTGGCGGAAAATATTTTAAACCGGGAGTTTACAGCAACGAGACCCAATATTAAAATGGTCAGCGATATAACCTACCTATGGACAGAAGAAGGCTGGCTTTATATAGCTGCTGTAATGGATCTATGTGGCCAAAAAATAGTTGGGCTCTCAATGAGCGAGCGAATGACGAAAGAGCTTGTTATTAATGCTCTGGATCGCGCCTGTAAAAGGTATAAAGTAGCCCCGGGGGCGTTAATCCATTCCGATCGTGGTAGTCAGTATTGCTCAAACGATTATCAAAATTACCTTAAGAGGCATGGATTTATTTGCAGCATGTCCCGGAAAGGGAACTGCTGGGATAATGCCCCGATGGAGGCCTTCTGGGGGAAAATGAAGTACGAGTGGCTCTGCGAACAACGTTTTCTAACTCGTGAACAAGCTCGCGCCGCAGTATTTGAATATGTTGAGATATTTTATAACAGACAGCGATTACATGAGACCAATGGCTACCTTACACCGGAGGAATATT
>NZ_AUMW01000006.1 GCF_000430885.1 Desulfotruncus alcoholivorax DSM 16058 | reverse complement strand
CGAATCTCTTTTGCTTCAGGGGTAATGATGCAGGCCACGACGGTTTTTTTATGAACGTCAAGACCGCAGCAATGACTATAGACGACTTCCATGTGTTTACTCCTTCTACGGCAGCAAATTAAAGGGCTGGTGCAACAACCAACATTGGTTATTCTGTCCTGCGTGCTTCCCATAGGGAGCAACAATCTGTGGTGCACCTGGTCGTTGGGATCTGTCTAACTCACGGGCTCGCAGCACCAAGTTAAAACGACCTCCCTTCGCCAGCCGTAAGAAAGAGATTCGCTGTTATAAATTTTCATCCTTCTGCTGGTGCCGCGTTAGCGGCATGGGTTTCTAATTGTAAAAATTATATTGGAAAAATAGTAATAATATGTAAAGTATATTTAAACAAAGCAAAAGAGCAGTATTCAACACCTGCGGCAGCACCCTGTCAAAAAATCCCTGTCAGCCTGGCAAATATAGCCAGACCAACAGGGCAGCAAGGGGCATGAAACTATACTTCCAGGCCCCTTGCCGATTCAAGAATGGTTGTTTGTTGAAGTTAAAATGTTGGCTGTATTATGCTTTAGCAAATAGGGACTTGGTTTCACTTCCATGCTTACGATATATAGGGTTTCTCCACCATCTAAGGGTATCAATTGCATCTCTAATTAAGTTTAATTGTTCCGTATTTATTTTTAGAAACTTTTGTAATATATAATAATCGCCTGCCTCATAAGATAAACCAACTTTTTGGCTTTTTAAACAACTTTCGATGGTACGGATATGTTTATAATCGTAAAAACAACCGGTATCCGGGATATATAGCGCACCAACTTCACCAGGAATTAAAACCAATACCCCTCCTCCTAAAGAATGAATTTGTAATTCTATCGATAAAAGAGTAAGGCTATTATACCATCTACATGCTAAGTTCTCGGGAGTAACATTGGGATTTTGAATAAACCCACACAATAAACTATTACTTGCAGCAAATTTTCCTTTGTTTATTAATAATTTTGGCATCTCACCAAAAACAGTCGCGACAATATCAGGTATTTCTATATTTGGTGTAATGTACCAAGGGTTGCGCTTAGTACACTTGTAACGTTTGTCTATACTTAAAAGTTCTCCATATTGAATATATTTCAAATCATAATCCGTAATATCTATAGGATAATATAATTTTGAGTATTCCTCCTGTGGATACAGATAAAGCCCTGTGGAACTTAATTGTTTAGCATTGCAAACAGATCCTATAAAATTTGTTTTGGGTAAATTAAATTTACCTATTACCTCATCGGAAGGATGAAAATAATCTTTAGCTGCGCTAACGTAACCTATTTTAAATCTACAGTCTTTATTAATTGAACTTATTAATCCTTGTATCTTTAATTTATTTAATAATAATTGCTGATCCCTATTTAATATTTCAAACACAAAAGGCTTGTTACCCTTGACAATGGAATCAATATTAATACTAACTTTCTTTATATGATGGTCATTGAAAAGATCATCCTTATTATTACACAATACATAATTTACTGACTCCGTTTTACCGCCAAAACCGTCTGCCATAAAGAGGATTGTTTCAACATCAACTTCCGGAAAAATGTCTTCATGTATTCGGGCAACATTAATTTCATTAAAATTATCACCCAAGTACTTCCATAATGGCATAGCATACTTAACATAAGTAGCCTCAAAAGGCAAAACAAATGCTAAACGGCCACCTTTTTTCAAAAAGTGCATCGAATGTAAAATAAAGGCAACCCATACACTGGCATTGGTACTAATTTTAATCCCTTTGTTATTTAATATTTCTATAGCTTGTATATATTGGTTGCAATCAAAGTTTTTTAAGTTTCTTAATCTTACATATGGAGGATTGCCTATCACTGCATCAACCGCAAAAGGATCAACGTGTAAAAAATCTTTGTAAAAACAATTTTGGGGGAGTAATTCTGATTTTTGTACATATTTTTTAAAAGGCTCTTCCCTAATTTCTACAGCATAAATTTGATTTATAGATTGTAATATTGGATTATTTAAAATAGCATCTAAAAAAGCACCGTCACCAAAGCATGGTTCCAGCAATATATCCTTAGTGCTCCTTATAGACCAATTAACTAAATATTCAGCGATATTATTACTTGTATAAAAAGAACCTGTTAATTTAGGGTTAAAGGCCAAAAATTACTCCTCCCTACTTAAAGCTCAAAAGATTACTCTCTGTTGCAAATTATACCAGATAATAACCCATGAAATTTATAAAAAAATACCGTTTGGTAATTCAATTTTGAATCCGAGTTTATGAACCTGTAGAGGTCGAATAATGACAGAAAGGAGCCAATTACAGGATCTCCTTTATTTCGTCGAAACCATTCGTCGAAATAAAGAGAAAAGAAAATGCCCGCGCCTTAGTGCGCGGGTTTTGGCAATTTAGCCAATGGCCGTTCGAATTATTACTGACCTATCTAACATACAAACTAGCTGCCCCGGGTATCGACCTGATTAAGATCGATGAGAGTTACACAACGCAGGCATACCTTGTCTGTGGCTGGTAGAAAAAACCTTCCGCAATAGGTGGGGGAGGTTTACTTTTCCTTGATCAGCGAATAATGCGGTTTATACTTCAGATTATGTACCGTATTTATAGTGCGAACTGTTCTGCTCTTGGCCCGCATTACCAGTGAATAGGTTTCGGCAATTTCGCCCCCGCGGAAACGCACACCCTTGAGCAGCTCTCCGTCCGTAACTCCGGTGGCGGCAAATATGGCGTCGTCACCTTTCACCAGGTCGTCCATGGTCAGGATGCGGTTGGGATCTTTAATGCCCATGCTCAGGCAGCGCTGGAATTCGGCATCGTCTTCAGGCACCAGGCGGGCCTGCATGTCACCGCCCAGGCACTTCAGTGCCGCCGCAGCGATAACTCCTTCCGGCGCGCCGCCGATTCCCGCGCAAATGTCAATGCCGGTATCCTCAAAGGCAGTGGCCAGCGCCGCTGCCACGTCTCCGTCACCGATCAGGCGCACCCTGGCCCCCGCGCCCCGAACAGCTTCTATTAATTCATGGTGGCGCGGCCGGTCTAAAATCATTACGGTGCAGTCAACGATGCGCTTATTATTTGCTTTGGCCACTATCTCCAAAGTTTTTTCAATGGGGTCATCCAGATTAATCAAACCCGCTGCTTTAGGTCCCACGGCCAATTTTTGCATATACATATCCGGAGCGTGCAGCAGATTGCCCCGGTCTGCTATAGCTATAACCGACATGGCGTTGGGCAGTCCCTTGGCCAGTATATTCGTGCCCTCCAGGGGATCTACAGCCACATCGACCTCGGGAGTTGGCGAGTTGCCAACCTTTTCGCCAATATAAAGCATCGGAGCTTCGTCCATTTCCCCTTCACCGATAACCACGGTTCCGTTCATACATACCGAATCAAACATAGCCCGCATGGCGTTGGTGGCCGCATCGTCAGCTTCATGCTTGCGCCCGCGCCCCATCCACTGCGCTGATGCCAGCGCCGCCATTTCCGTAACACGCACCAGCTCCAGTGTCAGTTCTCTTTCCATTGAACTCGTCTCCTTCGTCAAAGGCTTGCATGTAACAATTTAATTTTAACATATTTATTAATTAATGGGTCATTTAGTATAACATTTTTTAAAAAATGCTTTATGCGCTTTCGTCAAAATTCGTCTATATATTACATTTGCTCTAAAAAAAGACCTGATTGCTATAATATTTGGCTTTGCATGTGGTAAAATATCCACGGGTATAATAATGTTTTGGAACTATTCGGGAGATAGGAGTCAGTAGTCAGAAGTCAGAATAAAGGGACCTGCTCGGTGTATTCTGACTACTGATTTCTTACTGCTGAATTCTTAATTTAGGAGTGATAGCATGTCCAAACTATGGGGAGGGCGGTTTCAAAAGGAGACGGACAGCCTGGTGGATGATTTTCATTCATCCATATCCTTTGACAGCCGCCTGTACAAATATGATATCACAGGCAGTATTGCCCATGCCACAATGCTGGCCCGGGTTGGCATAATCAGCGTGGAAGAAGCGAAAACAATAACGCGCGGCCTGCAAGGGATACTGGCCGATATTGAGAACGGGCTGGTGGAATTTTCCGTATCCGCCGAGGATATCCACATGAATGTTGAGCAGCTTTTAATAGAAAGAATCGGGGAAGTGGGCAAAAAACTGCACACCGCCCGTAGCCGCAACGACCAGGTGGCCCTGGATGTTCGCATGTACCTCAGGGATGAAATAGACGCTGTGCTGGAGCTTTTGGGACAGTTGAACGGTACCCTGCTGGATTTGGCCGAACAGCATATTGATACGGTCATGCCCGGGTATACGCACCTGCAACGCGCCCAGCCGGTTAATCTGGCCCATCACCTGCTGGCGTACTGCCAGATGTTTTACCGGGATATGGACAGGCTACGGGACTGCCGCCGGCGGGTTAATGTCATGCCACTAGGCGCAGGCGCGCTGGCGGGAACCACCTTCCCCCTGGACCGGGAATTCGTGGCCCGAGAACTGGGGTTTGACGCCATCACCGAGAACAGTCTTGATGCGGTAAGCGACCGTGATTTTGCAGTGGAATTTGCGGCGGCCGCTTCCCTGGTGATGGTGCACCTGAGCCGGTTCTGCGAGGAAATAATACTATGGTCAACCAGCGAATTTAACTTTGTTGAATTGGATGACGCTTACAGCACAGGAAGCAGCATGATGCCGCAAAAGAAAAACCCGGATGTGGCAGAATTGATCAAGGGCAAAAGCGGCAGAGTCTTTGGCGACTTAACCACCCTGCTGGTAATGCTGAAAGGGTTACCCCTGGCTTATAACAAGGACATGCAGGAGGATAAGGAAGCGTTGTTTGACGCAGTGGATACAGTAAAAAAATGCCTGCTTATCTTCCGCCCCATGCTGGCAACGATGAGGGTTAAAAAAGACAACCTGGCCCGGGCCGCCCGGGGGGGCTTCACCAATGCCACCGATTTGGCCGACTACCTGGTGGAGAAGGGCGTGCCTTTCAGGGAAGCACATGAAATAGTCGGCCGGGCAGTGGCCTATTGCATTGAAAGGACATGCAATTTAGAGGATTTAACCCTGGAGGAATTTAAACGTTTTACACCGGTAATCGACGAAGGTGTTTACAGCGCCATTGGCATCGACCACTGTGTGGCGGCCCGCAAGGTTCCGGGAGGACCTGCCCCGGAGGCGGTCCGGGAGTGCATTGCCAAAATGCGCCGCAGGTTGGTTTTATTATGAACTGGCAGCAAGCTGCCCTGGCCGTGCTGGTCGGGGCCGTGATCGGTTATGTTACCAACTGGGTTGCCATTCGCATGTTATTCCGGCCTCTTTATGAAAAAAAGCTATTGGGACTGCATGTCCCGTTTACTCCGGGTGTGATTCCCCGGGGTAAGACACGACTGGCCAAAGGTATAGGTGACGCTGTGGGCGGGATGCTGCTGACGGAAGAAAAAGTAGTCCAGCACCTGCTGCGGCCGGATTCCGAGGATAAAGTGCGGCGCTATCTTGATCACCGGATCGCTGAAATGCGTGGCCGGGACGCAACGGTTGGTGAAACCTTTGCTTTGTCGCCCGGCGAACAGCCTGCAGCTGATTTAAGGCAATGGATTTCAACCATAGCGGTAAATGTTGCAAAGAGCGATGAATTTCGCCGGGTTGCCGCCCGTGCTGCCGCTGGTTTGACCGGTTCCCTCCTGGATCAACAAGTGGGACCCTCAATAGCAATGATTGGCCGGACACGGTTCAGGGAATGGCTGGAACAACTAACCGCCGGTTTGCTGGAAGGTGAAGCAGGCGATAATCTTATGGGCCGGTTTATTACAGTAATAGAAAACTTCTTAAACAGTCCCCGAACGGTTCGCGAGCATCTTCCGGAAGCAATGGTGGAAGGGATACACCAGTTTATTGATGGTCAAGCCCCCCGGATAATCAGCTCCATCGACCGGTATTTATCCTCCAGGAGTGCGCACCGGGCCATCAAAAACAGAGTAAACCACTTTTTTGAGGGTACGGCGTTAAAACGGATGCTGAACGGAGTCTTTAGCCTGCTGGGAACCGGCTCCGACGCCCTTGCAGACAAATTGGCTGCGGAAATATCCATGTTCCTGGCTGACGAGCAAAACCAGGCGGAAATTATCAGGCGCCTGCACCAGCTGGCGGACGAGTTTATGGAAAAGAGCATGGCTGATATTTCCGCTGCACTGGATGAGGCGGGGAAACGGGAAAAAGCATGGGAAATTGCATCCTGGCTGATTGAAAAACTGCGTCATTCCGGCCTTGGATTGTCGGTACCGGAAATTGTTGAACAAATGGCAGAACGCAACAGCGCTAAAACCTGGCGGGAAATATTCCACATCGATGAGACCGGACCGCGGGAGGCGCTGGAGTCGTTTTTCGACCGCCTGTTTAATCAAGCTCAAAGCAGCGATAAGTATGCCCAAAAAGTTAAGCAGTTGGCAGAGCGCTGTGTAGACGTGGTGCTGCAAGCTAAAATGAGCTGTGTTTTGGAATTGCTGCCGGAAAATGTCAAGGAAAACCCCGGGCATTTGGCGCTGGGCCTGTATCGTTTTCTGGTCCAAAAACAGGTCCCCGGCCTGGTCAGGTTTTTGGATGTCAACGGCATGATTCGCAGGCAGGTGGAGGAATTGGATGTGCTGCAGGTGGAAGAGCTGCTGTTGGGCATCATGCGCCGCGAACTGGTGGCAATCACCTGGCTTGGGGGACTGCTGGGGGCCGTTTTAGGACTGGTCACGGTTGGAATGCAGTATTTGGCGAAATAATGCCCGTAAACTGTTGACCTGGATTATGTTTATACTGTATACTGTTTAAATAAGTTTTAGTAACTACTAAGGAGTCAGGAGTCAGAATGAGAGAACGGTTAATCGTCTCGTAGTATTCTGAATTCTGACTACTGAATTCTGAATACCTGAATAGTAACAAGTTTTATTTGTAAAAGTAATGAAGGGGAGCAATGCCTGGAAGCCGCGCCACAGAGAGCCGGAGATGCTGAGAACCGGCGCCCGGAACGGGTATTACATCGCCCCGGAACTGCTTCGCTGAAAGGATTTTCCCGTAGGCGAAGACGGGTTAGGCCCGTTATCGCTGCAGTGTCGACGACACGCTGAGAGGCTTTCGCTGTGAGGCGGAGGCAAGCAGGGTGGTACCGCGTGAGGAAATTATGCCTTTCGTCCCTGGTTGTGCAACCAGGTTCGGGAGGTTTTTAATTTTATACACCTTGATAAAGAGGGAAGTGTACCTAGGGTTCCGCCTCCTGCAGGAGGGTCTGGACCGAGCGGTACAGGCCGAGGGGGTTTTATACCCCGGAGGTTACACCGTGGGGATAAAAGACCCAGCGGATAGGTTCCACTCTTGGAAAATATCGGCGGGGTCTTATTTTTATTTCCCTGCTTGGCCACAGGAGGTGAAAACAGTCGTCAATACCTCTGTCAACCCCGAGTGCAGTTTTATGAAACGTTTTTTGGAGAGAGTGTTTATGAAGGATGAAAACGATAGCTGTTTTTACATTGGTGGATCTTTCAATACAGATTTAGGATAGGAGAGTGAAAAGATGGGCCTTATTATTTATCTGGATGGAAAATACGTTCCCGAGGAACAGGCGGTTGTTTCCGTATTCGACCATGGTCTTTTATACGGTGACGGTATTTTTGAGGGCATCAGAGCTTACCATAACCGCGTGTTCAAGCTGCAGGAACACCTGATCAGACTGTATGAATCAGCCCGCACACTGGCTATGGAAATTCCCATCAGTATTGAAGAAATGCGGGAAGTGGTGCTGGAGACCCTGCGGCGCAACAATTTGCAGGACGCTTATATCCGCCTGGTGGTAACCCGGGGCAAGGGCGACCTGGGCCTGGACCCGCGCAAGTGCGCAAAACCGACTATTTTTTGCATTGCTGCCTCAATTCAACTTTATCCGGAAGAATTGTATGAAAGAGGACTTGAAATGATTACCGTGGCTACGCGCCGCAATATCCCCGAGGCATGCAACCCCAGGGTCAAATCCCTTAACTATTTAAATAACATCTATGCCAAAATTGAAGCTAACCTGGCCGGCGTTCCCGAGGCAATAATGCTCAACCAGGAAGGTTACGTCGCCGAGGCTACCGGGGATAACCTTTTCCTCGTCAAGAACGGCAAGCTGATCACTCCCCCCATTCATGTGGGCATGCTGGAAGGCGTTACCCGTAATGCGGTAATGGACCTGGCCAAGGAGAGAGGCATTGAGGTTATCGAAAAGGTATTCACCCGCCATGATGTTTATATTGCCGACGAGTGCTTCCTGACCGGTACCGCGGCCGAACTTATTCCCTGTGTTCGGGTGGACGGCAGGGCCATTGGCAATGGCCAGCCCGGCCCGGTGTTCAAGGAACTGTTAAGTGATTTCCGCGCCTTGACCAAGGTGGACGGACCGGTCATTTTTGAATAAACTATTTTCTGATGCGGCAAAAGAGGAGGAGTTATTGTGCGAAGTGATGCTATGAAAAAGGGCCTGGATAAGGCCCCGCACCGCTCCCTGTTCAATGCCCTGGGCCTGACCGGGCAGGAATTGGAGCGCCCCATGATCGGGGTGGTCAATTCTTTCAATGAAATTGTGCCGGGACATATGCACCTGCGGGAAATTACAGAAGCGGTCAAGGCCGGGATCAGGATGAACGGCGGCACCCCGTTTGAATTTCCCGCCATCGCGGTTTGTGACGGCATTGCCATGAACCACTCCGGCATGAAATACTCGCTGGCCAGCAGGGAACTAATTGCCGATTCGGTGGAAGTAATGAGCATGGCCCATCCCTTTGACGGTATTGTGCTGGTTACCGCTTGCGATAAAGTGGTGCCGGGTATGTTGATGGCCGCAGCCCGGCTGGACATTCCGGCCATTGTGGTCAGCGGCGGTCCCATGCTGGCCGGGCGGCTTGATGGCCGGGATCTGTCCCTGAGCAATATTTTTGAAGCTGTTGGCCAGGTGCGGGCAGGCACTATGACCGAAGAGGAACTGGCCCGGTATGAAGAGTCGGTTTGCCCCGGCTGCGGCTCTTGCGCCGGCATGTTTACCGCCAATTCCATGAACTGCCTGACGGAAGTGCTGGGCATGGCGCTGCCCGGTAACGGAACGCTGCCCGCGGTTTCCGCGGCGCGCCGCCGCCTGGCCAAATTAAGCGGGATGCGGGTGGTTGACTTGGTGCGGGAAAACCTGAAACCTTCCGATATCCTTACTGAAAAGGCGTTTACCAACGGCCTGGCCCTGGATATGGCCCTGGGTTGTTCCACAAACACGGTGCTCCACCTGCCCGCCATCGCCAGTGAGGCCGGCGTTAAAATAGAACTCGATCATATTAACCAGATCAGTAAAAAAACTCCCAACCTGTGCAAGCTAAGCCCGGCGGGCCTTCATTATATGCAGGACCTTAACGAGGCCGGCGGTATCTCCGCTGTGCTCAGGCAACTGTTGGAGCACGGTTTGATAGACGGCACCGCTTTGACCGTAACCGGCCGGACTTTGGGTGAAAATGTAGCCGATGCATCAGTGCTACGGCGGGATGTAATCCGCAGTGTGGAAGACCCGTACAGCCCCACAGGGGGCATCGCCATCCTTTACGGCAACCTGGCCCCCGGCGGGGCGGTGGTCAAAAGATCGGCGGTTGCGCCGGAAATGCTGCAGCACCGAGGCCCGGCCCGTGTATTCAACTCGGAAGAAGAAGCTGTGCAGGCTTTGAATAATCTGGAAATACAAAAAGGTGATGTCATCGTCATCAGATACGAAGGGCCCAAAGGAGGCCCGGGCATGCGGGAGATGCTTACTCCCACCGCCACGGTGGCCGGCCTTGGCCTTGACAAGGATGTAGCCCTGATAACCGACGGTCGCTTCAGCGGGGCCACCCGCGGCGCCTCCATCGGCCACGTAACTCCCGAGGCGGCCGAAGGAGGTCCTATCGCAGCACTGCAGGACGGGGACATCATTGAAATAAACATTCCCGAATGTAAACTGGATGTGCTGCTGAGTGAAGAAGAACTGGCCGCCCGGATGAGTAGCTGGGTCAAACCGGAACCCAGGGTGCGCAAAGGCTACCTGGTCCGGTACGCCAAACTGGTAACTTCCGCCGGCACCGGGGCGGTCTTGAAAAAAGATTTTGAATAAGTACTCAGGAGTCAGAAGAGCAGTATATAGTCTTGTATTCTGAATACTGACTACTGAATTCTGTCTTCTATAAATAAATTCGACAACTTACCGGAGGTGTAGGGGTATGAAAAAAACCGGGGCGCAAATCCTGGTGGAAAGTCTCCTGGCTGAGGGGGTGGATACCATTTTCGGCTACCCCGGCGGGCAGGCGCTACCTATTTACGACGCCTTATATGATGCAGATATACGCCATATCCTGACCCGACATGAACAGGGCGCAGCCCATGCCGCCGACGGCTATGCCCGGGCCTCCGGCAAACCTGGTGTTTGCCTGGCCACTTCGGGTCCCGGCGCTACTAATCTAGTGACGGGAATTGCCAATGCTTACATGGACTCGATCCCTCTGGTGGCTATTACCGGGCAGGTTCCGACCTCAATGCTGGGGCGGGATTCTTTTCAGGAAGCTGATATTACGGGTATAACCCTACCCATAACCAAACACAATTACCTGGTCAAGGATGTTAACGACCTGGCCAAAATAGTGCGTGAGGCTTTTTACATTGCTACCACAGGCCGACCTGGCCCCGTGCTTATCGACATGCCGCGGGATGTTTCAGCGGGTGAGACCGATTACACGGATCCCGGGCCGGTGCATTTGCCGGGATATGATATTAAAAAGGATCCAGATCCCGAGCAAGTTGCCAGGGCCGTCCGGGCGATTGAAGAAGCCGAGCGGCCCGTTATTTATGCCGGTGGCGGCGTGATTAACGCCAACGCGCATGTCGAGCTGCTTAAATTTGCAGAAATGCTGCTGGCCCCTGTGGCCACCACCCTGATGGGCCTGGGAGGCTTCCCCGGGAATCACCCGCTGTCAGTGGGCATGCTGGGCATGCACGGCAGCAAGTATGCCAACTACGCCGTTTCCGAGTGCGATTTGCTGATCGGCGTGGGGGTGCGCTTTGACGACCGGGTTACCAGTAAACTTGAGGCCTTCGCGCCCAATGCCACAGTGGTTCATATAGACATAGACCCGGCCGAAATTGGTAAAAATGTGGGAGTTGACATTCCCGTGGTGGGAGATGTGCGCGCCACCCTGCGGGAATTGGCCGGGCGCCTGCAGCCCAGGCTCGCCAGCAGGTGGCGGGATAAAATCCAGACGTGGAAAAAAGAATATCCTATTGAATTTGAAGAAAACGGCAGAATCAAACCCCAGGAAGTGATCAGGGAGATCTATAACGCCACCGGGGGCAACGCCAGGATCACAACTGAAGTGGGACAGCATCAGATGTGGGCCGCCCATTACTATACGTATACCAGGCCACGCACCTTTATCTCATCAGGCGGGCTGGGCACGATGGGCTTTGGCTTCCCCGCCGCCATCGGGGTGCAATTGGCCTGTCCGGGCGAAACAGTGATCGATATTGCCGGTGACGGAAGCATTCAGATGAATATTCAGGAACTGGCCACCGCAGTTAGTCATAAACTTCCGGTAAAAATCGCCATTTTAAACAACGGTTTTCTGGGTATGGTAAGACAGTGGCAGGAGCTGTTTTATAACCGCCGTTATTCATATACTGAATTGGATAACCCCGACTTTGTCAAAATTGCCGAGGCCTATGGTGCCGTAGGCATCAGGGTGGATAAAAAATCTGAAGTCCGGCCGGCCCTGGACGAAGCGCTCCGGGTCGACAAGCCGGTGGTATTGGATTTCCAAATTGAACGGGAGGAGAACGTTTTGCCCATGGTTCCCCCCGGAGAAGCAATTAATAATATGCTGGGATAGGAGGGGTGATTATGCGGCACACCCTGGCTGTGCTGGTTGAAAACAACCCCGGTGTTCTGGCCCGGGTAGCAGGTCTGTTCAGCCGGCGCGGGTTCAATATTGATAGTTTGGCCGTGGGACGCACAGAGAGCCCGGATGTTTCCCGGATGACGATAGTGGTTGAGGGGGATGAACGGGTCCTGGAGCAGGTGAACAAACAGCTGCACAAATTGGTTGATGTAATCAAAATTAATGATATTACGGCAGACGAATACGTTGACCGCGAGCTGGTGTTGATTAAAGTCAACGCGGACCCCGCCCAAAGGGGCGAGGTAATGCAAATTGCAGATGTTTTCCGGGCCCGGATAGTGGACCTGGGACGCAAGACGGTTACCCTGGAGTGCACGGGAAACGACGGCAAAATCAATGCTTTCGAGGAATCACTGCGGCCCTATGGAATAAAAGAACTGGTCCGCACTGGCAAGATCGCCATGCTCAGGGGCACAAAATACACCGGTCTCCAGGAAAACGGTGATTAATTAAAATTCAGAAATCAGTAGTCGGAATTCAGTGGGGATCAATTGCATCTTGCTTGAATTGTACCCAAAATTGATTCTGATTTCTGACTCCTATTATAGTAAAAACAATACAAGGGGGGCTTGCAATGGAGATTACGGCTGCACAAGCCCTGGTCAAATGCCTCGAAAAGGAACAAGTTGAAGTTATTTTTGGTTATCCGGGCGGAGCCATACTTGACGTATACGATGCCCTGTACCATTCCCCCATCCGGCACGTGCTGGTCCGGCACGAGCAGGGAGCGGTTCACGCGGCGGACGGCTACGCCAGGGCCACCGGCAAGGTTGGCGTGTGCATGGCCACTTCCGGTCCCGGGGCCACCAACCTGGTTACCGGCATCGCCAATGCGTATATGGATTCAATTCCACTGGTGGTGTTTACCGGGCAGGTGCCGACCAGCCAGGTGGGCACCGACGCCTTTCAAGAGGTGGATATAACCGGCATCACCATACCCGTAACCAAGCACAATTACCTGGTCAAAGATGCGGTGCAGCTGCCCAGGATTATTAAAAACGCTTTTCATATTGCCGCCACCGGGCGGCCCGGGCCGGTATTAATTGATTTACCCAGGGATGTGGCCCAGACCAGGATAAAATTTGATTATCCCGATTCGGTGAATTTAAGGGGTTACAAACCCACCTACCGGGGGCACCCCAATAAAATAGCGGAAGCCGCCCGGTTGATCGGCAGCGCTGCAAGACCGGTGATCTACGCCGGCGGCGGAATACTCAACAGCAAAGCCAGCAGAGAGCTGCTGACCCTGGCGGAGACCATCAATGCGCCGGTTACCAATACTTTTATGGGCCTGAGCAGCTTTCCCGGCGATCACCCGCTGTTTCTCGGAATGCTGGGGCTGCACGGCACCCGGGCCGCCAACCTGGCGGTAACCAACTGCGACTTGCTTATCGCGCTGGGGGCACGTTTTGACGACCGGGTTACCGGTAAACTGGCCGAGTTTGCCCCCAATGCCACAGTGGTGCATGTTGATATTGACCCGGCGGAAATCGGCAAGAACGTACAGGTGCACGTTCCCATTGTGGGAGACGTGAAACAGGTGCTGCGGGAACTGCTGTCAAGGCTGGAAAAAAAGCAGGATACCAGTTGGCTGGAGCAAATTGAGGCCTGGAAGAAACAGTACCCGCTGGTTTACCGGCGCGGGGAAGGTGAATTAAAACCACAGTATGTCATAGAAAAATTAAATGAAATCAACGGCGGCAACGCCGTGGTCGTGACGGATGTGGGGCAGCACCAGATGTGGGTGGCCCAGTACTACCGTTTTAAGCGCCCCGGCTCGTTGATTTCCTCCGGCGGTCTGGGCACGATGGGCTTTGGCCTGCCGGCGGCGGTGGGCGCCCAGATTGGGCTGCCCGGTGAGCTGGTAATCCTGGTGACGGGTGACGGCAGTATTCAAATGACCATGCAGGAACTGGGCACTGCCATGGAGCAGGAACTGCCCTTAAAAATAATCATCTTAAACAATCACGTGCTGGGTATGGTACGCCAGTTGCAGCAGGTTTACTGCGATTCCCGGTACATGGCGGTAGAATTCAAATTCCACCCGGACTTTGAAACCCTGGCCAGGGCTTATGGTATCAAGAGCTACACCCTGCGCACGGAAAAAGAGGTTGACCAATTGCTGCCGGAAGCCCTTGGCAGTCCGGGCCCGGTATTGGTCAACTGCCTGGTTTGCGCTGCGGAGAACGTCAATCCCATTGTAATAGCCGGCAAGGCTATCAGCGAGGCTGTAGATTGCTAGATCTGGAGGGATTCAGTTGAGTAATAGGGTTTATATATTTGATACCACCCTGCGGGACGGTGAGCAATCCCCGGGAGTCAGTTTGAATAAAAATGAAAAGCTGGAAATAGCAAGGCAGCTGGCCCGCCTGGGCGTTGACATTATTGAAGCCGGCTTTCCCATTACTTCCAAAGGTGATTTTGAGGCCGTCAAAACCATTGCGCGCGAGGTGCGGGGTGTAACCGTGGCCGGCCTGGCCCGCACCAATTTTACCGATATCGACAGGGCCTGGGAGGCGGTAAAGCACGCCGACCAGCCCCGGATTCATACCTTTATCGCCACTTCCGATATTCACTTAAAACATAAACTGCGCATGTCCAGGGACCAGGTGGTGGAAGCGGCTGTGGCAGGTATAAAAAGGGCCAGGGACTACACCTCCGATGTGGAGTTTTCCGCCGAGGACGCCTCCCGCAGTGAACTGGACTTTCTATGCCGGGTGGTGGAGGCGGCTATTGAGGCAGGCGCCACCACCGTCAACATTCCGGACACCGTGGGCTACGCCACCCCGGACGAATTTGCCGAATTTATCCGCAGCATTATGAACAAAGTCAGGGGCATTGAAAAGGTAATCTTGAGCGTCCACTGTCATGACGACCTGGGCCTGGCGGTGTCCAATTCACTGGCCGCAGTGCTGGCCGGCGCCAGGCAGGTGGAAGGTGCCATCAACGGCATCGGGGAAAGGGCCGGCAACGCCTCCATTGAAGAAATCGTCATGGCCCTGTACACCCGCCGCGACCGCTACGGGTTGGAGACGGGCATTAACACGGAAGAAATTTATCGTACCAGCAAACTGGTGAGCAAGCTCACCGGGATGGAAATTCAGCCCAACAAGGCGGTTGTGGGCAAAAACGCGTTTGCCCACGAGTCCGGCATTCACCAGGACGGTGTGCTCAAAGAGCGCACCACCTATGAAATAATGAACCCGGCCATGGTGGGCGTCGCCCACGGCAACCTGGTGCTGGGCAAGCACAGCGGCCGCCACGCCTTTCGCTCCCGGCTGGTGGAACTGGGCTTTTCACTGAACGAGCAGGAGCTGAACAAGGCTTTTGCCCGGTTCAAGGACCTGGCCGACCGCAAAAAAGAAATTACCGATCAAGACCTGGAAGCTATCGTGGAAAACGAAATTCGCAAAGTGCCCCCCACCTATGAGCTGGCTTACCTGCATATCAGCAGCGGCACGACCGTGGTGCCCACTGCCACGGTGGGCCTTAACCACGGCGAGGAACTGCTGGAGGAAGCGGCCTGTGGCAACGGCCCGGTTGACGCCATTTGCAAGGCCGTGGATAAGATCACCGGCTACAACTGCCGGTTGCACAGCTGGGGCATCAACGCCATTACCGGCGGCAAGGACGCGCTGGGTGAAGTTACCCTGCGTATTGCCGAGAACAACAGTGAGAAACTATATATGGGCCGGGGCATCAGCACCGACATCCTGGAATCCAGTGCCCGGGCTTACATTAACGCGGTAAATAAAATGATCTTTGAAAAAAAGAACCATAACGGTGAATAAACTGCGAGAGATTGTAACTGTTCAGCATCTGTAACCACTTGGGAGATAGGAGTCAGGAGTCAGAATGAGAGAACCGGGCTCAGGGCATTTTCGACTCCTGAATTCTGACTCCTGACTACTATTGTAATTTGAGGTGACTGGAAATGCCTATGACCATTACTGAAAAAATTCTGGCCGCTCATGCCGGAATGGATCAGGTTGAACCGGGACAGTTGATCAACGTCAAAATAGACGTGGCGCTGGGAAATGATATTACGGCCCCGGTGGCCATCCGTGAATTTGAAAAAATAGGAGTGGAAACGGTATGGGATCGCGACCGGGTGGTCCTGGTGCCCGACCATTTTGTACCCAACAAAGACATTAAATCGGCCGAGCAGGCGCTGCTGATCAGAACATTTGCCCGCAAGCACAACCTGATCAATTATTTCGAGGTGGGGCACATGGGCATTGAACATTGCCTGCTGCCGGAGCAGGGACTGGTGGGACCCGGCGACCTGATCATCGGCGCCGACAGTCATACCTGCACTTACGGCGGCCTGGGCGCTTTTTCCACCGGGGTGGGCAGCACCGATCTGGCCGCGGCCATGGCCCTGGGTGAAACCTGGCTGAAAGTTCCGGAAAGCATCAAATTTATTTTTCACGGCGAGCTGCCCAAATGGGTCAGCGGCAAAGACCTGATCCTGTACACCATCGGGCAAATCGGTGTGGACGGAGCGCTGTATATGGCGATGGAATTTACCGGCCCGGTAATTGAAAAACTAAGCATGGACGGGCGGCTGACCATGGCCAACATGGCTGTTGAGGCCGGGGCCAAAAACGGTATTGTGCCCCCGGATGAAGTAACCCGCCGGTACGTGGAAGGGCGGGCCAAGCGATCCTACCGCTTTTACCGGAGCGACCCGGACGCAGGCTACGCCGAAGTGTATGAATTTGACGTGAGCCAAATGGAACCCCAGGTGGCGTTCCCCCACCTGCCCGAAAACACCCGCCCCGTCAGCGAGGCCGGGAATGTCGCCATCGACCAGGTGGTCATCGGCTCCTGCACCAACGGGCGCATGGAAGACCTGCGGGAAGCCGCCTCAATTTTAAAAGGGCGCAAAGTAAACAGCAATGTCCGGCTGATCGTCATCCCCGGCACCCAGGAAATCTACCGGCAGATGCTGCGGGAAGGCCTGGCTGAAATCTTTGTGGAAGCAGGGGCTGCGGTAAGCACGCCCACCTGCGGGCCCTGCCTGGGCGGCCACATGGGCATTTTGGCCAAGGGCGAACGGGCCTTGGCCACTACCAACAGGAATTTTGTCGGCCGCATGGGCCATCCTGAGAGCGAAGTGTATCTGGCCGGCCCTGCTGTAGCAGCGGCCACGGCTATAATGGGCAAAATTGCCGCACCGTGGGAGGTGGCATAATGAAATACCGGGGCAAAGCATGGAAATTCGGCGCCGATGTTGATACCGACGCCATCATCCCCGCCCGTTACTTAAATACATCTGATTCGGAAGAACTGGCGAAACACTGCATGGAAGACGCCGACCCCGAGTTTCCCCAAAAGGTTAAGCCCGGGGATATTATCGTGGCCGGTAAAAATTTCGGCTGCGGCAGTTCCAGGGAGCATGCCCCCATCGCCATCAAATATGCCGGGGTAAGCTGCGTTATTGCCAAGACCTTTGCGCGGATTTTTTACCGCAACGCTTTTAATATCGGCCTGCCGATTTTTGAATCACCCGAAGCTGCCGGTGCCATAAGTGAAGGCGACGAATTGCTGGTAGATCCCGGCACGGGTGTAATCAAGAACCTGACCAAGAATGAAGAGTACCGGGCCACCCCGGTGCCGGAGTTTATGCAGCAGATTATTGCCGCCGGCGGGCTGATCAATTATGTTGCCAACCGGCTGAAATCGTAACTACCCAGGAGTAGGAGTCAGAATAATTTTTGGGTACAATTCAAGTGGAATGCAAGAAATCCCTACTGAATTCTGACTACTGACTACTGATTTCTAATTATTAAACAGGAGTTGAACTCATGTACAAGATCACATTGCTGCCCGGCGACGGGATCGGGCCGGAAGTTGTAGCCGGGGCCGTGCAGGTGTTGAACGCGGTGCGGGAACGCACCGGATTGGAACTTGCAATGAACGAGGCGCCCTTTGGGGGCAACGCCTACGACCAGACCGGCACCCCGCTGCCGGAAGCAACGCTGCGCCTCTGTTTGGAGAGCGATGCCGTGCTGCTGGGCGCGGTTGGCGGGCCCAAGTGGGATAACCTGCCCGTGCACCTGCGGCCCGAGGTGGGGGCGCTGCTACCCCTGCGTAAAAAGCTAGAAGTATTTGCCAATATCCGGCCCTCGCTGGTTTTCCCCTCCCTGGTGGATGCCAGCACCTTGAAAAGGGAAGTGGTGGAGGGGCTGGACCTGGTGGTCATCCGGGAACTGACCGGAGGTTTGTATTTTGGAGAAAAACGCCGGGAGCAACTCCCCCGGGGAGGTTTCCGCGTTATTGAAACATTGGAGTATTCCACCGGTGAAATTGAGCGGGTGGCCAGATTTGGCTTTGAACTGGCCCGCAAGCGCAGCGGTAAACTTACTTCCGTTGATAAGGCCAATGTGCTGGAAAGTTCACGCCTGTGGCGGGAAGTGGTATCCGGGCTGGCCCCTGAATACCCCGGTGTTGAATTGAGCCACATGCTGGTGGATAACTGCGCCATGCAGCTGGTGCGCAATCCCAAACAATTTGATGTGCTGCTGACAGAGAATATGTTTGGCGATATCCTGAGCGACCAGGCGTCGCAGTTGACCGGGTCCATCGGCATGCTGCCTTCCGCCAGCCTGGGCGGCAAAGTGGGACTGTACGAGCCGATCCACGGCTCCGCGCCCGATATAGCAGGCCAAAATATCGCCAACCCCATTGCCACCATTATGTCCGTGGCGATGATGCTGCGTTATTCCCTGAACTCCGAAGAAGGGGCCGCGATGGTGGAGCGGGCGGTAAGTTCCGTTCTGGAAGAAGGTTACCGTACCAGTGATATTATGCAGCCCGGCATGACCCGGCTGGGAACCTCCGAAATGGCCCAATTAATCGCCCAAAGGGTCAGCGCAGGTAGTTAATTAAAGAGTTGTTGAATTGGCTGGGGGAGATTGACTTGCCGAGCATTGAAATTTACGACACAACATTACGAGATGGAACACAGGGTGAAGGGATTAGTTTTTCGGCCAAAGACAAGATCAAGATCGCCCTTAAGTTGGATGCACTGGGCTTTCATTATGTTGAGGGCGGCTGGCCGGGCTCTAATCCCAAGGATTTACAATTCTTTGATTTAATTAAGGAACATAACTTAAAAAGCGCCCGCATTACAGCTTTCGGCAGCACCAGAAAGCCCGGCGTGGAAGCCTCCCTGGACGAAAACCTGGTCCAACTGGTGCGGGCCGGCACTTCGGTGGCTACAATTTTCGGTAAAACCTGGGATTTTCATGTCAAATATGCCCTGCAGACGACACTGGAGGAAAACCTGCGCATGATCCGGGAAACCGTTGCTTATCTGAAACAGCAGGGCAAAGAAGTGTTTTATGATGCTGAACACTTTTTTGACGGATACTCGGCTAATTCCGAATACGCTCTGGCGACACTGCGGGCCGCCCGGGACGGCGGGGCTGCAAGAATTATCTTATGCGACACCAACGGCGGGCGGATGCCCGACGAAATCCACCGGATTGTTTCCGCCGTGGCCCGGGAAATTGACGTTCCCCTGGGCATCCACTGCCACAACGACTGCGAATTGGCTGTGGCCAATTCGCTGATGGCGGTAAGGGCCGGGGTGGTCCAGGTGCAGGGCACGATCAACGGTTATGGTGAGCGCTGCGGCAATGCCAACCTGATCTCCATCATACCAAACCTGGCCTTTAAGTACCAAATTGAAAGTATTCCCGAAAAGAGCCTGGTTGAGCTGACGGAGCTTTCCCGGTTCGTCAGTGAATTGGCCAATATGCATCCCATGAACAACCAGCCCTATGTTGGGGGCAGCGCCTTTGCCCATAAGGGCGGGGTCCACGTCAGCGCGCTGTTGAAGAACCCGCAAACCTATGAGCATATTGAGCCCGAACGTGTCGGCAACCGCCGCCGGGTATTGGTATCGGAACTCAGCGGCGTCAGCAATTTACTGTATAAATACCAGGAACTGGACCTGGGCCTGGGCCTGGAAAAAGAAGATAACAAGAAACTGCTTCAGGAATTAAAGGAACTGGAGAACCAGGGCTATCAGTTTGAAGGCGCGGAGGGTTCCTTTGAACTGCGGCTGCGCAAGGCGTTTCACGGTTATGTTGAGCCGTTTTCTTTGGAAAATCTCAAAATACTTATTGAAATGCGTGACGGAACGGTTTATTCTGAGGCCATCATTAAGATGAATGTAAACGGGAGGGTAGTACACACTGCCGCCGAGGGCAACGGCCCGGTTAACGCCCTGGACAACGCTTTACGCAAGGCGCTGGAGGAGTCATATCCCCAAGTAGAAAAAATGCAGCTTTCCGACTACAAGGTGCGGGTACTGGACGAAAAGGACGGTACCGGAGCGGTCGTACGGGTTCTGGTGGAAACAGGGGACGGGCACTGTACCTGGGGTACAGTGGGCGTAAGTTCCAATATCATCGAAGCCAGCTGGCAGGCCCTGGTGGACAGCATCGCCTATGGCCTGCTGCGGCTGGAAAACAAAAATGAGGATGGAACGGGGCCGGGCGCCATTACCGGCGTATTCCGCGGCAAGTGTTGATATACTTATGCCATACAAGCAAAAGTACAGGGAATTAACAAGTGAATTAAGGGCATGCGGGAAAATAGCGGTGGCCTATTCCGGCGGTGTGGACAGCTCACTTTTGCTATACGCCGCCATAGACGCCGTGGGTGCGGAAAACGTGACTGCGGCTACCATTCACGCTCCATTTCACAGCGACTATGAAATAGCGGCGGCCAAAAAACTGGCCGCCGGTTTTAACTGCAGGCATATAATCATTAAAGAAAATGATTTATTACAGGACGCCGCCTTTTGCGCCAACCCGCCCGACAGGTGTTACCTCTGTAAAAGAGTTCTCTTTGGTAAGCTGCAGGAAGTAATTCAAAATCAAAATGCCGTGTTGGTGGACGGTTCCAATGCAGACGATTTAAAGGATTACCGGCCCGGCATGAGGGCTGTACGGGAGCTTAAGGTGGCCAGCCCGCTGCAGCAAGCGGGGCTGGCCAAAAATGAAATCCGCCTGCTTGCACGTGAATTCGGCCTGAGCACCTGGGACAGACCCTCCGCTCCCTGCCTTTGCTCCCGTATTCCGTACGGCAGCGCCATAACGGAAAAAAAATTGCGCCAGGTGGAGCACGGGGAGGATCTGTTAAGGCAGCTGGGCTTTGCCGAGGCCAGGCTGAGGCACCACGGAAACCTGGCCCGGATAGAAATCCCTACCGGGTTGATGCAAGACTTCACCGGCGGGCATGTGCTGGACCGGGTCAGGGGCAAACTCAGGGAACTAGGTTTCCAGTACGTTACATTGGATCTGCACGGTTTAAGAAGCGGCAGTTTAAATGAAGTGCTATAATGGTCGGTTGCAATACCGGCCTTTTGCCATTTTAAACAACTAAAAGCAATAAGTTGGTACATTTTTTCACTGTTTATAGGGAAAATACCTGTAATTGTGGTAAAATCTTTGAACTTCCCCCGGTAATGCCAGCTTTTTTATGCTTTACAAGGAAATACCTGGCCATATTTATGGTCAGAACTAAGGATTAAAGTATAATAAAGCGCGCATTAAGGGAATTGATTGAGCGCGCTTTTTTTACAGGCATAATATGTTACAATTGAGATAGGTTATGCTTTATGGAGGCTGTTAAATGGAATACCTGAAAGCGTTAAAATTTAATCTAAACCTTTTTGATATTACCAGTATCATTGATATTTTAATTGTGGCCTTTGTTATATACCGGCTGATGATGCTTATCCGGGGAACAAGGGCCGTTCAGCTGATCAAGGGCATGGTGGTGCTGCTGGTTGCCACCGCGGCGAGCAGTTTGCTTAACCTTAACACCGTGCACTGGCTGTTAAAACAGACCATGACCGCGCTGGTGGTCGCACTGCCTATCGTTTTCCAGCCCGAGCTGCGCCGCGCCCTGGAAAAACTGGGTGGCGGCAATTTCTTCGCCCGCCCCCTGACCCAAATGGCCGAAGGTGACTTGAGCGCGCTGATTAACGAGGTGCTGCGGGCAGTGCAAAAAATGTCCGCCACCAGAACGGGCGCGCTGATAGTGCTTGAGCGGGGCACCGGTCTGGAGGAATTTATTGACACCGGGATCAGGGTGGATGGCCTGGTTACCGCAGAATTGCTGGAGAATATCTTTATCCCCAAATCGCCGCTGCATGACGGTGCGGCCATCATCAGGGGGGACAGGCTGCAGGCTGCCGCCTGCGTGCTGCCGCTTTCCGAAAGCAGGGAGCTTGGCAGAGAATTGGGCACCAGGCACCGGGCCGCGGTTGGCCTGTCGGAACAATCCGACGCGCTGGCGGTGGTGGTATCAGAGGAAACCGGTAATGTATCCATGGCTGTGGAAGGCACTCTTTACAGGCGTCTAAACGAGACCGGCCTGCGAGAACTCCTGGTGAAGTTTTTGCAGCCGGGGCAATCCAAGAAAAGAGCCCTGTCTTCCCTCTGGCAGTGGAGGTGATATTGATTGACCTTTAAGTGGAGAGACAACTCTGTTAGAATACTGGCTCTGTTTATTGCCATTATACTGTGGGTGTATGTGACCAACGAGCAAAACCCCGTGACCGACCTCAGCTATAATATTCCCCTGGAGGCTAACCGGCCTGAAGGATTTATCATTAAAGGGCTGCCCAAAACAATTAACGTTAGAGTTAAGGGGACCCGGTCCGTAGTTGGCGCGCTGCAAAGAATGGATTTTACAGCCCGCGTTAATCTTTCAGGCATCAGTGAAGTTGGTGAACAGGAAGTTCCGGTACAGCTGTCTTCACCCCCGGGGGTGGAAGTTCTGCAGGTTACCCCGCAGGTAATCCGCGTTCAGGTAGATAAAATAGTGACTAAAACTGTTCCTGTCGTGGTCAGCCTGAAAGGCGATGTATCGGACGGACAGCAGGCGGGCGAGCCCGTTTTGAAACCGGCGCTAGTTTCCATCCGGGGGCCGGGTAAGGTTCTCGACCAAATTAAACAGCTGGAAGTAACCGTAGACGTTAACGGCGCTAAAGATACCCTGGAGAGGGTGGTGCCTGTGGGAACGGGAGCGGAAGGTGTGACGGTAACTCCGGACCGGGTTTCCGTGACTGTTCCGGTCACAAACATGCCGTCAAAAACCATACCGGTAAGAATACGATTAACCGGCGAGCCCGCCGCAGGTTATACCGTAAGTGAAGTAACGGCACAGCCACTTAACGTGCAGGTTACGGCAAATGATGAGATATTAAATAACCTCATTGCCGTCAGCACTATGGCCGTTGATGTTACCGGCATTGCCTCGGATATCGAAAAAGAGGCGGTATTAATGATGCCGGACGGGGTTAGACAGTTAAAGCCGGACAGGGTACGTATTATTGTTAAGATATCGCCGGCGGAAGGGGAACAACAGCCTCCTCCCGGAAATAAGACTCCGGGTGAAGGAGGCACCCAACCGGAAACGCAGGGCGATCGCAAACAGGCCGGTAGCGGCTAATAGGAAAGGGGACACACCTCCTTCGGAGGAATGTCCCCAATAATGAATGTCCCCAATAAGGTGGATACCCGGGTTTTATTATTTCATGATAGCTTCGAGCAAAGCACTGAGCTTGTTATTGAACTCGTCCGGTGCCATTGTTTCTCTATGATTAATTTCCGGCAAAACACCAATAACCGGCAGTTTAAAATCCTGCCCCACTTTTTCCGGGAGCTCCTCTATGGCGGTTGGTTCTCTGTTAAACAGCAGCTTAAATTTTTCCACCGGGAAGTGCACATCTTGTGCATCCCAGAGGAAATTTCTCAGCGCCTGCACATTATATCTAAAGGTATCAACAACTAAAACGGGATAATCAGATTCCTCCAGAATCATATAATTGAAGCTGGAGGAATCATTTCCCATGTCAAAAATCACAACTTCGAAATCACTTTGCCTGATGGAATCGTAAATAATCTTAATTTCATAAAAAATGTTGCCGTAATAAGGCAGCTTGGGATTGGTATTGGTAGCCAGAACGGTAAGCCCGGACATGTGCTTTTGTAAAAACGGTTGCCAGTTTGCTTGATCGTATTCGATGTTGATAATTGAAGTTTTTCTGCTTTTGCGGTAGATGTCTTCACACCAGTTGCTGATATTGGGGTACGGGTCCAGTTGCAGTCTTTTGGTGACATCGCCGTCATGGATGTCCAGGTCTACCAACAGAGTTTTATAACCTTTTTTCCGGCTGATCAACGCCATTTCTTCTGCAATTGTTGTTTTGCCGCTTTGCCGCGCTACACCATATATTGAGATTATTTTCATGTAATATAAAACTCCTTTTACCTTATTTAGTAATTTTAACATATTATAATATGCTTTTCAGTAACAAGAAAGGGTTAATTGTAACATTTTTCACAGGAGTTTAAAAAATGTACAAAGAAACGGTTTTGGCTATCGATGTAGGCACCCAAAGTGTACGTGCTTTAGCCTTTAATCCCGGCGGTCATTTGATTGATCAGGTCAGGGTGTTGTATTCAGAACCATACCGGTCTCCCCGGCCAGGCTGGGCTGAACAGGAGCCCGGCTATTACTGGCAGCGCCTGGCTGAAGCCTGCCGCAAGCTATGGGGGCAGGGCTTGGTAGATCCCACAGTATTGGCAGCGGTTGCCCTTACCTCCCAGCGGGCAACCATGGTCAACCTGGACCGCAACGGCGACCCACTGCGGCCGGCCATTGTCTGGCTGGACCAGCGCCGCGCCAGAAAATTGCCTTCGTTGGGCGTTTTATGGAGTTTGGCATTCCGGTTAGCCGGCCTGGGCGGAACGCTGAACTATCTGCGGGCCGAGGCCGAAGCCAACTGGCTGCGGGAGCACCAGCCGGCAATTTGGGAAAAAACAGCCCACTATCTTTTTCTTTCCGGCTACCTTACATACAGACTGACTGGCAGATTTGTTGATTCAAAAGGCTGTCAGGTTGGTTACATACCCTTCGACTACCGCAAGCAAACCTGGCCCCCCGCCACCCACTGGAAATGGCGTGCCATTCCAGTACCGCGGGAGTTTTTCCCCGAGCTGGTGCCTCCGGGACAGCAATTGGGGGAAATTACAGCGGAGGCTTCTGCCGTAACCGGGCTGCCGGAAGGTTTGCCGGTGATAGCGGCGGCCTCGGACAAGGCTTGCGAAGTTTTGGGGTCAGGCTGCCTGGAGCCCCACCAGGGCTGTATTGGCTACGGAACCACGGCTACCATTAACGTAAATTCGGCCAAATACATTGAACCTATTCCGTTGATACCGCCTTATCCCAGTGCCTGCCCGGGAGAATATAACCTTGAAGTGCAGATATACCGCGGGTTTTGGATGGTGTCCTGGTTTAAGGAAGAATTTGCCTGGCAGGAGCAGGCTTTATCCCGCCAATCAGGCGTGCCGGTGGAGGAATTGCTGGACCGGCTGGCGGCCAAGGTGCGCCCCGGGTCAATGGGCCTGGTGCTGCAGCCTTTCTGGTCCCCCGGCTTAAGGCATCCCGGACCGGAAGCAAAAGGGGCTGTAATCGGTTTCGGCGGAGCGCATACCAGGGCCCACCTGTACAGGGCCATACTGGAAGGGCTGGCCTATGCGGTTCGCGAAGGCCGGGAAAGAATTGAAAAGAGAACTAAAATACCGGTAACGGAAATTAAGGTTTGTGGTGGCGGTTCAAGAAGCGATCAAATGATGCAGATAACTGCTGATGTTTTCGGGCTGCCCGCTGTCCGGCCGGCGATTTTTGAAGCTTCGGGCCTGGGGGCTGCCATGCTGGCGGCAGTTGGTTCCGGGCTCCATGCGGACCTGGAAACGGCCGTCAGTGAGATGACCAGGCCAGGTAGGGTATACCAGCCCAACCGGGAATCAGCCAAAATATATGACCAGCTTTACCGTAAGGTATACAGCCGCATGTATCGTAAGCTGCTTCCCGCGTATAAGGATATCTGCGATATTACCAATTACCCTGAAACGCCTTCAGGTAAACGGTAAACTGTAAAAGTGTAAGAAAAGCGTAAGTATTAAAAGCCGAATGGATTTAGTGCGGAACTTTAAAGTAATAAATCAATGCAGCGATAGCTAAAAAAGTGAAAGCAATGGTGAGTCTGACCCTTTCCGACACAGCAAACACCTCCGCTTATATTTTAACTTGAAGCAGGACAAAGCTCAAGTTTCAGCGCCTGTCATTGCGAGGAGTGAAACGACGTGGCAATCTCACACTTGAGATTGCTTCGCTGCGCTCGTAATGACAATTCATTCTTTTGCATAAAATATTTTTTAAAAAAATGAAAATTGATAAAAAAAATTAAAAGGATTTTTAGGTTCAGTGAAGAATGTTAAATACCGTAGTTGTGTAATGTAAAATTGAGTTTTATATTGTAAAACGGAGTTGGTTTGTAAATGAATTCCTCGAAATCTTCTGATAGAATCGTGCAGTCTGTAGAACGTGCTTTAAAAATATTAGAGGCGTTGGGCGATAGCGGTGGCAGTATGAGTATCAATGAAATCAGTGAACAGGTGGGCCTTCATAAAAGTACAGTCCACAGACTGTTGGGCACCCTGGGATCGAAGGGCTTTGTTCAACAAGAGGCGTTAACAATGCGCTACAAGCTGGGTGTCAAAGTGTTAGAACTGAGCAATAAAATGCTGAGTAGCCTTGATGTTTGGAAAGAGGCTCTTCCGTATATGCAGCGTCTTGCAAATACCACCGGAGAGGCTATTCACCTGGCTATTATTAATGACTATGAGGTTGTATATATAGGGAAAGTGGAAGGTACAAGCTCTATACCCATGTACTCCCAGATAGGGAAGCGAGCACCTGTACATTGTACGGCTGTAGGAAAGGTGATATTGTCTCACTTTGCGGAAGATGATATGCGTTATATTATCAGTAAGAAGGGCCTGACGGCAAAAACGGAGCGTACTATTGTGGATGTAAATCAATTTTTAAATCATTTGGAGGAGATTCGTAAACGCGGCTATGCAATTGATGATGAAGAGCATGAGATCGGTATTCGGTGCGTAGCTGCTCCCATCAGGGATTACAGATGTCAGGTAATTGCCGCCCTGAGCATTACTGGCTCTGTTAATCGTCTTTCCAGGGAACGGATTTCAGAAATGGCGAATCAGGTCAGGGAAGCTGCTAATTTGATTTCTAGAAGATTAGGATGTTCGATTGAAATGTTAAATTGATATTTATTTTTATTATTTATAATATAAAACCACGTTTTATATTATAAAACCTAGTATTTAATTATATTTAGGAGGTTCTTAATCAATGCTTAGATTTGAACAACATGAAGCCGTGGCTGAGATAGTTATTGACAATCCTCCCTTAAATATTTTGGATGAAGCTGTTCGGACGGAATTGATGCATTTGTTCGAAAAGGTCAAGGAAAAAAAGGACGTACGTGTTCTTATAATCAAAAGCGAAGGTTCAAGGGCTTTTTCCGTAGGGTCAAATTTACGGGAGTTTCCCCTGGAACAGGGTGTAGCCGGCGGGAGGGCCAAGGTTATTTTTGAACAGCAACTACACGATCTTCTAGAATCTTTGCCTCAGGTTACTATAGCAGTTCTAAAAGGTTTCGTGTTGGGTGGTGGGTGTGAATTAATGATGCCCTGTGATTTGCGAATTGCTTCTGAGGATGCAATTTTTGGATTCCCGGAAGTAAAGGTGGGGGGATTCCCCTGTTCGGGAGGGACTCAAAGATTGTTGCGGTTGGTTGGAATCAGCAAGGCGAAGGAATTGCTTTTGTTGGGGCACCAAATTACCGCTGGAGAAGCAGAAAAGTTGGGTCTAGTGAACAAGGTTGTTCCTGTAGCAAACCTGGAACAAGAGGTTTCCCTTTGGGTTAAACAACTCCTTAACCTTCCGTGGCAATCATTAAAGGCTATTAAGCGTTGCGTGAATGCCGGCGCCGTGGATTCAGTCAGGGGGAAAGAGATGGAAATTGAAGAGTATGAAAAGGTGTTTGTGACCTGGGACATGCGGGAAGGCATCAATGCCTTTTTGGAAAAAAGGGACCCTAAATTCCGTCATTGTTAACCAACCAACACCTATAAGCTTTTTGGGGTGGTTCACAGTTTAAACTTTGGAGAGGAACAAGTTAATGATTAACTCCCTGATCTGGCTGATCAGCCTCGGACATACTGTGGTGGACCTCTGTCAGGGTATTCTTTCCATTCTCATGCCGCGCTTGGCTGAAAATTTTAATTTAAGCTATTTCCAAGTAGGTCTGATTTCAATGGCGTTTACGTTGAGTTCGGCCATTGCGCAGCCGTTGTTTGGAGCATTAAGCGATCGTTTTTCCATCCCTTGGCTAATACCGGCGGGTTTGATATTATCGGGCATCGGCCTATCGTTGACAGGGTTGGTTCCCTCCTATAATTGGTTGCTGTTTGTTGTGTTAATGTGCGGTTTGGGAGTTGCAATATATCATCCGGAAGGGTCGAAACTTACTAACCGTTGCAGCCCAAGACGGCAAAAGAGTCTGGGCATGGCTATATTTTCTTCCGGCGGCAATCTTGGCCTTGGAATTGGTCCCGCGTTAGCGATCTTTATTCTTGGAATTGGAGGGCTAAGATCAACTTGGGGTTTGGTATTTCCGGGACTTTTAATCGCTTTGCCTTTTTTGTTCCTTATGCCCGGGATAAAATGCGTCACCAATGATAATGGTGGACCGACAACTTTAAAGGTTCAAATTAACAAGGTAAAGAAAACCAATTTACTATCATTGTTATTACTGTTGCTTTATATTACCGTTCGTTCCTGGATCCAATCCGTGATGTTAAGTTACCTTCCCTTCTATTTTACGCAGGTTAAAGGGGGTTCAGAAGATTATGCCGGGGGTGTATTAAGTCTTTATCTGGTAGCAGGAGCGGTGGGAACTGTTATCGGCGGTCCAATAGCCGATCGATGGGGCCCGCGGTCATTGTTTATTGGTTCCATGGCCGTAGCGTTGTTTACTACAGCCCCTTTTCTCTGGACTGAAGGCTGGCCCGTATTTGTTTTTGCGGCTTTATCCGGAGCCGGTCTTGCGGCTAACTTCGGACCGGGCGTTGTTTTCGGGCAGTACCTTATGCCTCATAACCTGGGATTGGCATCGGGGCTTACCCTGGGATTTTCGGTGGGCATGGGTAGTATAGGGGTGGCCGTTTTGGGTGTGGTAGCCGACCGGTGGGGTCTGGTTGCAGCCATGGGAATTATTTGCCTGCTGCCGGTGGTTGCTATAGCTACGTCACTTTTGCTGCCTGATGTAAAGGGGACGACCGTTTCCGGGGAGGGCGAGTAGTTCTATATTTTGCACAATATCCCGGTTCGGGAGCGGTTATAGTTGGGGAGTATGTTCTTAAATTTTGGATAGCGGTTAGGAGGGAGAACATGGCTGGAAAACTTTTTAACGAGTGGGTGGTTGGAGATGAGTATATCACTCCAGGGCGGACTATCACGGAAACCGATGTAGTAATGTTTGCAGCCTTAAGCGGTGACTATAACGAGTTGCACACTAGCAAGGAATATATGAAAAAGAGCGAGTTTGGGGAAAGGATTGTTCATGGCCTTTTGGGACTGGCGATATCACATGGCCTTTTGTTTCGTACCGGCATTCTTGAAGGGACCGGAATAGCGTTTTTGGGTATAGAATCCTGGCAATTTAAAGCTCCAATTTTTTTCGGTGATACCGTTTATGTCAAGGTAAAAGTGGTTGAAAAAAGGCCAAGTAAAAGCAAACCGGATCGAGGAATCATTAAGGTCTTAGTTCAGTTGATTAAACAGGACGGTACAATCACCCAGGAAGGCATTAAAACACTAATGATTAAGCAAAAAAGCCGGTAGAATTTATTTGTGATACAAATAAAACCCGGTTTTACAATCAAAAACTAAAATGCAATAAAACATTACATTAGGAGTGTGGTGAAGTTTATAGAAAAAACAATGAGTATTATTGTTCTGTAAATCAGATTAACCGGGAATACTGGTGAAACATTGGTTCGGGTGAGGGAAACTACAAGGCCTTTGTGAAGGTCTGGGATGTGCTTTGGAAATATTGAATGATTGGTATTTAAATGCAAAACGCAGTTTCATAATGCAAAATTGGAGGTAGTCACAATGCAATTTAATCTTAGTGAAGAACAAAAAATGATTCAAACAATGGCGAGGGATTTCGCCCGAAATGAAGTGGAACCTCTTGCAGCACAAATTGACGCAGAAGATGTATTCCCTGATGAACTATATCAAAATATGGCGGAAGTTGGCTTGCTCTGCATGACTATCCCGGCCGAATACAGCGGGCCGGAGGCTGATATGGTGTCTTATTGTTTGGCTCTTGAGGAACTGGCATATGCTTCGGCGGCTACGGCAAACTTAAACCTCTTAACCATGCAGATGGCCGAGTTTTTATATCGTTTTGGCACCGAAGAACAGAAAAAAAAGTTTATCCCTCCTTTGCTAAATGGAGAAAAAATTTGTTCCATAGCGATTACTGAGCCCATGGCCGGGTCCGATGCGGCGGCAATGCAGACAACGGCGCGCCGGGTGGGGGATGAATATGTGCTGAATGGTCAAAAAGTTTTTGTTACCGCCGGGGCTATGGCCGATATGGCATTAATTTTCGCTAAAACCGATAAGGAAAAGGGCAGTAAAGGAATAAGCGTATTTCTGGTCGACACCGATACACCCGGTTTCAGCAAGGGTAAAAAAGAACAGTTACTGGGTATACGTGGTTTAGGGACCTGTGAATTTGTCCTGGAAGACTGTGTTGTGCCTGCGGAGAGATTGATTGGAACTGAAAACGGTGGATTTAAGCTGGCGATGCTTTCCCTGAACACAGGAAGGGTAGTGATTGCTACACTGGCCCTGGGAATAGCCAGGCGGGCACTGGAGGAATCAGTTGTTTATGCCGGGCAGCGTCAGCAGTTCGGGCGGCCCATTGCGGATTTCCAGGGGGTACAGTTTATGCTGGCTGATATTGATGCCGGAATCAGCAGCACTCGCTTGTTGATACATAAAGCAGCCTGGCAAAAGGATAACGGCATGGATTATTCAACAGCTGCCTCCCAGGCCAAACTTCTGGCAACCGATCTGGCGATGCGGGCTGCAACCGATGCTGTTCAGATTCACGGCGGCTACGGTTATACCCGGGATTACGTGGTGGAACGGCTTTTCCGTGACGCCAAGTTGACCCAAATATATGAAGGCACGAACCAGATTCAAAGGATGATTCTGGCACGGAAGCTTTATTCAGCGAGGTGATAATAATGTCCGAAAATAAAAGTCCGTTAAAGTACATTAACATAGGTGAAATAGAGACATTCACTAAAACTATCTCTGAGTATGATGTCTATGGTTTTGCCGGTATTGTCGGTGATTTCTACGGTGTGCATCTGGATGAAGAGTTTGCTAAAAAAACTCAGTACGGGACGCGGATAGCCCAAGGTGCTTTAAGTGTGGGGTTAATCTCCACCGTGATGGGGTACATGGCCAAAAGGTTTCCATTGCCGGGGGCAGTTTCCTATCGTTATGACATTAAATTTGTCAAGCCGGTTTTTATTGGCGATACCATAACAGCCAAATTAGAATTGGCAGAAAAAGAAGAGGATAAAAGGCGTTGTATTTTTAAGGCTAGCTGTGTTAACCAGCGCGGAGAAGTGGTTGCAGAAGGTAAAACTTACATGAAGGTGCTCTTAACGGAAGCTATTTAAGCGGTTGAGTCAATGAGCTTAATCAAGATGTTTACTCCTATATATGTTGAGGAGTGCAATCGGGGACAGATTGGGGGTGAAAAGACAAAGCCCTTCCGAGGGCACAAGGGTTTGAAATTTTTCTAAAAATACCGCATAAATTAGGAGGGAAAAGTGTATGCACAATAAGAGTAAGTCAATTTTACTGGGTTTCTTGATTTTGCTGTTAACTTTAAGTTTGGTGGCTTGCAGCAGCGGCGGTTCAGGACAATCTAATCAAGGCAGTGGGGATAAACCTGAGTTTGTTTTAAAGTTTGGACATGACCAGGCGCCGGATCACGCTTATAACCAGGCAGCGGTATGGTTTGCCAAGGAAGTGAACAAAAGAACCGATGGCCGGGTTAAAATTGACGTCTTCCCCAATGCTCAGTTGGGTGAAGAATCCACTATGCTGGACAGCCTGAAGATGGGCACACTTGATTTTTGCATTACGTCAACATCAAATGCTTCCAGCCACGTGCCTCAGATGGGACTGCTGAGTACTTCTTACCTGTTTAATGATGAGGACCATTTGTATAAAGTAGCTACGGACCCCGAAATTATTAACAAGTTCGATAAGCTGGTATCGGAAAAGAACTTGGGGTTTAAGCTAATCACTTTCCTGCCGAACGGTTTGCGCAGCCTTTATGCTACCCGTGAAATCAAGGGGATTAATGATGTACAGGGCATGAAAGTTCGTGTAATGTCATCCCCCATTGAAACCAAGGTTTGGGAGGCCATTGGCACCAAACCCACCACAGTGCCTTTTAATGAAGTATATACCGCGCTTCAAACTAACCTGGTGGAAGGAGCTGAAAACACCCCTTCTTCCTACCTGACGGCGAAACACTATGAAGTAGCCCACTATTTTATTGAAACGGGACATGAATGGCTGATGTCCGAGGTATGGGTTTCCAACAAGACCTGGGAGAAACTCCCCGAAGATATCCGGCAAATAATTATGGAAACCGGAGTCGAGATGGCTCGATATGGTTTGGACAAGCAACTTGAAAACGACAACAAGGCGTTGGAGGAATTAACAAGTAAATACGGGGTAAAAGATATCAAGGTGGATGTGACTCCTTTTAAAGAAAGAGTTAAACCGCTACACGAGCAAATAGCAAAGGAACTGAAATGTGAGGATGTTCTGGCCCGGATTCAGGAATTGGGCAAGTAAGCCAGGGTTAAGCTGACTAGTAATTTGCGCTTGAAGGGTGGCACCAGCCGCCCTTCAAAACCCAGTTCTTTGGGGAAGGGAGGTTTACGGTATGGGAATTAATAAAAAGAGCGATACACCACGGGGACAGGCGAAACAGGCTGTAGCCAAGTTAACTGCTTTAGGTGACATCCTGGAAAAAATGCAAACGGCAATAGGCATTTTTTTACTGGCTTTCTTTTTAACTGTTGTCCTGGTAGACGTAATTATGCGTGAATCGGGTCATCCCGTTGTTTGGCTGGAGGATGTGGCACGATTTGCCTTTATGTGGACGATTTTTTTCGGAGCGGCTATTGGATTGCGTCAGGGAACGCACTATCGTATTGAGTTGTTTATTGGGAATAAGTTTCTAACGCCATTTGTTTTCCTCTGTCAAGCTGTTTTTATCCTTGTTTTAACCGTTTACGGATATCAATTTGCCATGATGGGTTTGGAAAGGGTGGCCATGCCCTCCGGTATTCCAATATTCTATTCGGCTGTTTCCATCCCCTTGGCGAGCATTTTTATGATGTATTACCTGGTAGAATCCATTATAGATTGGATTAAAGTGCAAAGGGGAGGATAAGAATGTTCCTAATTTCTGTTCTTTTTACAGGATTTTTTATCTTGTGTTTGCTGGGAGTCCCAATTGCCTTTTCCCTAGCCCTCTCGGCGATGGTTACCGGCCTGTTGGCAGGAATATCACCCCTGGTGGTGGTGCAAAACATGTTTACAGGCGTTGATAGTTATACCCTACTGGCTGTGCCCCTATTTATGCTTGTAGGCGAGATTATGGATAAAGGATCCATAACTGAGCGTCTGGTTGTTTTTTCCCGCAGTTTGGTGGGGCACATCCGTGGCGGCTTGGGACACGTTACTGTTTTTGCGAATATGCTGATGTCTGGTATTTCCGGATCAGGTACCGCGGATGCTGCGGCTTTAGGAAGCATCTTAATTCCGGCAATGAAAAAAGAAGGTTACCCAAGTGAAATGGCTGTGGCGGTAAATGCATCGGCAGCTACCATGGGTCCGATTATTCCGCCCAGTATCATCATGGTGGTATACGGTGCATATGGTGGTGTTTCCATAGCCGGTTTGTTTCTGGGTGGCGCGCTTCCGGGCATAATCGTTGGAATAACGCTAATGCTTGTCATATATTTTTGGGCAACTGCCAAAAAGTTTCCAACTACCGCCAGAGCCACGATGAAACAAGTATTTACCAGCTTTTGGGACAGCATCTGGGCGCTACTTGTACCGTTTATTATTGTATTTGGTATTATTGGCGGATTATTTACCGCCACGGAAAGTGCCATGATTGCGGTAGTATATTCCCTTTTAGTTTCAGTATTTATTTATCGTACATTGAACTGGCGGATCTCTTATGAAGCTTTTAAAAAATCACTGGTGGCGCTGGCCAATCCCCTGCTGGCAGTGGCAGGGGCGGGTGCTTTCGGTTATATCATGGCTTACCTGCAGGTTCCAAATTTAATCGTTGATTTGGCGGGGCCCGTAACCGACAGCACTTATGCGACCTTAATTTTTATTGCTGTTTTATATTTGGTTTTGGGAACCTTCATGGATGCTATTCCCGCAGTAGTAATTTTTCTTCCCGTAGTTCAAAAAATGATTGCTGAGGCGGGACTCAATCCCGTTCATGTTGGCGTACTGGTTACGGTAGTGCTCTGTTTTGGATTTTTGACACCCCCTTATGGATTAACATTATTATTGAGCGCCGGCATTGGCAATGTTCCGGTATTGAAGGTTGTTAGAACCCTGGTTCCTTTTTACCTGGTGATGTTATTGGTTATTGCCATATTAATTTTTTTGCCTGATGTTGTCTTGTTCCTGCCCAGGTTACTGGTTCCAACAGCTGTAGGCGGATAGACCTTGCTGAGGTGTGCTAATAATAAAAATTTAAATATAAGTGAGAAACACAACAACCGGAGGGATCGACATTGAGTAAAATATTAGATTTTGAATCGGCTGCAGGTTTGATTAAGGACGGGGATACCATTACCGCCTGTGCCTCGGCGGGGATGATGGTGCCGGAAGCTATGCTGGATGCCATTGAAAAGCGGTTTTTATCTACCGGTTCACCACGAAACTTGACAGTGTTTTTCCCGATCGCCATAGGCGATCGGATCAGTCTGCCCGGGTTGGACCACCTGGCGCACAAGGGGTTAATTAAACGGTTGATCGGCGGGTCATATGTTTTGGGGCGTTCCGACGGCAGCGGCAATAAAATTGCCCGGATGGTGTTGAACAACGAAGTTGAAGCTTATAACCTGCCTCTGGGTACTATGATGCAAATGTTACGCGATACGGCGGCGAAAAAGCCCGGTACCTTTACCGAGGTGGGGTTGAATACCTTTGTGGACCCGCGGCAGCAGGGGGGGAAATTGAACGATATTACCAAGGAAGACCTGGTTGAGCTAATTGAACTGGGAGGCCGGGAATGGTTATGGTACAAGCCGGTACCCATTGATGTTGCTTTTATCAGGGCTACCACTGCCGATGAGAACGGCAATCTTACCTTCGAGCATGAGCCAGCTACCCTGGGGATACTGGCTCAGGTCATGGCGGCCAAGAACAATGGGGGAAAAGTAATCGCCCAGGTAAAAAGGGTAACTCAAAAAGGGAGCATGAACCCCCACGCCGTCAAGGTTCCGGGCATGCTGGTGGACGCTATAGTGGTTGATCCCAACCAGATGCAGGGAACGCAGACAATGTATGATCCCTGGTTGTCCGGCGAGGTAAGGCAGCCGCTGGATCGCGTTGAGCCGATGCCTTTTTCTGCGGATAAGGTAATTGCCCGCCGGGCGTTAATGGAGTTTAAGCAAGGAATGATTATCAACCTTGGTTTCGGCATTCCGGGTAACATACCCAAGATTGCCGTGGAAGAAGGTTTTACGGATAAGGTAAGCTTTATCATCGAACAAGGTTCGTGGGGCGGTTTGCCGGTATCCGGCTTGCAATTCGGTGCATCCGCCAACCCGCAGTGCATTATAGATTCTGGGGCCCAGATGGATTTCATCGACGGGGGAGGGTTCGACCTGGCCTGTCTGGCTTTTGGAGAGGCCGACGCTGACGGGAGCGTGAATGTTAGCAAGTTGGGGCTACTGATTCCCGGTTGCGGCGGGTTTATCAATATCGTCAATAACGTCCCCAGGGTGGTTTTCTGCGGTTACTTCACCGCCGGTGGTTTGAAGGTGGAGATAGAAGACGGCAGGCTTAAAATACTTCAAGAAGGGAAATTTAATAAGTTTACCGATAAAATTGAACACATAACCTATAGCGGCGACATGATGCGGAAAAAACAAAAAGAAGTGTTATATGTAACGGAAAGGGCTGTTTTCAAACTGGTGCAAGAAGGGCTGGAAATCATTGAGGTTGCTCCCGGGATTGATGTGCAAAAGAACGTGCTCGACAAATTGACCATTCCGGTTCGGGTTGCAGCGGACCTCAGAACAATGGACCCTCGTCTGTTTCGTCCGGAACCGATGCAATTTAAGTTATAAAGTTTGGATTAATTTCTCATTTCCAGTTTGTCTAAGGTCGTACTGGATATTGGAGATATAAGAGGGGATTTCAATTATGCAGATGACAGAGCAGACCGTATTAATAGTTGGCGGGGGCGGCGCAGCCTGCCGGGCTGCAATAGAAGCGGCGGATGCCGGGGCCAGGGTGATAATGCTGTTGAAGGGCAAGCTGGGGGCAAGCGGGGCAACGGCCTACAAGGTGGCCGAAATGGCCGGTTTTAACGTGGCAGACGGCCAGGTGGATCCTGATGATACGCCGGAAGAACATTATAAAGATATTATGACTGCCGCACATGGTATGGCCGACCCAAAATTGGCGCGTTTGGTGGCGGAAGAAGCGCCTCTGGCTTTAAAAACCCTGGAGGGCTGGGGGGTGCGTTTCGAGCGGGACGGGGATAATTACCTTGAGTTCCTGAGTTGTTTTGCCAGTCGTCCTCGCACCCATGTAATTAAAGGACATGGCGAACCAATTATTCAGGCCTTAATTCCTCAGCTAAAAAAACGCAACATTATAGTTTATGAAGAATGCTTGGTAACGAACCTGTTTATTCAAGACGGCGAGTGCATAGGTGCCGGCTTTATTGATCAGGGCGGCGAATATAAGGCCATTGCCGCAGGGGCGGTGATCATGGCGACAGGTGGGGCCGGTCAGCTTTTTGACAGGAATCTTAATCCACCGGACATTTGCGGTGATGGTTACACGCTGGGATATGAAGCCGGGGCGGAACTGATCAACATGGAGTACATGCAGGCCGGAATCGGTATAATTCATCCCGTGGTCAATATTTTAAACGGCTGGGTTTGGTCTGCTCATCCACTGTTGACAAACAAATACGGTGAGGAGTTTTTGTCCAGCTACCTGCCGGAAGGGATTAAAGCGGAGGAGGTAATGGATACCCATTCCCATCACTTCCCCTTTAGTTCATCGGATAGCTCAAGGTACATTGAAGTTGCTATCCAAACCGAAATTGCAGAAGGACGCGGAACCGATCAAGGCGGGGTCAACCTGGATTTTACCCGGTTAAACGAGGATTACCTGAAAGCACTTCCGCCTGATAGCGCTTTTTGCAAGATGTGGAACATCACCCGCGAATATCTGTTATCTCGAGGAGTGGATGTGCTACGGGAACCGGTACAAATAGCCTGCTTCGGGCATGCAATTAACGGTGGTTTACGCATTAACGAGCAAGGGCGGACTTCAGTTCCAGGTCTTTACGCAGCCGGGGAGGTGGCCGGCGGGCCCCACGGCGCCGACCGTTTGGGCGGAAATATGATGGTGACCTGCCAGGTATTTGGCGCCCGGGCCGGTCGTTCTGCGGCTTTGACGGCGCTGGAGAAAAAAACCGCCGAAATTCCTGCTTCTTTGATAAACCGGGAAAAAGCCCGGCTCCAAGAACGGATAGGCAGGTCTGTTGATGTTTCCGCTCTCAAGAAAAATCTCCAGGCCAGCGCTCAAAACGGCCTATTGGTAAGGCGCAGTCAAGCCGGGCTTGAGCAGTTTATGAATACGGTTAACGAATTGCGTGATGAAATATTAAGTGCTACAACCGCACCATACCTGAGCCGTGATGTATGGGAGCTTTTAAGCCTTCTTTGCGCCGGGGAAATAATGGCCTGCGCCGCCCTTGCACGCAGGGAAAGCCGTGGTAGCCATTTCCGTACCGATTTCCCGAAGCGTGATGATGTAAGCTTTAACTTGCCCTTGGTTATCACTGGGGTGAACGGTAAGCCCGAACCTAAATTTTTAAATTTGAATAACTGTCAGTGAAATAATAAATCTGTTAATAACATAAATTCAGTGCTCAACGGAGGAATATTATGTTAAAGAAAGTAGTGACTTTTGGTGAAATAATGCTTCGCCTGTCAACACCAGGCCATTCCAAATTTATACAGGCTGATTCATTTGACGTGACTTACGGTGGCGGAGAGTCCAACGTGGCTGTTTCACTGGCTCAATTCGGCCTTAATACCTGTTATGTGACAAAAGCTCCCAATAACCCCATTGGACAATGTGCCATAAACCATGTGCGCCGTTTTGGCGTAAACACGGATTATATAGTCAGGGGTGGCGAACGTCTTGGTATTTATTTTTTGGAAAGCGGATCTGCGCAGCGTCCCTCCAAAGTAGTTTATGACCGCAGCAATTCATCAATTAGCCAGGCTGTTCCGGAAGATTTTAACTGGCGGCAAATTTTTGACGGGGCGGATTGGTTCCACTGGACAGGTATCACCCCGGCTGTCAGCGACAGTGCTGCCTGCTGTGTCCGGGAAGCCTGCAAAATAGCCAGGGAAATGGGCGTTACCATAAGCTGCGACTTGAACTACCGTAAGAAGTTGTGGACCAGGGACAAAGCCAACAAGGTGATGACCGCTCTGATGGAATACGTCGATGTATGTGTCGGCAACGAAGAAGATGCGGCGGATGTTTTTGGTATCAAGGCGGCGAATACTGATGTTACCAAAGGGAAATTGCATGCCGAAGGCTACAAAGATACAGCCAGGCAATTGATGGAAAAGTTTAATTTTAAATATGTGGCTATAACCTTAAGGGAGAGTTTTTCCGCCTCACATAATGGCTGGTCCGGATTGTTATATGACGGCAATGATTTTTACCAATCCCGTAAGTATGATATCAATCCCATTGTCGACCGGGTAGGCGGCGGAGATTCTTTTTGCGCCGGTCTTATTTATGCCTTGGTAACTGGTAAAGAGCCACAAGATGCCATTGATTTTGCGGCGGCGGCATCTTGTCTAAAACATACAATTCCGGGAGATTTTAATCTAATTACCGTTGATGAAGTTGAGCTGCTGGCCAGGGGTGATGCGAGCGGCCGGGTGCAAAGGTAAATAAGCTTTTAAAGGAGTTTTTGGTAAATGCTTAAAAAACATGAACAATTAAAAAGAATTTTAGACGTGGGAATTGTCGCCGTTATTCGGGCGGAATCCGCCGATAAGGCCATTAAAGTTATTGAAGCAGTGCGCCAGGGAGGTATTCCCGCCATAGAAGTAACGATGACGGTGCCGGGAGCCATTGATGTCATTAAGGAATTATCCCGGAATTTTAAAGAAGAAGAAATGTTGATTGGAGCAGGTACGGTGTTGGATGCCGAAACAGCCCGGGCCTGCATCCTGGCCGGAGCTCAATATATCGTCAGCCCCGGCTTAAATCCTGCCACCGTTCGTTTGTGTAACCGTTATCAAAAAATCTGTATGCCCGGTTGTGCTACAGTAACCGAAATGCTGACTGCTATGGAATTGGGGATTGACGTGGTAAAACTTTTCCCCGGTGAATTGTTTGGGCCACGGTCCATCAAGTCCTTCCGGGGTCCTCTTCCTCACGTTAATATTATGCCTACAGGCGGTGTTAATCTGGACAATGTTGATCAGTGGATTAAAGCCGGTGCGGTGGCTGTTGGTGTGGGCAGCGACATTACCAAGCAAGGCTTGGCCTCCGGAGATTTTAATCTAATCAAAGAAACAGCGCGGGCCTTTGTTGAAAAAATCGCTCAGACCCGCAGCATGCTGACCAATTAAATAATTAAGTGGATAAAGTTAGTGTAGTGATGCCACATATGAAAGAACTGTTATTAAGTAGAAAAATAGCTGCTTGTATTCGTAATTGGGAAGATTTAACCGAAGCATTAGCACACAAAAACATCGAGACAATTTTTGTATTAAGCGGGGATATCAATTATTTACCAAATCTAATTAAAAAAGCCCAGGAAGCCGGCAAGTTACTGTTGGTACACCTGGACCTTTTTGAGGGGATTGGTAAAGACCGGGCAGGTCTTCACTTTCTGACAAGATTGGGTGTAAGAGGAATAGCGACAACAAAGTCCCACCTGGCAAAAATCAGCAGGGAAGAAGGTTTATTAACAGTACAACGGGTATTTATCATGGATTCTGAATCCTTGAAGACGGCGATCAAAGTAGCAAGTCAGGTGCAACCACATGTTATAGAAGTTTTGCCTTCTACGGTGCCCGGTTATGTAATTCGTGAGTTGCAGGAGTCCTTACGTATTCCAATTTTAGCTGGAGGGTTAGTAAAAACTGAGGAAGATGTCCGTGAAGCATTAGGTAAAGGGATCAGTGCAATTAGTACAAGCCGCAGGGATTTATGGAACCTGGACCTATAATTTTTATATAGGCAGAGAAATGGAGAAAGCCGCACAAAATACAGAAACTGGTTTTTGTATTTTTTGTGCGACTTTTTTATTAGGGTAAGTTTTTACCAGTGTCACAATCTTTGGTAATTACTTTATAGCTATGGAGGAATCCCATGCGTAAAACAAAAATTGTTTGTACCATTGGACCTGCCAGCCAAAAGTTGGAGGTCATTAAAGAAATGATAAAAGCGGGTATGAATGTAGCAAGACTTAATTTTTCTCATGGTTCCCATGAGGAACATAGGCAACAGATTGCTACTATCCGCCAGGCAGCAGAAGAATTAGGTCAGAACATTGCTATCTTACTTGATACTAAAGGGCCGGAAATTAGATTAGGTGAATTTTCAAAGTCTCCTGTAATGTTAGAGACAGGTCAACAGTTTAGTTTAACCACTGAACAAGTGCTGGGTAATCAGAAAAGGGTTATGGTAACCTACCGGGACTTACCACGGAATGTTAAAAAAGGGGATCGTATCCTGGTGGATGATGGCTTGATTGAGTTAATAGTTGAGGCTGTTGAAAGTACAGAAGTATTATGCCGGGTTGTTAACGGTGGCAAATTGTCCGACCATAAAGGAGTTAATTTGCCGGGGATTCAGGTTAACTTGCCTGCGGTAACGGAAAAAGATATTGACGATATAAAATTCGGTATTACTCAGCAAGTGGATTTTATAGCTGCATCTTTTGTGCGTAAGGCATCGGATGTACTGGCTATTAGGCGTATACTGGAAGCTGAAGGTGCTAAAATTGATATTATTGCCAAGATTGAAAGCAGGGAATCTATTAATAATTTAAATGAGATTATTAAAGTTGCTGATGGCATCATGGTTGCCAGAGGTGACCTGGGGGTAGAAATTCCAGCCGAAGAGGTACCGATCATTCAAAAGCAAATAATTGCCAGATGCAATCTTGTGGGCAAACCGGTTATTATAGCCACCCAAATGTTAGACTCTATGATAAATAACCCCCGTCCCACCCGGGCGGAGGCTAGTGATGTAGCGAACGCTATCTTTGATGGAACCGATGCGGTTATGTTATCAGGGGAATCAGCAAGTGGGAAACACCCTATAGAGGCAGTGAAGACAATGGATCGAATCGCCCGGCGTGCGGAAAAGGTTTCGGTTAAGGATAGCAATCAATACAATCGGTGCACCAGTGTAACCGATGCGATTGGCCAGGCAGTTTGTGTTGTGGCAGGTCAGTTGGATGCAGCCGCTATTGTTACTATTACCGCCAGTGGTTATACTGCAAGAATGATTTCACGTTATCGTCCTAAATCTTCAATTGTAGCTGTGACATCCGATCTTGGAGTTATGCGTAGGTTGGTACTGGTTTGGGGGGTAATTCCTTTGCCGTCAGCCAAGTTAACGGTTACCGACCAGATGATCAACGAGGCTGTAAATATAGCGATGGACCACGAGGTTATTAAAGGAGGAGATTTGGTTGTGATTACTGCCGGTGTGCCCGTAGGCTTAGAGGGATCAACCAACTTAATGAAGATTCAAACCGTCGGGACGCCCGTAGCCAGGGGGGCCGGTATTTTGGCGCAGTCAGTTGTTGGAGTGGCAAGGATATGCCAAAATGCGGAGGAAGCTGCTAAGCTGGAGCCTGGCGAGATACTTGTTACAACCGGTATTGATGCAAACTTTGTTCCTTATCTAAACAATGCCGGCGCTATTTTAACCGAAGAGGGTGGTCTTACATCCCATGCCGCTATTGTGGCGGTGGAGCTTAAAATTCCAGCTGTTGTGGGGGTAGCTCAAGCTACTTCCTTATTTAAATCAGGGGAACTTATTACAGTGGATGGTCAGAGAGGGTTAATTTATAGGGGGTTTGCCCGGGTTTTATAAATTAGTTCGTTACCTGTAATAGAATTTATGATATAATAATTATTAGAAAATTATATAGAAGCCCAGGAGAATTGGAGCGGGCCAGTTGGTAGTTATATAAACTATCTCTGGTTCGTTTTTGTCTTTTACAAAAGAAATGAATTATAGGAGGAGAGGAATATCAGATGACGACTAAAATTGCAATAAATGGCTTTGGGCGTATCGGCCGGAATGTATTCCGGGCAATGCTAAAAAGAGGTTATTTAAGTGAGGGTTCTCCCATCGAAATTGTAGCTGTCAACGACCTCACCGATCCGCAAACTCTTGCGTATTTGCTGAAATATGATTCTGTTCATGGTGAATTGGATGCAGAGATTGCATGTACGAAAACCAGCATTCGGGTTAATAATATCGAAATTAAAGTCTGTGCAGAGACTGACCCCGCAAATTTACCCTGGGCCGATCTTGGCGTTGAGGTTGTAATTGAATCGACGGGTCGTTTCACTAAAGGCACCCATGCTTTCAAACATATTGAGGCCGGGGCTAAAAAAGTAGTTATTTCCGCACCTGGTAATGGAGTGGACGCTACCATTGTTATGGGGGTAAACAATCATACCTATGATCCAGCCAGCCACCATATAATTTCCAATGCTTCTTGTACCACTAATTGTTTAGCTCCGCTTGCCAAAGTACTTCATGATAAATTCGGTATCGTTAAGGGCCTTATGACAACTGTACACTCGTATACCAACGATCAGCGCATTTTAGACTTACCTCATAAAGACCTGCGGCGTGCCCGTGCCGCCGGTCAGTCTATCATTCCTACCACAACCGGTGCTGCTAAGGCAGTAGCACAGGTTTTACCTGAATTGAAAGGTAAGCTCAACGGTTTAGCTATGCGGGTCCCCACACCCAATGTATCAGTTGTGGACCTGGTGGCTGAGTTAGCCGAGACGGTCACTGCCGAAGAGGTTAATGCTGTTTTAAAGGAAGCTGCCGAAGGCTCTTTAAAGGGAATCATGGATTTCAATTCACTACCGCTGGTCTCCAAAGATTTTAACGGTAACCCTCATTCATCCATTATTGACGGCTTGTCCACTATGGTAATTGAAGGGAATATGGTCAAGGTTGTTTCTTGGTATGATAACGAGTGGGGTTATTCTAACCGTGTACTTGATTTGACACTGATGATTGCCGAAAGAGGTTGCTAAGTCCTTGCAAACTATTTTGATCCAGGGTTGTTTAAGAATCATTGGTAAAGCTGGCAAAATAAAAATAAAGTGATGCGGAAGCTAAAAGATTGAGCATAAAACTGAGAAAAACCATTGCCATTCCCCCTGCTTTATCTTATCCTTTATTAAAACATTATTTGGGAGATTCCTCTTGATTCTAAAAGTAGATCCACAGTTACCAAATATAATCTATATTTTGGGGACATTCTTCCGACCCTAATCTGCGACCATATGAAGGAGGTGTGTCCCCTTTCCTTTTAATAACAGTTTTAAAGGAAGTGGTATGGTGGACACGGGCTTTTCTTTCATTCACGCTGCCGATTTGCATTTGGACAGCCCTTTTCGCGGCTATGCCGGCATTGACTGTGAAGAAGAAACAAGGGAAAACATTCTGCGGCAGCTAAGGGACGGCACATTTTTGGCCCTGGATAACCTGGTGCGGGCCTGCATTCAAAACCAGGTGGATTTCCTGGTGCTGGCGGGTGACGTTTACGACCAGGCCGACCGCAGCCTGCGGGCACAGTTGCGCCTGCGGGACGCCTTTGCACGATTGGCTGCGGCCGGGATTCCTGTTTTTGTGGCTCACGGCAACCACGACCATAGCGAAGGGTTTCAGGCCGCGCTGGCCTGGCCGGACAATGTACACATTTTCGCACCGGGCGAGGTTGAGGCCCGGCCGGTGACCCGCGGCGGCAAAGAAATAGCCCGGGTCTACGGCATCAGCTACCCGCGGCGCGACGTTTCCCAAAACTACGCCTCAATGTTCAGGCGGGACCTGTCCGCGCCCTTTGCCGTGGCCGTACTGCACTGCAACGTCGGAGGCAATTCCGAGCACGCCGACTACGCCCCCTGTAGCCTGGAAGACCTGGCGGCCGGCGGTTTCGACTACTGGGCGCTGGGGCACGTGCACCGCAGGCTGACCCTCAAAGAACACGGTCCCTGTGTGGTCTACCCCGGCAATCTGCAGGGGCGGGGGCCGCATGAAACAGGGGCCAGGGGCTGCTATCTGGTCCGGGTTAAACCAGGCGGCCTGGCTGAGCTCAGTTTCCTGGAAACCGACACAGTACGCTGGGCCACTCAACGGGTGTCGATACAAGGCTTGGGAACTGAGCAGGAGCTGCTGGAAAGCCTTGATGCCGGCCTGGCTGAGCTTAGCCGTGCCCACGGGCAGCGTTCCCTGGTGGCGCGGCTGGAACTGGCGGGCCGGGGCCCGCTGCACCGGAGGCTGCAGCGCCCCGGCGCCCTGGATGGACTGCTGGAGGAATTGCGGCGCCGGTTTACCGGCCCAAGCGGGAGGTTTGTCTGGCCGGAGTCGATCCGGCTCCGTACCGCGCCGGAAGTGGACAAGGAGTCATTGCGGGGCAGCCGGACCCTGTTGGGAGACCTGCTGGAAATAGCCCGGGAGGCCCGCTGTGGCGGCCGGCTGCGGGATCAATTGGCGGAAGCGCTGGCCCCGCTGCAGGGACGGGCTGCCCGGTTTATTCAACTGCCGCAGGGAAAGGATTTGGATGAATTAATCGAGGCTGCCGAAGAAATGGCGCTGGACTTGCTCTGGGAGGAAGATGCGCGTTGAGGCTGAGTGGCTTATACATATACAACTACGGTGTATTAACCGGTTTTTCACTGACAGATAACCAGCTATCCGGTGGCCTCAGCATTATATTCGGGCTGAACGAGGCCGGCAAATCGACATTGCTTTCCTTTATCAGGGGTGTACTGTTCGGTTTTAAAACCGAAGGCAACCTGGCCAAACCTGTGTGGGGCGGGGAAGCCGGCGGCTACCTTTTACTGGAGGACAACGGAGATATTTACCGGGTTGAGCGCAGCGGCAAGGGGAACGGCAGTGTCGCGGTTGAGCTGCCCGGCGGCGGCAGGGCCGGTGAAGAACTGCTGAAAACACGGCTGCTCCGGGGCCTCAGCCCCGTTTTGTTTAAAAACGTCTTTGCCTTTGGCATCGATGAATTGCGCAGGCTGGAGGAACTGGAAAGGGATGAAATCAGCGCCTACATTTACGGCGCCGGGACGGGAACAAGTCCCCGGCGGCTGGCGGATGCCGCCGCCGCCCTGGAAAAGACCGCCGGAGAACTTTATAAACCGCGGGGCAGAACCCCACGGCTGAATAAGTTGATTTTGGAACTGGAAGAGCTGGATCGCAAGATAAGAGAGTTGGAGCAGCAGCCCGAGCGCTACTTTAAGCTGCTGGAAGAGCAGCGGCAGTTGGAGCGGGACCGGGACCGGCTGCGGGAACTGCAGTCTGAACGACAGGCGAGGCTGCGGCGCCTGGATTATTTGCTCAAAGCCCGGGCGCCCTGGAACGACCTGCGGCAATGCCTGGCCCAAATGGAGCGTCTGCCTGTGATCCCGGCCTTTCCCGAGCACGGTACGGAAAGGCTTGGCGAGCTTGAGGCCAGGCTTAACGCCAAGCAGGAAGAAGTCCTCGGCTGGTCCGGTAAAATCCAGGCCCTGCAGAAAAAGCTGGCTTCAATTACGGTGGAAGAACAGATCGTTGCCGCCGCCCATAGCATTGATGAACTTGACAAGGAGCGGTCCCTTTACCTGGAAAAGAAACAGAGTCTGATTGAACTGGACGCCCGTATTGCTGAAATAGAGAAAACGGCCCGGGAAAGGATGGCGATGCTGGGCCCGGGCTGGGATGAGGCAAGGGTGCTGGCACTGGACACATCCCTGGCGGCTAGGCGGCGGGTTGAGGATCTGGCGGTGCGGTCTGCGGCACTGGAGCAACAGAAAGCAATTGCCGCCAACCGCCTGGAAACCTGCCGAAAGGAATATGACCGCACCAGACTGGAGCAGGAAAATACTGCCGCTCAGCTGGCCGGCTTGCCGCCGGCATCCGGGAACAAGGTTAAAATTGAAGAGAAAATGGAACTCCTGGATCAGGCGGTTGCCGGGCTGGAACAGCTCAACCACGGGCAGGAATTGAGGGAAATACAGCAAAACAGGCTGCAGGAAATTTATCACCGCCTGGAGCGCAATTTGCTGCAGCAAAAACAGGCCGCACAAAACAAAGTGCTTGTCGTGGCCGTGATTGCGGCTGTACTGATGGGCTGCTCGGGGTTTTGGATGATTTACTCCAATTTGCCCTATGGCCTATGGGTCGGTAGTGCCGGCCTGTGCGCCCTCCTGCTGCTGGGCGGCCTGAACTGGATGCAGGCCAAAGAACGCCGGGATAAGTTGAAAGAACTAAGTGTGGAAGCGGAGGAACTGGGAAGAACGAGAGAAAACCTGGCCAGGGCAATAGAGCGTTTGGACCGGAGCATCAAAACGGCCTCAGAACAATTAAGCCGGGCCGAGGCGGTTTTTAAAGGCGGGAAAAAGCTGCAAAGGGAGGAGATTCCCGCCCTCAGGCGCCGCTTTATGGAAGAACGGGACAACCTGCGCCGGAAACTGGAACTGGCAGCCCGGCTGGAAAATAACGAAAAAGGCCTGGCCGCGGCAGAAAGGGAACTGCGGCAGGCGGAAACCGATTTGGAACAAATAACAAGAAATCTGCACCAGGTGCAAATAGAATGGGAAAAATGGCTTAACGGCATGGGATTGTCCGGGCTGACCCTCTCCGGGGCGGCCGGCTTTTTGTCCCTGGCCGAAAAGGCGGCGGATGAACTGAAAAAATTACGGCTGGAAAGGCGGGCCGCAGAGCAGACCAGGCGCTATGTAACAGATTACGAGGACCGGGTTAACGGGCTGGCCGCGGCCCTTGGACGTGGTATGGTGCCAAGGGAGGAAGTGGCGGGGCGCGTGGCCGGAATGGTGGAATATCTACGGGAGCAGCAAAAAATGAAGGCGGAACTGGACAGGTGCCGTGCAGACCTGGAACTGGCGCTGGCCGGTCAGAAAACCGCCGGTGAGGGACTGCAGCTGGTGCGGGCAAAAATCAAAGAGCTGCTGGATATGGGCGGCGCCGTGGACCATGAAGACTTCCGTCATCGCGCCGCGGCCTACCGTGAGCGCCGAGAGCTGGCCGGAAAGGCGGAGGACCTGCGCGGGCACCTGCTCAATATTGCCGGCACGGCGGCGGAACTGGCCGAATTGGAGCGAGAGCTGGAACAAACCAAAAAATCAAGTCACGAAGAAGAGTATGACAGAATCAAAGCTGAGCTGGAAAGCGGGGAAAAGCAGCTGGCAGTTTTGGGCGATGAACTGGCGGCCGTCAAACAGGAGATGAAAATACTGGAGAGCGGCGAAGAACTGGCCCGGGCCAGGCAAAAGAGGGAAATGCTGCGTGAAAGCCTGGCGACAGGGGCCAGGGAATGGCAGGTTGCCGTGCTTTGCTCCACCTTGCTGGACCTGGCCCGGGAAAAGCACGAGCGGGAGCGCCAGCCTGCCGTGCTGGCCCACGCTTCCCGGTTAATCAGCCCGTTGACCGGCCGGCGCTATAACCGGGTATTGTCCCCGGTGGGTTCACCGGCGGCCCTGGAGGTGGAAGAGCCGGCCGGTCGCCGGGTCGGCGCCTCCGCGTTAAGCAGGGGTGCGGCCGGCCAACTGTACCTGGCTTTAAGGCTGGCCCTGGCCTGTCACTTTTGTTCGGTGGCAGTCCCCATGCCGGTAATACTGGATGATGTCATGGTGGATTTCGACAGCCACCGGCTGCGGGGCTCGTTACAAGCGCTGGGCCGGATTGCCCGGGAGCACCAGGTGCTGCTGTTCACCTGCCACAACCATATCGTTGAAGCCGCCAAAGAAATTGTAACCGGATTAAACCTGGTATTGATGGACGGCGGCAGGAAAACGGCCCCAAGTCAATAATTGCATATGACGGTTTATTAACCGCGGCGCGGGCCGGGGCATAATATGGAATAGAAACAAGAAAAGTAACTACACAGGAGACAGGAGTCAGAATAAGAAAACCGGCGAAAACATTTGAAGACTTACTGGTATGGCAGAAGGCGCATTTGTTCGTGCTTGCGGTTTATCGTTTATCCGCATTTACGAATTCTGAATACCTGAATAGTAACCAAGAAAATTGACATTGCCGGTCAATAAAAGCTATAATTTATCTGGTTAAACCAGGCAGGAGGTATTAGGCAAATGACACGGTTATTCGGCACCGATGGCGTACGCGGCGTAGCCAACAAAGACCTTACCCCGGAACTGGCCTTTAAACTGGGCCGCGCAGGGGCGCACGTGCTGGCGCAAAACGGCGGCAGTAAAAGGTTGGTGGTGGGCCGTGATACCAGGATATCCGGTGATATGCTGGAGGCGGCGCTTTCCGCGGGTATCTGCTCCGCCGGTGTGGATGTACTCAGTGTCGGTTTTCTACCAACCCCGGCCGTGGCCTATTTGACCAGGGAATTGGGCGCCGCCGGCGGCGTGGTTATTTCCGCTTCCCACAACCCGGTGGAGGACAACGGGATCAAATTTTTCGGGCCCAGCGGCTATAAGCTGCCTGACGAAAAAGAAATGCAGATCGAACAGCTGGTTACCGGCGCCGGTGCCGAAATTCCATCCCCGGTGGGGCCGGCTGTCGGCAGGATTAACCGGGTGGAGGACGCTGAAGACTGCTATGTCAACTTCCTCAAAAGCACCATTTCAGTGGACCTTAAAGGCTTGAAAATCGTGGTGGACTGCGCCAACGGCTCCTCCTACCGGGTGGCGCCCCGGGTGTTAAGGGAACTTGGCGCCGAGGTTATACCGATAAACCACACCCCTGACGGGGTCAACATTAATGAAAAGTGCGGTTCCACCCACCCTGACAAGCTGCGGGAAACGGTAGTGCGCGAGGGAGCCGACCTTGGCCTGGCCAATGACGGAGACGCCGACCGGCTGATAGCTGTCGACCACCAAGGCAACCTGGTGGACGGTGACCAGATCATGGTCATCTGCGCCAACCATTTAAAGGCCCAAAACCGCCTGCCCAAAAACACCGTGGTGGTAACAGTGATGAGCAATTTGGGGCTGCACCTGGCTATGCGCGAGTCCGGCATCGAGGTGCTGCAGACCAAGGTGGGAGACCGGTATGTGGTGGAGGAACTATTGCGCACCGGTGCCGTTTTCGGCGGGGAGCAATCCGGGCACATCTTATTCCTGGAGCACAGCCCTTCCGGCGACGGTGTTTTAACCGCGCTGCAGCTGCTCTCCGTGGTAAAAGCCACCGGGCAAAGCCTGGCCGAACTGGCCGCCCGGATGGAACGGCTGCCGCAGCTGCTGGAAAATGTGCGGGTTGCAGATAAACAACGGGTCATGTCCAGCCCGGTACTGGCCAAAAGCATCCGGGAGATGGAGGAACGCCTGGCCGGGCAAGGGCGGATACTTGTACGCCCATCCGGTACGGAGTCGTTGGTGCGGGTAATGGCGGAGGGCAGGGACATGGACCAATTGCAGGAGATAGTGGGTGAGCTGGTGAATATAGTTAAGCAGCTATAAACCTGTAATACTTGATGATTTGGGTTATTGATGATATGATGTTTTAATTGAAGCGTCTTATTGGATGCTTGAATTAAGGCAGGATGAAAGGCGGTGGTGCTGCAATAATATTGCCTTGAACGGCAAATCCTTTGACAACTGAATTGAAGCGCCAGAACCCGGCAGCCGGGTTGACGAGGTGGGAGTTTATCGAAGTTTTCGGCGGATGCTCCCCGGTTTGGCCATAACCGATAAAGGCACTGCAAATCCCGCGGGCAACCGCGGGGACAAAGGGTGCCGGTGGCCGCAAAAGGCATATTGATGCGGGAAATGCCGTCGATACAGTTATGCTCTGATGACGGTATTTTTGTGCCCAAAACCATGCCTGGGGCCGGTACGCCCGGGCATTTGTTTTTTCTCAGGAGACAGGAGTCAGGAGTCGGGAGTCAGAATGAGAGAACCGGCGAAAACATTTTCTCGTGGTATTCTCAATTCCGCCCTGAAACCTAAAAAGAGATGTGTGAATTCTAGATACCTGGATAGTAACGAGATAATAAATTGATTTATATCGGAGGTTTTATAATATGTGCGGTATAGTAGGATACCTGGGCGGCCGCCAGGCAGCCCCGATACTGCTGGAAGGACTGCAAAAGCTGGAATACCGCGGCTATGATTCCGCAGGCATTGCGGTAATTCAGAATAATGCTATTGAAATCTTAAAAAAATCGGGCAAACTGGCCCAGCTTCGGGCGCAAATGAACGGCTACATGCCTGAATCAACAGCCGGCATCGGGCATACCCGCTGGGCTACACACGGGCGCCCCAATGACGTCAATGCCCACCCGCACCTGGACTGCCAGGGGCGGTTTGCGGTAGTGCACAACGGTATTATAGAAAACTACCTGACCCTAAGGGAATGGCTGATCTCCCAGGGCCATGTGTTCCGGTCTGAAACCGATACGGAAGTGTTGCCGCACTTGCTTGAGGAATTTTACATGGGCGACATGGTGGAAACCATCCAGAGGGTAATTAAAAAAGTTGACGGGTCCTACGCCATGGTAGCCCTGGCGCTGGACGAACCAAACCGGCTGGTGGCTGCCCGCCACGACAGCCCCCTGGTTGTGGGCTTGGGCGAGGGGGAAAATTTCCTGGCCTCGGATATTCCCGCCCTGCTCAAACATACCAGAGAAACCTACATCCTGGAGGACGGGGAAATTGCCGTTTTAACCAGGCAAGATGTCGAGGTGCTGGACCATTCAGGCCGGCGGGTGGATAAAAAAGTTTTTCATGTTAAATGGGAAGCCGCGCAGGCCGAAAAGGGCGGCTACGACCATTTTATGCTCAAAGAAATACACGAGCAGCCCCGGGCGCTTAAAGACACCCTGAGCGGGCGGATTGCCCAGGACGGCAGCCGGGTAATATTAAATGAAATCAACATCCCGCAGGAACAGCTCCAACAAATCAACAAAGTTGTTATTACCGCCTGCGGCACCGCATTTCACGCCGGCCTGGTCGGGAAAAACGTCATTGAAACACTGGCCGGAATACCGGTGGAAGCCGATATCGCCTCCGAACTGCGCTACCGGAACCCGCTGATAGATGCAAATTCACTGGTGATAGTGATCAGCCAGAGCGGTGAAACCGCCGACACGCTGGCGGCGTTGCGGGAGGCCAAAAGAAAAGGGGCCCGGGTAATTGCTGTGACCAACGTGGTTGACAGCTCCGTGGCCCGGGAAGCGGACGATGTGCTTTATACCTGGGCCGGCCCGGAAATCGCAGTGGCCTCCACCAAGGCCTACATCACCCAGCTGCTGTCCATGTACCTGCTGGGCCTGTACCTGGCCCAAAACAGGGGCACATTAAAGGACAGAGAAATAGCGCAAATAATAACGGATTTGCGCAAACTGCCGGATAAAGTGGCATCCATTTTGGAAAACGGCACCAACATCAAAGAATTTGTCCGGGAACATTGCAACTGCGAGAACGCCTTCTTTATCGGCAGGGGCCTGGATTATGCCGTGGCGATGGAAGGCTCTCTGAAACTGAAGGAAATTTCCTACATCCACGCCGAAGCCTACGCTGCCGGCGAATTGAAACACGGCACCCTGGCCCTGATCGTGAAGGATGTGCCGGTGGTTGCCTTGGTAACGCAGCAGGCGCTATACGACAAAACCGTAAGCAACATTAAAGAAGTCAAGGCCAGGGAAGCCACGGTGCTGGCGGTGGCCACCCGCGGGCTGGAGGAAGTGTCCAAGGTGGCCGACGAGGTGCTGTACATTCCGCGTACCCACCAGATGCTTACACCGATCCTGGCGGTGGTGCCCCTGCAGCTGCTGGCCTATTACATGGCCGTGTCCCGTGGCTGCGACGTGGATCAGCCGCGGAATTTGGCCAAGAGCGTGACAGTGGAGTAGGTGCTTTGTTATTCATATTTGCTTGTGTCTTTTTGCAATAAACTCCGCACCTACTCGGAAATCCGTTTCGTGAACGAATGAAAAGACAAAAGAAAAATAGAATCGAAAAAGGCTCTTAAGCCTTGAAAATAAAGGGGGAGAGGGGAATAAAGAAAGAAATATTCCACCTCCTCCCTTTTTTATTACACACATGGAAGGAATGACTTTATTTCAAAGGCTGGAAGCCTTCAGGTTAAAGGAATACGGGCTACGGAACAACTTTATTCCATGCTCCTTTACCCTTAATCCAGAGTAAAACTCTATTCCATTTCATTTGAAATTCTTAAACCTATTTCACGGAATAACTTTATTTCATGGCAAAAGATGGGCACTACGGAAATCAAGGATTGAGAGAGGGGGGAGGGAAAGGATTTATTTCAAATATACATCACCCCTTTGAAACCAATTTGCGGGGGTGATTTTTCTTTTCCTGCTCCTAAAAACATAAAAATAGCTAGTTATGGGTAACGGGGGGGATTTTGGAGTAAAAAATCTGAAAATAGCAAAGCTAGCTAGCACGTGAAACCACAAACAAATTACGTGCTAATTTTTTTAAACTGGTTACATCTTTGGAATTTACTAGATAAAGTAGGCATTTTTATTTAGTTTCCGAAGATTTTCATGAATTTTACGGCCGTTACCCTTGTGGCCTGGTTGAGCTCCGCGCTTTCTTTTGGAATGATCATTGAGAGGCAGCACATTATTCTGGGGAGTAGCCGGCTCAGGTTGGTTATCATCAACAGATGCAGGCACAGTCTTGTCGTCTTCTGAGGGAACAGCGGAACTTTCAGATGAAGCAGTTATTTCCGTGGCTGTAAGATTTTCCGAATCAACTGTATTAATCTCTGGATTTTTTTCCGAAGAACGGCCAAACAACATGTGTGCGAAATGATTTTTTACTCCAGTCAATTGCTCAAGCTTTTCAGCTAACCGCTGGTTCTCTTCAATAAGAATGACGATCATTTTGTTCTTTTCCATGAGTTGGCACAGTACAGGGTATCTATCTGCTGCCGGACAGTTAATTGAAGAAAGGGATGCGGTTAACACTTCTCAAAATGACCTGGTTATAATGCCTTACTTTTGATAATCTATAATTACCACCAATAAGAAGGATATTTTCTCCATGGCATAATGTTTATTAACAGCATTGAAATAACTACCATAAGTAGTGATCCAGCGGCAACAGTAATCAACACAAATTTTAATCCAAATCCGCCGAATATAGCAATGTATAATGTCCCCCCGGCGGGTGGGTGTATAGTTCCGGTTAACATCATTAAAATTATTGCTATCACCAGGGCAATGGTTAAGGAGTACCAATTGGCGCCTAAAACAGATTGTGTCAGAACACCGATGGTTGCTGACAAAACATGACCACCGATTATGTTGCGTGGCTGAGCCACCGATGACTGGTGATTTGTGTATAATAATACTGCGGAAGCCAAAAAAGACGGAATTAAGAGTGGAAGATTAAAGTAAAAGCTTATCCATGCTATTACCCCAATACTGCCAAATATTGTCAAAACAAGTGTAAACAGTTCTCTCAGGTTAAAATATTCCCTTTTCCTTTTATACAGTTCAGTGCCGCACATTTTTGCAAAATAGTTCTTTATTAGATGCTTTGCTCTTAAAATAAGTGCTTTCTTGCCCAGTGCATGAGTGTTTTCAGTTTGCCTCGCCGTCGGTTTAGAATTCATGGTTTTCCTTCTTCATTATAAGAAATTTAAATAAATCTGCGCACAAACAATTATACATGAAACGGAAAATGATATTATTTTTTACACAATACCAAATATAACTTTGAGCTTTAGAACAATCCGCAAACATAAAATTCATATAACAATATAAATTTATTGCTAAATATCGGGAAAATCCGGTAAAGCTATGAATTTACCCTAAAAATGGTGATTACTGACCGGTTCCAGTATTTTCTTTATATAAGTTGAGCCACATCACGAGCCTGATACATTATCTCTGCCGATAATAAGGTTACCTGAGGCCAGCAGTCCAGAAGCACATATATCATGTGCCTTTTTCTCCGTTGGCCTGCAGGTAAGCATTATCGTCAAAAATCTGGTTCACCGGCAATCGCACTTCTTTTGCATGTATGGCGACATAACTGCTATCTTGAATAACCTTCCATTAGCTTTATGTAGCCAGCCTCCAGTCCTATAGAGTCAATCTGCACCGTAAGGTTACCTGACACAAATGTTCTTGAAAGCTAAAATACTGTTTACTATTGATTAGTACTCTTCAGTGCCTTATCAATTTGTTTTTGAAAAGGATTGGGCCGCGTTTGTTTTATAGAAGCGCAGCGGCAATGATGGGTGTGCCCGCAAGGCTTGACTTTTTCCCGGTTAGTGGTTTGTTCCGCCTGTCTGGAGGTGATGATGCTGAACATGTTTACCGGTGCGGCTTTTACCACTCCACCACAATGTACGCACAGGAGTTCCAGCCCTTTTTGGGTTTCATAATCCACTAGCACTTCGTAGCTTGCGTCACATTCGGTACAAAAAAAGTCATATATCGGCATAATCAACCTCCTCGTTTGTTGAATCGGACTTAGATAAACCTTTTGGAAGCCAAGCTAATTGAGACGTTTATATATCGTAGGGGTGCACCCTTGTAATCACCCTTACGATAAAATACTGATTTGATTTAAGCATTTGCTGCAATGTGCTCTTTTACCAACGAAACCGCAGCGTTCGCATCAGAACCATACCTTATGCCTATTTGCGCGGCAAGCTGCTCATTCATCGCAGCGCCACCGGTCATTACCAGATATTTGTTGTATTTGCCTTGCTCTTTTAGCATTTTAACGGTCTTTTCCACATAAGCAACAGATGAATTGGTCATAACCGACATGCCGATGGCTACAGCATTATTGGCTTCCGCCGCTTTTATAAACTCTTCGGGGTTAACGTTCTTGCCGAGATCAATAACATTAAAGCCGTTCGCTTTCAACATAAGGACCACGAGGTTCTTACCGATGTCTTGGGTGTTACCACGTACCAGACCCATTACAACGGTTTCTTTTTTCCCGTCTTTTAAACCCGATGCTTCCATCAGTGGAACAAGAATAGGCATGGCCTTATCCATGGTCTTGGCCGACTTGAGCATGTCGGTGATGAAGCGCTCATTACGCTCATACATGTCGCCAACCATTTTCATCCCAAGGCACAGACCGTCAAATATAATCTGCTGGGGAGTTAAGCCAAGTTCCAAACCTTTTTGGGTCCACTCTACTACCTTGTCACCGTCATATTCCATGATTGCATCGGCCAGGTTGTAATAAACCTCTTCCTCAGGAGTTTTCTTCATCTGAGTCTTTTTAATCCCCATTCTGACTCTTTGATCGTCATCGATTGAGATTTTGCGCATGCCCGGGTGTTTAGGATGGCCGGCCAGATAAACATTGCTTAGGTCGCCGAGGGCCTCAATGTCTATCGGGTACTTGATTGACGCACAAGTATCGATCAATGCGCGCATATTTTCTTCAGGCACGGTCCAGTCAATATCACAACCAGGCATACAAACAAACCCGCCATTGTACCCAACCTCTACAGCAAGCTTCTTGACCTCCCTGGCAACATCTTCGGGGGTGCCATGGGTAAGGGTCGAATACGGACTAAGGGTACCCATAAGAGATAATTTGTCCCCTATAGCACGTTTTGTGTGATCAGCCCCGGGGTACATATCCCCGTTAAAATTCAAGGAGCCGTTGGCGGCAATGTCGGACCAGATGGGTTGGGTAAAGGTACAAGTATGAGTAAACCCGATACCGCCAATTTCTTTAATGTAAGCGAATAACCTCTGTTGGTAAGGCAAGCCGAATTCACGATACATTTCCGGCGGCAATATATCACATGAGCAAAATGGATCCAGAATATTGCAAACATCTATACCGGCTTCGAACATCATTCGGCAGATGTTTTTACAGACGTCAAGACATAACTCTATAATCTCCTTGGCATAATCCGGATCCTCGGCCAAATAGGTAAAAAATTCATCGGTGCCGGTAACCAGCTGAGCGGTGGTAATAGGACCGCCAACTGGAGTAGCCAGCGCATGGGTATCTTTCCAACCTTCCTTAACGAAGGTTCTTATTTCTTCTTGTATTGCTCTCAAACGGCCCTTTTCCGGATCAAAACCCTTAGATAAGTAGTTATCTTTTAGACGGTAAAAAGCCTCTTTTGTAGGTGCGGGGTGTTCAACCAGCGAGGGTTGCGCATAGGGCAGATAATCTAATACGGCGCCCAGGTTCTCTACCGGGGTAAACAGGTCGGTGCCTGCGAGCACCACATCCCCACCGAACTTTTGATGCGCTTTAATTTTGGCTTTAGCCATTGCCTCACCATCAAGTAAAACCTCATCAACCCTGACGCCCCCCTCGCGAATACCCCGTGTCATCAATAATGGGGTTACGGGTAACTGATCCGGTAGCTCCTTCATGGTAACAGCCGCAAAAACTCTTTCCCGGCTGGTCATCTTTGATGGGCTCATTTTATTCACTCCTTAATAAATTTTTTCAGCGCTGTTCAAAATATTAGGGGTTTATGTGCTCATGTTTGCCTCGCCTCCTTATTGCCAAATTAAATTGCTTTTGTAACGGTGCTGCGAGTGACGATGCGCTTGATGTTAAAGGGCCGGCAACTCCCTCGATAGGGTTTTCTCAATCGCCTCCTCAATAATGCTTCGAACCGGGCCAATGCGGCGCAGATCTTCAAAGCCGTCCTCGGAAAGATTTCGGATAAAAGCAGCCCCACGAACAGCTGCAAGCACTTCTTCAGCTGAAGACATATTATCCATGGGTCCTGCAATTACAGGCGCGCTTTGGGCCAACTCAGTAATTAACAATGCAATGCCCGCCTTATCCTGATTCGCCACGGCCTCGCCCAAAGCACACAGGTCATTTGACCCATGCAGTACAACAGAACCAGGCAGTTCCCTGCGCAGTCGCATAACATCCATTCCTTTGGCATAGGTGTCCAGGTTCACTATCTCAACGCTTAAATCAGCAATATCAGGTAGGATAGGGCTAATAGCTCCACAACTGTGAAAGCAAATGGCGGCTGGGGTTAAGTTTCGAAGGCGTGTCAGTAAAGTACGCAAACGGGGACGTACATAATTTCGAAAATCCGATGGAGAAAAAAACATACTATCCTGATAGCCCAAATCATCGTTATAGATGATAATATCTGGTTGCTTATCAAGTGATGTCAGCATATACTCATAGGCGCTTATAATCGTTTCCAATGACCACTCAAGCAGCGCTGAAGCAACGCGCCGGTTTTCGGCAATATCTTCCATAAACTGCCACGCGTTGCGCAAAATAAAGCACATATCCAAAAGACCGGGACAAGGTGCATCAGCGATTACTATACTGTTGCTGGATAGTTCCGGTTCAACTTGCTGTACCGGCTGTAGCCATTGCGGCTTAGGGTGGCGCGCAATATCCGTAAGCCCCGCAGTTTCCAAAGGGTGTCTGATCGGTGCTAAATGTTCTTCGTCCCTCAGCCATTCTACGCCAAAGGCATCAATAAAACGTTCATCCTCTATCACCTGGGGATCATATAACAAACCGGTACGAATGAAGTCAGACCCCAAACGAATACAATCCGTTGGCTCCAAGGGTATCGTTTTGAAAATAGGATGCGCTAACGCCTTGTCTTTTTGCAATCGGGGAATTGCACCGGCCCGTATGCCGGTGAGGGATGTTGTACCAATGTCAATCAGCGGCACGCCGTTTTTTTTGCCGGAGAGCATTTCTTCTAACCGTGACCGGGGCGTCATCACTCTGTCACCTCTGACAATTTGAACATCTGCCATAGGGCGTGTCCTTCCGGCAATCTATGGCCGTCCAACTCCTGGGCCGCAAAACCATAAAACACTTCAGCCGTTGCCGCAACATGGGCTGCCATAGCAGCCTTCTCTATAATGCCGTAATGCAGATAATCTCCACCGGCTGCACGACAGGCTACAAGGGCTGCTGCCATTGACAAATTCACCCATTCCCGGCCAAGCCGGTTTATGCTGGTCCATTGTGGATAACAGTTAGAGAAGGCACAACCTGCCGGATAGCCGAAACGTTCCCGAACCGCCTGAATTTGGCGTATGTTTAAACCTATCGAAGGCGGATCCATGGTGCCCAAATCAACAATCGGGGTTGTAACACCAATCTCCTTTAACATGGGATGATAATAGTTTTCTATCATTTCGCAGCTTCCCTCGGGGGTGGGATTACTTATATCACTGGCTAGAATCATAACAGCTGCTGGGCGATATCGGCCAAGTAACTCCAGTTCTTCGTCTTCGGTGTCCTCATTCAGCGATGCATAGACAGATCGATCCAGAATGCCAAGTTTGGCAGCCACCTCAAGGCCAGCGATACGCACCTCAGCCTCAGTGGCATTTATCAACAATGGAAGGCTTGTACGTGAACTAACGAATTCCAAAAACCGTTTCATGGCTTCAGGAGAAGCGGCAATAACGTCGAATGCCATCTGTACACCGTACTGTTTACTAAGCTTGTTAACACGATCCACCAATAAAGCGGCGCGAGCTTCGTCAAATTCTCCAGCAAAGGGATCACAGACAATAGAGTGCTTGTCGTAGAAAATACTTCCCACCACCAAGCCTGTAGCTGACCCCAATGGTCCTCCTATAGTAGCGTTACCGATTTTAATTGCGTGATAATCTCCCACCCTCAATTCCTCCTTATATAGAGAGAGTATTTGTGATTGAACTTATGATGATTGCCGGTGCTGATAATCCCCCTTTTAGAAAATTGCAATGTGGTATATTTCCATAAGATCAGCGGTTTAAGTTCTGGTGGTTTTACCAACGGAACTTATAAAATTTGATATTGTCAAAATTATAAAATAGATAGAAATGTATGTCAATGTATTATATTGTATAAAACTGTATCATATAGCATAAAAACTTTTTTCAATCATGAATAAATTAACATATAGATGGAGATTTATTGAACGGTATAGAATGGTATGATATTATTATGAAGATAAGGCTGCCAAAGGAGAACCCGTTGCGATGAATAACGAATTGCTCACAGTTAACGAAGTGGCTGAAAAACTGCGCACCACGCCCAATACCATTTACAGGTGGCTCAGAGCCGGCAAGTTTCCTGGCGTTAAAATAGGCAAGGAATGGCGCATTAAAAGCGAAGTGCTGGAAGCCAAGCTGGCCGACTCACACCTGCCGGGGGAGATTTCATACCTGGATAAATTAAACTGCCGCCATGACCATATCATGGCTGTAACCTCCAGCGCATCAGAAGTTTACGACCTGGAGGCCGAATTCTTTAAAAGGGGCATGCGGGAAGGCCGGCGATTGTTCAAGGGCTGTTGGTGGCAAAACCGGGAAGAGGTGAGACGGGAGCTTTCAGTAAGGGGACTTGCCGTGGAGGAACTAGAAAAACGCAACATGCTGGCTATAGTTGATTTGGCTGATTCATTTAACAGGAATGGCGAAAAGGGACCCGTTCAAATCTGGCTTGAAGAGGCAGACAGATCCCTGGCAATGGGATATGAAGCCATGTGGGGGTCAGGCTCCCCCAACCTGCTCAGTTGCGGCGAAGATTTTTCCAAATTACTGAACTTTGAGCATTCCCTGGACGAATCTCTGGAAAAAGCGCCCATCGTAGGTATCTGCCCCTATGTGTTTAACATTGAAACAAAAGATTGTTTCAACTACTTTATTCATTTGATGAACCACCATAAAGGAGTCCTTTTTTACAGTAACGGCCCGGCCACTTTTTTTAGAAGAGAGACGTCGCAACTGTAAATTAAAGTCCGTACCGGCTTCAGATAAGGTCTACCGGCACAGGTTAACTAGTAGGAATGTAAGTGATATCGGCTACCCATACCTTATTCGGGGCTGGCACATTAAACCGACGGTTAAGCTTATTAACTCAAATTTTTTTTACGAAAATGTAATACTATGGTTTACCCTCAGGAATGCTTGAGCAATACAATGCCCGAGACCCATAAGGCCGAATTAAGATCCTTGACTCAAGGCGCGATTGGAGCGATAATGCGCTTTTAGAAAATAAAACTCGAGGACCGGCAAGATATATGGTTGAAAGGTGCTAAAATGCTAAAGCCAGGTATTTATGAGCAGGTGCTGAACAAGCTCATCTCAAAGGAAATAGAATCTTCTGAGTACATAGTAAAAAAAGGCCCCATTGATAGTGAAGAGTCTGCTAAAGTTCTGGCCGGTTATCTTGCCGGGGTTATTTTGCAGGGGCTGGCCAACATCAAGGATAAAGGCGGCAAGATAAGGGATCAGATCGCTGTCTGTAATGACCTGATAAATACAATAGTAGCAAGGGCAGGGGATGTCTCTCTTGCCGGCATGACGGTGGACAGGCGCGCCCAGATGCTGCTGGCCTTACTGGAGAGGAATAATTCAGCTTACGCAGTAAATGAAAAAGCTGATATTGTCCGGCCGGTAACCTCCATTGCGGCCAGTTCGCTGTTTACAGGGTCAGTGCATGAGCCCAGCATGTATTTGGAGCTTAAAAAGGAGATTTTAAGCTGTGACCGGATCGACATGCTGGTTTCTTTTATCAAGTGGAGCGGCCTGCGGATTATTATTGATGAGCTAAGGGAATTTAGCAGGCGGGGCAGGCTGCGCATTATTACCACCTCCTACATGGGGGCCACTGATGTTAAGGCTGTGGAGGCTCTGCGGGGGCTGCCCAACACTGACATCAAGATTTCTTATGAAACCAGGCGCACCCGTCTGCATGCCAAGGCCTATGTTTTTTACCGCCACAGCGGTTTTACCACAGCCTATGTGGGGTCGTCCAACCTCTCCGGCGCGGCCATATCGGCCGGGCTGGAGTGGAACGTGAAGCTAACCCAAAAAGACCAGCCCGACATTATCAAAAAGATTGCAGCTACCTTTGAAACCTATTGGAACGACAGGGAGTTCATTCCCTACCATGAGGGAGAAAAGCAGGCCCTGCAGCGTGCCATTGTGGCTGAGCGCTATACAACGGGGGAGAAAATCACCTTTAATTTTGATATCACACCATATCCGTACCAAAGTGAAATACTGGATAGGCTGGAGGCCGAAAGAAAGCTGCGGGGCCACTGGCGCAACCTGGTGGTGGCCGCTACCGGAACCGGTAAAACAGTGATTTCGGCCTTCGACTATAAGAGGTTTTGCAGCGCCAACCGTGGCCGGCCGAACCGCCTGCTGTTTGTGGCCCACCGGGAGGAAATATTAAAGCAAAGCCTGGCCTGCTTTCGCGCCGTCCTGAAAGACCCCAATTTTGGTGAGCTGTTTGTCGGGGGATCCACCCCGGGGAGCATCGAGCACCTTTTTATATCCATTCAGACCTTTAACTCCCGGGAGCTTGACAGTATTACCTCCCCTGATTTTTACGATTACATAATTGTGGACGAATTTCACCATACCGCCGCGCCAATTTATCAAAAACTGCTCACCCACTATCGCCCTAAGATTCTCCTGGGTCTCACCGCCACCCCTGAGCGCATGGACGGTAAAAGTGTACTTGAATACTTTGACCACCGCATTGCAGCAGAAATCCGCCTGCCCGAAGCCATAGAGCGAAAGCTGCTGTGCCCGTTCCAATATTTTGGCGTTACCGACACCGTGGATTTGGACGCCCTGCGCTGGGCCAGGGGAGGCTATGACCGGGGTGACCTGAACAAAGTTTATACCGGAAATGATGCCCGGGCCAGGCATGTGATCACCTCACTGGACCGGTATGTAACAGATATTAATGAGGTTAAGGGGCTGGGCTTTTGTGTTTCCATCGAACACGCCCGGTATATGGCTAAATTCTTTAATCACTTTGGCATCCCCTCCATAGCCCTGTCCGCCCAATCCTCAGATGAGGAAAGGAACAGCGCCCAAAGGCGGCTGGCCGGCGGGGAAATCAAATTTATCTTTGTGGTGGACATTTATAACGAGGGCGTGGATATCCCGGAAGTAAATACCATCCTGTTCCTGCGCCCCACCGAGAGCCTGACGGTTTTTCTGCAGCAGCTGGGCCGGGGCCTGCGCCTGCATGAGGATAAGGACTGTCTTACCGTTCTGGACTTTATTGGCCAGGCCAACAGAAGATATAACTTTGAGGATAAGTTTAAGGCACTGCTGATTAACACCACCCGTGGCCTGCAGCGCAACCTGAAGGAGGGCTTTGCCGGCCTGCCCAAAGGCTGCTTTATCCAGCTGGAAAAGAAGGCCCGGGAGTATATTTTAAACAACATTCGCAGCACCCTGGGACGGGTATCGGGGTTTGTCGCCAGGCTGGCCTCCTTTGAGGAAGATACCGGTGAGAGGCCCACACTGGCCAAATTCTTGGAGTACTACCACCTGGATGCCAGGGAGTTTTACAGCAAGACCTCCTTCAGCCGTTTGTCCGTCCTGGCAGGGATAAGGGAGGATTTTAACGATCCTGATGAAAAGGTATTGGGAAAGGCGCTGGCCCGCCTGTGCGCCATTGACTCCCGCCGGTGGATTTTATTTTTGCTAAAAATTTTACAGGCTGAAGAAACTATAGACGAAAATGCGTTAACTGAAGCAGAGCGTAAAATGCTGCTCATGGCCCATTACACCGTCTGGCAAAAACCCCTGCCCGGCAGCGGCTTTGCTACACTTGCCGGGAGCATGGAACGCATCAGGCAAAATACCGTCATGTTTGAGGAGATAATTGAGCTTTTACGCTACTGCTATGAAAAGATAGACTTCGTGGACCGGCCGGTAGATTTAGGCTTTAACAGCCCCCTGGACCTGCATTGCACCTATACCCGGGACCAGATTCTGGCGGCTGTGGGCTACTATACCTGGGACCGCATGCCCTCCATGCGGGAGGGTGTGAAATACCTGCCGGACAAGCAGCTGGATATATTCCTGATCACCCTGAACAAAGCTGATAAGCAATATTCGCCCTCCACCATGTATGACGATTATTCAATAAATGAATGGCTCTTCCACTGGCAGTCCCAGAGTACCACTGCTGAACACTCGCCAACCGGGCAGCGCTATATCAACCACCGCAAAAATGGCAGCCGGGTGGCGCTGTTTGTGCGGGAGTTTAAAAACGATGCCGCCGGGGCCGTGCCGTACACCTTCCTGGGTCTGGCCCAATATGTGCAGCATACGGGCACCAGGCCCATGAGTATTGTTTGGCGGCTGGAGCGGCCCATTCCGGCCAGGTTCCTGAAAAAGACCAATAAAATGATTGTGGGGTAAAGCGTTGAAAAGAGTAACCGCAGCCATCATTGAAAAGAACGGCCGGGTCCTGATTACCCAGAGGCCCAAGGAAGATAAACTGGGCTTAAAATGGGAGTTCCCGGGTGGAAAAATAGAGCAAGGGGAAACTCCGGAGCAGTGCCTGGTACGGGAGATTAAAGAGGAGCTAAACCTGGATATTAAAATAACGGAGCATTTCATGAACAGCAACTATCAATACGAAACCGGCGAGATTGAATTAATATGCTACTTGGCGGAGATTACCGGCGGGGAATTGAGATTGAATTTCCATGCGGCGGCTGAGTGGGTCGAAAGAGAGAAATTAAAAGAATTTGATTTTGCCCCGGCGGATATCCCGGTTTGGAAATGTTATGAGAAGGGCAGTGGATAATCACGGATTCTGTGAAAACGATAAAAGACGAACTGCAGCAGTATGCAGACAAAGAGAAGGCAGCATTCCGCACAATGCTGCGCTACGCCATAGAGAAATTTCCCGAAGACCTGAGGCAGCAGTTCTTGAAAGGCCTGGTTTAGCTGTGACCAGGCCAGTGAGCATTGAATTTGGCGACGAGGTGAACCAATCTAACCGGTTATACGACGAAAACGAGACCATTGTGTACATGGCATCGGTTGGCAGGACAAGGTAGACCTTGCCCCCAGCTTTTTTATTCCGCATAAATCATTTTCCTGGTCATCCCGCCATCAATCACCAGGTTGATTCTAAAAAGAATGAGTAAGTTAATTTCTGCTAGACGAAGACGGGAGCAGTTTGCCTTCTAGCCGCTTCATAAAGGATAAAAGGGAATGTGTGCTGTGCTATATACATATATAACGGGCTTTGGTACATAAATTGTTAATTTAGATTAAATAATTAATTCATTTTAACTTGAGTTCTACCCGGCCGGGGAACAGCCACCACCAGCCCGGCTACTCCGAGGGCGGCGGCAAAAAGCATTACCCCGTGGTAGCCCGTGTACTGGGCGATAATACCACCCAGAAGAGGCCCCAGGGCACTGCACAGGTTCAAGGTAGCCTGAAAAATACCACTGGCGGTACCCCTGTCCTCACCTGCCCTCAATACCAGCAGCAGTGCACCTACATAAAGGCAGGACCATGCCACCCCCAGCAGTAGCTGTACTGCTATCAGAGTTGTCAGCTTGCTTGCCAGGACATAGGCCACAAATACTATGATCGACAATACCTGGCCGAAAGCAAAAATTTTATTGGGGTCAAACCTCTCCAGATAGCGCATAACAACAAATTGCACAGCAAAGTTTATCCCCCAGAGTATGCCCACCCAGAACCGGTCCAGCCCCAGGGTTGCAAAATAAAGGGGTAGAATAATCCACACTGCCGCGGCCCCCAGATGGCGCAGAAAAACGGCCAGGTAGATGGGAAATCCAACTTTTACAACTTCCCTAAAAGAAGCGGCTTCTTTCTTGTTGCCACCCACACCAGGGCCGGTGGCTGAAGAGAAAAACAGAGAAAAAGAAAAAGCCACCAAACAGCACACAGCACTCGCCAAAAATAAAATGTCAAAATCCTTCAGCCAGGCAGCGCCCAGCGCCCCCGCAATCCAACCCAGTGACCCGTAGGAACTGAACCGCCCCATATCAGCCCCCGATTCGTAGGCATAAGCCATCAAGGCAGCCATGGTAACCCCAAGGGCAAAGCCAACCCCGGCCCTGACCAGGGTCAGAATGTATAAATTATGGGCCAGCAGCTGGGCCGCAAAGGCAATTATACAAAGTACAAGCCCGGATCGAACAAATGCCGTCCTTCCCCGCCGGTCCGACTGCCGCCCGAAATAAAGGGAGGATAACAGGTAAGCCCCACCATAAGCAGCACCAATTAAACCCACTTGAAAATCCGAAGCGCCCAGCCGGGCGCCCAAAAGAGGTATAAATATGGTTGAACCCTGGATGGCGATGTTTAATAAAAAGTTCACACAGGTAACCAGCACTACGGAGTTAACCTCCATGCCCATGCCTTCTTTCCGCAGAATATCATAAAACCTAAGATATCACTATGGCCGGATAATATCAAGGGGAAAAAGTAAAGCCTGGGTAAAACTCCTGGCTTTGTCAGTAAACTAATACAATAGCTTTTTTCTCAAAGAGCTAAAAAGCAACCGTCCGGTTAGCGGTCAATACCGGCCGGGATGGACTTGTTGCCTGATACCGCCGCCAAATAGCATTGCTTCCAGTAATAAAGCCAGCGAGAAAATGTAGAATCCCGTATTTTTAAGAATGTGGTTTGACATTTAATAAATGCAAAGGACTTTGGGTTTATAACATGCACGGCGCAAGTTCGATGATGTGATGAAGGCGTTGCCGGTTTCGGCGCGCTTCGCATTTCAATTTATACCTTGCTCATTGGATATGGCTCAGGTTTCCCGAAATAATACCCCTGCCCGTAATCTATATCTAGATTGGTTAATATTCTTACGATCGACTCATTTTCCACAAATTCAGCGATTGTTTTTTTACCTAAAGACTGCGCTACATTATTTATAGCCTGGACCAAAGCGAGGTTTGTGGAGTCCTCATCAAGATTCTGTATAAACGAACCATCAATTTTCAATAAATCAACCGGAAGGTAGCGAAGGTAATAAAACGAAGAGAAACCAATGCCAAAGTCGTCCAGAGCAAAGCGGCATCCTAACTTTTTTAGCCTGCGTATCCAGTTTTCAGCCCGAACAAGATCTCTTACCGCGCTGTTCTCGGTGATCTCAAACCCTAGGCGTTCCGGGTTAATACCGCTTTGATGGACTTTTTCCTCTATAAATTCGAGCAAACTTTCATCGCTTAAACTTATACCCGAAATATTAATGAAAAGCTTAAGTTGAGAATATTTTTTTAGTGTGGATAAAGAAGCCTCTACAACCCAGCGATCGATTTGGGCAATTAAACCAAACCTTTCCGCCACATGGATAAACCTTCCCGGTAAAATTAGCTGCCCCTGATTATCCTTTAACCGGATTAATACTTCATAATGACTTATTTTATTATTTTTTAGCTCATAAATCGGTTGAAACATAGGTATGAATCTATCCTCTTTTAGACCATGTTTAATTAAATTAACTAAATAATGAGTTTCAGTTACTTTATGATTTAATTGATCCGGTGATTGTTGATAAAAACTCACTTTATTTCTGCCTGCTTTTTTAGCTGTATATAACGCTGAGTCAGCGTAAGATAATATTTTGGGAGCGTCTATAGTACCATCAATCATGGTAACGCCTATACTTATAGTTAAGTTAAAACACGTTTTGTGAGTCACAAGGCATAATTCACTTTCTTCTATAATACTCCTGAGTTTTTCAGCCACAGTTTTTGCTTCTTCTTCTGTTGTTCCTTCAAGTAATACCGCAAATTCATCTCCGCCTAAACGTGCCAGAAGGTCTCCCTCACGAAGATTGCTTTTTAATATGCTGGTCAAAGTAATTAAATAATCATCGCCGGATGGGTGTCCCAGAGTATCGTTTATAAGTTTGAAGTTATCTAAATCAATTAAAAGTAAAGCGCTGATCTGCCCCCGCTTGGCTTTGGCAACAGCTCTTCGTAAATTTTCCAGTAATGAATATCTGTTTGGTATACCGGTTAATGAATCATGCGTGGCCAGGTATTGTAGCTGCTCTTTCATCCTATTTTGTTCGGTGATATCCCGAAGAGTTTCTATTGCCCCAACTAAACGACCTTTACCATCAAACAAAGGTGATGCTGTAGCCCATAAATAAGCTCCTTTACCGTTATTAAGGGCTGGAACGTACTCTTCTGCAATTAACGTATTTCCTTCCTTTTTAAGCTTTTGATATGGGGGATAATCTTTATTTCCCGGCCAAAAGAAATCGCAAAGTAATGGCCGTGGATATCCATAGAAAGGAATCCCGTAACAATAATTTCCTTTGCCTAACATTTCCTCTTTTTTAATTCCTGTCATCTTTTCAATGGCCAGGTTCCAGGCTATTACCTTTTTATGCTGATCAATGACAAAAGTGGGATCGGGAAGGGATTCTATTATATCCAGTAGTTGTTGTTGAGCAGCCTGTAAAACTTTTTCCGCCTTTTTGCGTTGAGTTATATCAATGATTACCCCTACTAAACCGGCAATCTCGTTATCATTATTTAAATAAGTAGCCTTATGAAATATTACATCGTGGTTGGTTCCATTAGCGTATACTGAGGCTTCGTAAAGATAATCACCAGGTTTGCTCAATAAGGTTTTGTCACTTTCCTTATAAATATCGGCCATGTCTGGTGGTGCTATATCACAAGCGGATTTTCCTATTATTTGCTCTTTTTTTAATCCAATAAATTTTTCAAATTCAAAATTACAGCCAATGTACCGTCCATCCAATCCTTTATAAAAAATGGGGTTTGGTATAGTATCAATTAGTTTTTGTAAAAAATGTGCATGTGATTGTAATTCTTTTTCAGCTTTCTTTCTCATGCTGATATCTCTGGCAAATATTAAAATACAATTTTTATTATAAAAATTTAAATTTATTCCGGTAACGGCTACATCGATTAATGTACCATCATTTTTATAACACTTGGATTCCTTCACGCTAAGGAGTGCTTGATTGATACTTGTTAATACAGCCATTTCAATTTCATGTATATATGGACCAAAAATCCTATCAATTTTATTATTGGTAATATCATCAGGATTATAACCAAGCCAAGAACAGACATAAGGATTTGCTGTTAAGACATTATGTGTATTCAGCTCATAAATTAATATTCCGGCAGGGGTATTTTCATATATAATTCTGTAATAATGTTCCTGGTCGGATAAATGCCTATTATTCAACAAATAAAACAGTCCTTTCCAACCATTGTATCTGTCTATATCTTACCAGAATTGCAAAGTAATTAAAAATATAAGTAACCGTAAAATAATCCACACTTTGTTCATAAAGTGAGGGTTTCAACCAACTTATAAACGGTAAAGCTCCCTGGTGGTCGCTAAGAGTCAGTACGTCGATGACGAACTTGACGAACAGGGAGAAAAACCACCTTAAACAAGGTCAAAAAAATGTTTTGACATCTTTAGCCACCATATTTTATCATGCGTTGGTTGAGAAGAAAAATTCTCACCAACGCATTATTTGTTTTAAAGGCAAATCTTAAGAAAGTCTTAATATTTTTATCAGGTGTTTTGCAAATATTGCCTGCCAAAATTAGATAGAAGGCAGGTGATTTGGGTGTAATATAATAAAACAGTATAAACAGTATAGTATGGAGTGATTTATATGGAAAAACTGAATGTCTTAGTGTGTGATGATGATACAGCAATAGTTGATGCTCTAGAAATATACCTAAAGTACGAAAATTATGGGGTAGTAAAAGCCTATACAGGAATTCAGGCTTTAAAGGCTTTGTCAGAACATAAAATACATCTGGTGCTGTTGGATATTATGATGCCGGATTTAGATGGCCTGTCGACAACAATAAAGATTCGTGAAGAATTTAATATTCCAATTATTATATTATCCGCCAAATCTGAGGACACGGATAAAATTACAGGATTGAACTTTGGCGCCGATGACTATGTGACCAAACCTTTTAATCCATTGGAGCTAATGGCCAGAGTCAAATCACAGATGCGCCGATATACTGCGCTGGGCAGTTTAGTTTCAAACAGCAAGATCTTAAAAACCGGCAGTTTGGAACTTGATCCGGAAGCTAAAGAACTACGAGTGGATGGAGAAATTATCAAGTTAACCCCTACGGAATATGGTATTATGCTGTTTCTCATGAAAAATCCAGGCCATGTATTTTCAACAGAACAAATATATGAGCATGTCTGGAATGAGCCGTCATATTCTGCGGAAAATACCGTTCCGGTACATATTAGAAGGATCAGAGAAAAAATTGAAATCAATCCTAAAGAACCGAAATATTTGAAGGTGGTGTGGGGAATTGGATACAAAATTGAAAAATATTAAATATTCGACGGGAGCAAAAACTGCTGCTTTTATTGTTGTATGGCTATGCGTAATGTGCGTTTTTGGGAGTGGTATGTTTCTATTATACAACCATAGCATTATAAGTAGTAAAAGTTATTATGATACCTACAAATTTAAAACTGAATTTAACATATTGCTTCATAATATCGTGGAATTAAAAGTTAAACTTAAAAGTGAAGAATCTATTAAGTCTTCCGGTGAAACGGAGGATGTTTTAAAAAATAATTTGCAACGTTATTATGATCTTGAGAAGCAAATTACTAATACGGTTAACTTTGCTTATTATATAAAAAACACCCAAACAGGAGAAACCATTACCAATGTAACCAAAACAGACGCGCTTGCCTTAATACAAAAACAGCCTTCCGCTGTATATTACAACCAGTTGACATATGAACCGGACTATCCATTCGGCGGAGATATAAAGCAGTTGTTGACGGGTACGCCATATGAAGTTTATGCGGCTGTAATTGAACCCTTAAAGCAGGGAGATGTGTTTTACGATGATTTTATGACGTATTCCAAAACCAAAACAATTGCAACCTACGTCAATGTTTTATTGGTTACAACTATAATCTTAATGATTTTAGCATTTATATATCTGGTTGTCGTTACCGGGCGTCAAGAGGGAGGAGAAATAACTATTCCATTTGTAGACAGAATTTACACAGATGTTTATTCCGTGTTGGTATTTATTGCAGCACTAATGTCGCTGGCTATTGCACGTTCAATTTCATTTCACCACGATCTAGTGGGATTATATGTACTGGCCCTGGTTTTTGGAATAGATGTATTAATAGGGCTGTCTTACATCCTATCTATGATAAGACAGATTAAAAGCAAACAAGTCATTAAAAATACATTAATTTATATAATATTTGACTTATGCTTTAACGGAAGGGCATTTAAAGCTTGGACATTACTCCTGCTTTTGGGATATGGAGCACTAAACGGAATTTTATTTGCGATGGTCCGATCTGGTCATTTTTTGTTATCTTTGTTCGCTGTCTTTTTATTAGTTGCCTTTAACATTGCCGCCATTTATTTTTCAGCCAAGTCTCTTTTGTCTTTATCACAAATCATGAAGGCTGTAAAAGAAATTTCAACAGGAAATATAGATTATGTATTAGATAAATCTGAAATATCAGTTGCGTTCTCGGGTTTTGCAGAGAACATCCAAAGCATACAAGGGGGACTGAAAAAAGCCGTTGCTGAGGCCATTAAAGGAGAGCGCATGAAAACAGATCTCATTGCCAATGTATCTCATGATTTAAAAACACCGCTAACTTCAATAATTAATTATGTTGACCTGCTAAAAAAGGAAGATTTAAACAGTGAAAAGGCCAAAGAATACTTATCTATATTGGAAGAGAAGTCTGCAAGGTTAAAGCAGCTGATTGAAGATTTAATAGAAGCGAGTAAGGCTTCAAGTGGCAATCTGGCCATTGAAGCGGAAAAAGTTGACTTGCATGAGCTGGTAATGCAAGCATGCGGTGAGTATGAGGAAAAAATTAATAAAGCGGAACTGGATGTTCACATTAATACTGCTGACAAAAATATATTAATATCTGCTGACGGAAAACATATGTGGCGTATTATTGAAAATCTGTTATCTAATGTAGTGAAGTATTCATTGCCGCATACTAGAGTATATATTAATATTGCTAAAAATGATTTATATGGTTTACTAATTATAAAAAACATAGCCGCCAGTCCTCTTGATATTCCCCCTGAACAACTGACAGAACGTTTTGTACGGGGAGATGCATCCAGAACGACGGAAGGATCAGGTTTGGGGCTTTCAATCGCACAAAGCTTAACCAACATACAGGGTGGTAGATTTAAAATAGAAATCGACGGTGATTTATTCAAAGTGATTATAGAAATACCCTTGTGGTCGGAAAAGTAATAATAAGTCATTATGCGGGAAAGAGGTGATGTAATTGACAGTCTGGAAATTACCGGAAAACCTGGTTAAAGCAGAATTTATCAGCCGACTGAATAGGTTTGTGGACCTGGCGCGACTGGAAGGCCGGGAAGCAAAAGTTTACGTACCCAGTTCGGGTTAGGATGCGGTAATTGCTGGTGCCCGGAGCCATGGTCTACCTTACCCCCGTCCGGGGCGTTCAACCGGAGGACAGCCTGCACGCTGCTACTGGTGCGTCACGAGGATATGCTGGTCTCTGTAGATTGAAAAGAAATCCCTCTTCCATGCTGAAGAGGGTTTCTTATCTGAATGCTTTAAGTTTTGTGTAAAACTTTATAGCTATTTTAACTGCCTATCTTATTTTACTATTCTAATTTTTGTATCATCATAATTACTAAACTCCACTGCCCCCATGGGTGACGTAACTATGTATTTCTGACTTCCAATAATCACTATAACGCCATCATATATTCTTTTTAATATTTTTATTCTCTTACCTGTTTCTGTTTTCAAAACTGTTTTAGTTGCAATTATTGAACCTACCTCATTTATTAAAATATCTCCTTTTGCTTTTACACTACCGCCCCGGAATATACCGTCAACATAAACGTTTCTGCCTGCAGTTATCTGTGAACTGAAGCAACCTTGACCGGAAATGTGCACATCTCTACTGCTAGATATAGTACTGTTGGCACAATAATCAACTTTCACATCAGCTGAATAATTTTTAATCTGTTCAAAAAAATCTTGGGCAAATTTTATATATTCCATTAAAATTTTTAACTTTTCCTGAGAAAGATCCCTCGGAGGTATATTCTCTTTAATTTTTTCTATAAGAATTTCAATTTCCTTTGGCATATCTATAGGTGTTATTTCCAAATAGTAAACGGTTTTTTTTAATAGATCTGTTGTATTGGGAAATTTTTTTTCAATTAATAACAATAATAAAAGTCCTATTTTAGTCCTATATTCTTTGAAGTCAGGGTGCTCAATTATAATGTTTATGTTCTTATTTAGTTTCTTAAAATTATCATAAAGTTTGTTAAGGGTAAAACTACAATTTTCTATATAATAACTGGCACCACCGCCTTGTACTTGTGCTCCAATACATTTATTGGCCCAAACAGATTCCATTGCGATTACAGTCGCCCGGTTAATGTACCCGAATACCTGAACGTTCCCTCCTGCTCTTACAGTCATTCCATCGTTAATATTACCATAAACGGTGATATTTCCACGGAAGTCTTGGTTTCCAGTGGAAATATCAATATCTCCACGATGTACAAGATGGGGTTCGATATAAAACAGCCAAGTATTACCGACTTTTTTCACCATTGGCCTACCGGCCTTGGTGGAATATACCATATTCCCTTCTAAACGAACACCCTTTCCGCTTTGGATTATTATTTTTTTCGGTTCTTCAGGTAAAATTATTTTTCCAGTTACGGATAATCCTGGTTGACCGGGTTTCCCTTCATGCTTTATCCCAAGTAAAACATCTTTATCAACAGAAGGGATTTGTTTTAAATTAAAAAAATTTACTTTATCTTGGGAATCAGCATTATGATTTGTAATGTTTTCATCAAATAACAGCTCCACAGAGTCATCAACGGGCTTTAGAGGTGGAACACCTCTGGCAATTTCAAAAGTGCTATCTTGTGGATTTTTTAGAAATTCTTCAATGGCTTGATAATTTACTCCATATGTAATTCCTTCTTGGTTAATTTTGTCTAAGATGTTTTCTAAAGTTAATGGAAAGAATTTGGTAATAGTACTGGTAGTTATTAAAATGAGCTGATTGCTCGGTAATTGGTCTTTAAGGTGGTACTGCTTAATCGTTTTTAATTTAACTGATGCATAAGCGACTATACCATCTTTGGATTTGTATATTTGTAAAGAAAGTGGCTGTTCTTCGGTTTTTAGCTCTACGTTTATATGATCCTCAGAGGATACTACGGTTTTTTCTTTCACAAGCTGACCGTTAATAAAAAGTCTAACCGGTTCAGTGGGGTAAATATAGGGTAAAGTGGTTTTACCCGGTGTAGCTTTTACATATATTTCATTATTTTGTACCCATATTTGGCCTGCTGGAAATTCTTCATCAACATCATGATGTTCAGGAGAAGGAGAACTTGATTTATTAATTCTTTGTAATGATTTATCTTCGTGAACTGTTTGACCTTTCATTTCTTCACTGGTTTTTGCATCATTTTTGTTATTTTGAGAGGATTGATTATTAAAGATTTTATCAATTAGCTGTTTTAATTGCTTTTCGGTAGAAATTTTAACCCCTCCCCTCAGTTTTTTATAATACTTTCACAATGGATTATCCGTTAAAGTTCCTATTGTTGTTATGCAGGTCTTGATAAAATCATGTTGTTATGTAAATATGGATTACTCTAACATAAAATCTTTCTCAGTAAAAAGCTTGATACAGGCATCTACAACTGTATTGTCATAGAGTTTTCCCTTATTTTGCGATATTTCCAGTAAGGCCTTGTCTATGCCGATAGGAGACCGGTAAGGCCTGTGGGACACCATAGCCTCGACAACGTCAGCTACGGCCAGGATTTTTGCTTCCAAAAGAATTTCTTTATCATATAAACGATAAGGATACCCCGAACCATCCACTCGTTCATGGTGTTGAAGCACTATTTGAGCGATCGGCCATGGGAATTCTATCATTGTCAGGATATCGTGGCCGATTTGAGGATGGTTTTTTATTATTTCAAATTCAATATCACTAATTTTAGCGGGTTTCCTTAAAATTTCAACCGGCACATAAATTTTTCCGATATCATGAATGATTCCACTCAAACCAATTACCTTAATGATCTCTTCAGATAAGCCTATCTCGTTGCCAATGGCACAGGCAAGTCTGCTCACCCGCTTTTGATGCTCAGCAGTGTACGGGTCCCAGGACTCAGTCATTTTAGCCATTGTACAGATGCTCTCAATAACTATTCTTTCTAACTTTTTGAGATTTTCATTGTTTTCTTCTTCAGCTTGCTTATGTTCTGAAATATCTCGAATAATACCGTTGATACTTATTATTTGATTATTTTTTAGTTGAGGGCGGCAGGAAGCAGATACATAGCGTACAGTATTATCTTTATCCAGTACCCTAAATTCACGTACATCCGGCTCACCTCTAATAACACGATGAAAACTTTCATAAACACCGGGCAGGTCATCTGGATGTATAAATTTTTCAAAAGGTTTCCCTATTATTTCGTCCAGTTCGTAAAAGAACAACTGTTCTGCGATTGGGTTCATATAGGTAATGTGACCCTGTTTATCTAATGAATAAATTATGTCATTAACGTTCTCTACTAAAAATCGATATTTTTCGCTAGATTCTTGGTACAAATCTTCCGAATCAGTAATATCAATCAGAGAGGAAACGCGCTTGGTTGTGCCAGGTATAACGTCAACGGTTGCCAAAACATGTTTGATATTTCCTTCCTTGGTTATAAACCTGAATTCATAGCGTTTTGGAGCATCCCCTTGGCCGGTTCTTCGTGCAAAGTGATAATTTTTCATTTTTTCTAAATCATCTTGAACAACGAATTCCGTCCATTTTTTTTCACCTTCTATCTCGGTTTTTGAATAGCCTGAAAGTCTCTCAAATTCTGAGTTTATGAGTAATATGGTGGTATTTTCATCAAAAATTGCCATTGCTGATCCGGTAGCTTCAAAAATTATTCGGTAAGTATCTGACTTTCGCAGCAAATTGCTTAATTGTTCCTGATTGTCCATCTCCTTCATTTTTGCTTGCACCAACCTTCTAGAGATTTACGCCCCTTTTTTCCGAATGGTCTTGCTTTTTCTTTCAGGATATTTTTATCTTAGTAAAGCTTTCCAAGGGATAAGGTGCGGGCCTTCCAAGGTAAAACCCTTGACCACAATCTATTCCAATCGCCTGCAACACTTTTAAGATATTTTCATTTTCCACAAACTCAGCAATGGTCTTCTTTCCCAGTGTGTTCGCTATGGTGTTAATAGCCTGAATCAAGGCACGATGGACAGGTTCTTTATCCAAGTTGCGGACGAAGGAACCGTCAATCTTGATGTAATCTACCGGTAGAATACGAAGATAGGAAAAGGACGAAAATCCTGTCCCAAAGTCATCCAGTGCAAAAAGACACCCCAGGCTTTTAATCCTGCGGACCCATCGCTCAGCCCGAAATATGTCTTTTACGGCAGCGGTTTCTGTTATTTCAAAACCTATCCGGGAAGGGTCTATGCCACTCTCGAGTATATTTGATTCAATTAAACCCAAAACAGCTTCATCTCCCAGAGTGACCCCGGAAAGATTTATAAAAAGCCTTAGTTCAGGAAATTGGCGCATAGTCGCTAAGGATGATTGAACCACCCATAGATCAATTTGATGCATTAAGCCAAAGCGTTCAGCAACAGGTATAAACCTGCCGGGAGAGATTATCTTTCCGTTCTTGTCCTGGAGGCGAATCAGGGCTTCGTGATGAATTATTTTTCCGTCACTTACTCTAACCACTGGTTGAAAACAAAGCACAAACAGGTCTTCTTTAAGGGCATTCTTGATCAACCCAACTAACTGGTTTGTTTCAGTTAGCCTGTTTATCGGATCTTCATCGGACCCGGCAAAGGCAAACCTGTTCCGGCCCCCTTCCTTGGCTGCATAAAGGGCGGTATCAGCTAGAGAGAGGAGTTTTTGATAGTCTAAAGTACCGTCAACCATTACAATACCAATGCTGATACTTAAATTTAAACGGAGTCCGTGAGTAACAAGATTTAACTCACTTTCGTACACCGCCCGGCGCAGTTTATCGGCTATAATCCCGGCTTCTTGATCGGATATTCCTTCAATCAATACTGCAAACGCATCACCTCCTAACCGGGCTAGAAAATCTCCTTCACGCAAGTTAATTTTAAAAACATTAACTAAAGCAATTAATAACTCATCGCCTGCTGCATGCCCAAGAGTATCATTGACCAGTTTAAAGTTGTCAAGGTCAATAAAGAGGAGTCCACTTTTTTCTCCACGTTTTGCTTTTGCTACCGCGCGTTCAATAGTTGCCTCCAGGGAATACCTGTTGGGGATATTGGTCAAGGCATCGTGTGTTGCCAGATATTGCAACTGCTCCTCCATCCGCTTCCGCTCGGTTATGTCGCGGATGGATTCAATGGCTCCAATCAAGTTCCCATCACTGTCAAAGAGCGGTGAGGCCGTCTCCCACAGGTGGGCTCCTTTTTCTTCAAGTAAAGAAGGTGTATAGGTTTCAGAGTACAATGTATTGCCTTTTCTTTCTATATATGGATAGAACGTTTCGCTTTCCCTGTTTTCCGAAAAAATAAAATCAATTAATAACGGCCTTGGTTTTCCGAAAAAAGGTACCGCATACGCATAGTTACCATAGCCGATTATGTCTTCTTTACGCACTCCTGTCATCTCTTCGAGGGCCCGGTTCCAGGCAATGACTTTTTTGTCACGGTCAATGACAAAGGTGGCATCGGGTAGAAATTCGATTATCTGCTGAAGCTGTTGATTGCTTTCTCTCAGCGCCTCTTCCGCCCGCTTGCGCTCCCAATAGACACCTACCATCTCAGCCACTACCCGAAGAGCTTTTGTGTCTTCGGCGGACCACTCCCGGCACTTTTCCGTGTCATCGAATCCCATAAATCCGCTCAGTGTTCCATTCGTTGAATAGATTGGAACAACCAAGAGGGAACATATTTCCTGAGCTTGAAGATTTTCTTTCTCAGCACCGGCTTCGGGTGGAAGGTCGTCAAGGTCCGGTATCACTATGTTTTCGCCGTGTTCAAGCTTCCTCATCCACCATGGGAATATGCTCGAATCCAGATCCTGAAGGTTATCAATCTGAGGCACTGTTCCAGAACTGCACCACTCGTGCGTATTTTCCATCTTACTGCCGTTTTCGCGAAATTTAAATATATAGGCTCGATTGGCGGAAACGGCTTCTCCCAGAATCTTCAGTACTTCTTTAAGATCAGTACCCTCCGGAGAAACAAACAACCTTGAAGCCTGTGCTATCGCTCCCTCAATAGCGATTCGATGTTGTATAAATTTTTCCATTTTCTTTCTTTCGGTGATGTCAACAATCACTCCCACCAAACCAGCCATACTTCCATCGCTGTCGGAAAAAGTAGCCTTGTTAAAGATTACGTCATGCATGGTGCCATCGGCATACATTACGGTGCTTTCATAAACCTGGACACCCGGGTTCCGGAACAATTCCGCATCCTTTTCATGGTAAATGTCTGCCAGGTGTTTGGGGTAAATATCATAAACGGACTTTCCGACTATCTCCTCTCTGGTTAAACCATTGTAAGACTCGAACGCAACATTGCAGCCTCTGTATAATCCTTTTATGTCTTTGTAAAATATTGGTATGGAGACGGTATTGATTAATTTTTGTAAAAATTCATACTGTTCTTGCAGTGCTTTTTCCGCTTGTTTACGATGGGTGATATCACGGACGATGGTCAGTAAAACTTTTTTATCATTTAAACTAAAAGCATGCGAACTTAATTCAACGGGTATTTTTACTCCATTTTTAGTTACTTGAATCGTCTCAAAAGTGATGTGAGCGTTATCTAAAAACTTTTGCTTAACTTCCGGTTTGACATTGAAATGTTCCTTATCAATAATGTCCTCTGGTTTCATTACCAAAAATTCATCTCTGCTATATCCCAACTTCTTGCAGGCAACATCGTTAACCTCAATGAAGCGAGCCGGCAGTCCTTCGTTGGTCATTTCGTACAGGAAAATTGCGTCATTTGCATTATTAAACAACAACCGGTATTTCTCCGTACTCTCACTTAGCGCGTCCACTGCTAGTTTATACTCGGTAATATCAATAGCCATTTCACACCGGACCATCCGGCCATCCGGCCACCTTATGGCTCTGTCAATGCAGCGGTACCAACGATGGTTGATTTTATTGCGGGTTTCCCAGATATATGTCTTGCCGGCATTCTGATTAAAAATATGCTCATTAGTACAAAATGGGCAAGGTGACTCCATGCCTTGAAGTGCCTTGTAACACTTTTTTCCTGCCACATCTCCAAACTTATCTTTAATAATTCGATTGGCGTACAGTACTTCATATGTATCCGGATCGCTTACATAGACACTTTCATCCATACCGTTAAAAATGGAAAGTAATTGTCGACGCTCTAGCTCCAGCAATTCCTCCGTCTTTTTTCGTTCTCTGATGTGCCCGGTAATATCGTGGGCAATCCCAAGGAGATGAGTGCAATGTCCTTTATCATCGCAAATAGGTGTCAGTTTTGTTTCAAATATTAATTGTCCTTTAGGAAACTCTGCGATTTCTTCGAAGCAAACTGTCCTCCCTGACTGAGTTGCTTCTTTGTATTTTTTAATCATAAAAGTAGAAACTGTTCTTGGATAAATATCTTCGATCCTTTTACCAACCACTTGTTCTTCAGAATACCCTGTAACTACGAGATAAGATTTATTAACTGTAAGAAAACGGTAACCATTATCTGCCTCAACTTCCACAAGAAACACTAAATCCGAAACATTATTATAAATTAGCGAAATATGGTTTTTCTCCAACATAAATTACTCACCCCGCAGCTTTCAATTTACGATGTTGCAAATGATACGTGCAGGTGCAATAAACAAAAAACTACCTTGCCGTGAAGGTAGCCCCACTCATACATATTTCACGGCAACCCGGCTGTCATGGCTAATGCTTTAGACCCGTGGCTTTGCGTCCCCATCTTTCGACTAGGTTTGCCATTTTCTTTAAAGGCATTTTATGGTTCAAAAGTCCTATGTGTCAATGGGACAAAGGTCCCGATTTTGTAACCTTTATCCCGAATGTTCCCATTCGGCTTCGGGCACTTCATCTAAAATATTTGTCATTAAATAGCTGGTTAAGATATAATAGTGTAGCCTCCTGGTATGCAATCGTTCAGTGCGTCAAATGCTCTGATTCCGCTTTTTCCGACAGCAATAAATAATTGCATGCAATAAGTCAAAATAATAAAGGATGGAGGAATAATTTTGACTATGTGGAATATTTAAGGCGTGTTGTGGTAAGGTAAGAAAACAGCCTGTACAGGGGGAGATTATGGATAAAGAATTGGGTCAAAAAATTAAAGAAGTAAGAACTTCCAAAGGAATGACTTTAAAGGATCTTAGTGAAAAAACCGGCTTGTCTATCAGTTTTTTATCGTTAGTTGAGCGAGGATTGGCATCAATAGCAATTGCCTCGCTGCGATCTGTTGCGGAAGTTTTGGGTGTAGATCTGGCTTATTTTTTTAGTATGCCTCATAAGCACGAAAACATGATTTTCCGCAGTTATGAACAGGAAGCTATTTTAGTGGAACACTCCAAGAATGTTTATTGCAGTTTAGCCAGTAATTTTGAAGACCGGAAGATGGATCCCATGTTAACAATCTTGCTTCCAGGTCAGCAGAGATCGGATCTGGCCCCAATTTCTCATCACGGCGAGGAGTTTTGCTACGTTTTAGAAGGAATATTGACTTATATTATTGAGGATAAAGAATACGAACTATATCCGGGGGACAGTGTTCATATTCCTTCCAGCATCCCACATAATTGGGGTAATTTTACCAATAAATTGGTAAAAGTAATTTTAGTTGTTTTTCCCAAGATTTTTGATTAAGGAAAAACAAAAATATTTTGATGCTTCTATATATGAACTTTTTCACAAAGCTTTAAAGAGGGTTATCTTAATTCACCTTGACAAAGGCACTTTTCCTGTTTGCCGGGCCGGAAAAGTGCCTTTCTTATTAATGGTAACAATTGAAAATAAAATATTTCAAGAATATTTACAGAAATTATTTTTACTTTTACTCAAATTATAGAAGGAATTTAGGAAAATAAGCCGAATTAACCATATTTAATTTGAGTATAAGTAAAATAATCCAAATAAAATTCCAGGTCATATTAGAAGTTTCAATGGAGGTAATAAAAATGGGATCTACTTACGCCAGGAGAAGGAGCGAGTTATTCAAGATTTTGGCCCACCGGGGAATTGAACAGGTAATAGTAGGAAAACCCCTTAATATTTATTATTTTACCGGAATCATGATTAACCCGTATGAAAGATTTGTAGCTCTTCTGCTGGACAGCAAAAACAATAGTTGTTCCATGATTTTGCCCAGCTTGGAAAAAGAGATTGCTTCAGTTAAAGGTATTCCCGAAATTTTACACCGGGATGATGAAGACCCAATACTTAAATTGCTGGAGGTTTTGGACGGCTGTAATACTCTTGGGGTGGAAATGGATTATTTCGACATGAAATTGGGGGAAAAGTTTATAGAGTATCTGCCAAAAATGAAATTAATAGATGCGAGCAAGCTGATTGGAAATCTTCGCATATATAAAGATCAGGAAGAAATTGAAAAAATCCATACGGCAGCCAGGTATGGAGACCAGGTCTTGGGTGAGGTCAGAGATTTAATTCAAATTGGACGTTCGGAAAAAGATATTCAATTTGCCTTATTCCGGGCCATGTCAGCCAAGCCGGGAGTTGTTACCGATTCCTTTGTGATCCAGGTTTTGGGCGGGGAAAGAACGGCAAATCCGCACGGTTTCTCCGGAGATTATGTGTTCCAAAAAGGTGATGCGGTGGCTCTGGATTATGGTGTGTACTATGATCGTTATTGGTCCGATTATTGCAGGACATTCTTTATTGGAAAACCTGATCCCAGAATGGAGACCATTTACAAAATCGTATTGGAGGCTCAAACCGCTGCCATTGAAAAGGTTCATCCCGGCATACCCATCAAAGAAATAGATTTAACGGCAAGACAGATAATTGAAAAAGCGGGTTATGGCGAATATTTCATACATAGAACCGGACACGGCATTGGACTTGATATTCATGAATACCCCAAGATTCACAGGCAAAATGAGGATATCTTGGAAGAGGGTATGGTGTTTACCATTGAACCGGGGATTTATATTCCCCAATTAGGCGGGGTGCGGATTGAGGATGATGTCGTGGTTACAAAAAACGGAGCAAAGGTGCTGAATAGTTATTCCAAAGAGTTTAAAGATATGATTTTGGGGTAAACAGTTATTTGACTAAACAAGATTTATGCGGATGATGGAAAATTTAACATTAAGATTTAGCCGCATGGAGCAGCGGTAAGGGCTACATGAAATAGTTACGCAGGGGGAGGTGAGAAAATGAGCAAATACATTGTCAAAAGGGTGCTGATCGTATTTCCCACATTGCTTGCCATTATTTTTATCGTGTTCGGCATCATGAGCTTAACACCAGGGGACCCCGCACGTATGATGCTCGGACAACAAGCTTCGCCGGAGGCTGTTGCCAGGGTCAACCACGAGCTTGGATTCGACCGGCCATTCATTATCAGGTATGGGGACTATGTGGTCAAGCTTTTAGAGGGAGATATGGGAAACTCATACCGTACCGGCAGGCCGGTATTTAATGAAATAATTTCACGCTTACCCACCACCGCCAAGCTGGCTTCTGCCGCCATACTATTAGCTGTGATGATTGGTGTTCCCCTGGGTATTTTATCGGCAGTCAAGCAATATAGTCTGTATGATATTACGGGTACTGCCGCTGCCATGCTCATGGCATCGATACCGGGGTTCTGGTTTGGACTGATGGCGATTTTGCTGTTTGCGCTGAAGCTTGGCTGGCTGCCATCCAACGGCAGTGACACGTGGGTGCACTATATATTGCCGGCAATTACACTGGCAATTCCGGTATCCGCATCACTTTTGCGGCTAACCCGAACAACGATGCTGGAAACTATCAGACAGGACTACGTGCGCACTGCCCGTGCCAAGGGGCAGACGGAGAAAAAGGTGATTTTCCACCATGCGCTGAAAAATGCGCTGTTGCCGGTTGTTACGGTAGCAGGATTGGAGTTTGGAGGCCTTTTGGGAGGAGTTGTTACCATCGAAACGGTCTTCTCCATCAACGGAGTTGGAACCTTGATCATCGATGCAATCAGAATGAAGGATGTGCCCCAGGTAACCGGTTGTGCCATATTTCTTGCCTTTCTTTTCATGATGGTCATGCTGATTGTTGATATTCTTTATGCCTATATCGATCCTAGAATCAGGGCTCGATATCAAAAAGTGTAGACTGGTGAGGGGATAATGAACATGAACAGTATAACTGAAATCACCACCACTCCCATAAAGAAAAAATATAAGAAAAAAAGCCGGTTTGGGGAAATCTGGAAACGAATGAAAAAGAACAGAATCGCCATGTTGGGGCTGGCCATTTTTTCCGTGATCGTGCTTTGCACCGTATTTGCGGATATGATTGTTCCTTACAGCGTGGCATTGGAGCAGAACATAGGAGATCGCTTGCAGCCTCCTTCGGCAGCCCACTGGTTCGGTACCGATGCATACGGCAGGGATATCTTTGCACGTGTTATCCATGGCACACGTAACTCCCTTGTCATGGGTATTGGAGCTGTTGTTGTAGGTATTTCACTGGGCGGGGTTTTTGGTGCTGCTGCAGGATATTACGGCGGTATAGTAGATACGTTAATCATGAGAGTTATGGATACGATTATGTGTATTCCATTTATGCTTTTGGCTCTTGCAATCGTAGCGGCCCTCGGGCCGGGTCTGGTAAATGTGCTGATTGCCCTGATGCTGTCCATGGTTCCTTACTATACCAGAGTGATCCGTTCGGCGATATTAACGGTAACCGGGCAGGATTTTATCGAAGCCGCCAAGGCATGCGGCACCCCTGACCGCTATATCATCCTGAAGCACATCCTGCCCAATGCTATCGGTCCCGTAATCGTACAGGCAACAATGTCGGTGGGCACTATGATCATATGGGCTGCAGCCATGAGCTTTCTTGGCATGGGAATACAGCCGCCCACACCGGAATGGGGCTCAATGCTTTCAGAAGGCAAAGACTATATGTTATCGTCACCTCACCTGGTGATATTTCCCGGGATGGCAATCGTTTTAACCGCTCTATCAATTAACCTGTTGGGTGACGGACTCAGAGATGCCCTTGACCCAAGGCTAAAAGATTGAGGTGAATATGATGAATGAAAAGCTTTTAGTCGTTAAGGACCTCAGCGTGATTTATAAAACGGATGAAGCGATTGTTCATGCCGTCAATAAAATCAACTTTGACATCGGGCGCAAGGAGACCATCGGACTGGTCGGTGAAACGGGAGCGGGAAAGACGACAACTGCTCTGGCGATAATGCAGCTTCTGCCGGAGAGGACGGGAAGAATCACTGAAGGGGAGATATTATTTAAAGGAGAAAATCTTTTAAAGAAATCCAAGAACGAAATGAGGATGATACGAGGCGAGCGCATGTCGATGATCTTTCAAGATCCCATGACTTCGTTGAATCCCATCGTGACAGTAGGCGATCAGATCAGGGAGTCACTGGACATTCACAACCATGATAAAAAGAATAAAATTGAGCTGGAGGCGCGGGTCGATGAGCTGCTTAAGCTTGTCGGCATCCAGCCGAGAAGAAAAAGCGAGTACCCCCACCAATTTTCAGGCGGCATGAAGCAGCGCGTTGTGATTGCGATGGCTCTGGCGTGCAACCCGGAACTGCTCATTGCCGATGAGCCGACCACAGCCCTTGACGTCACCATACAGGCCCAGGTGCTGGCCTTAATGGCAGAGCTTAAAGAACAGCTTGGTACCTCCATGATCATGATTACCCACGATTTGGGTGTTGTGGCCCAGACCTGCGACAAGGTGGCGATCATGTATGCCGGAGAGATCGTCGAACAAGGTACAGCCCGTGATATATTCGAAGGGGAGAAACACCACCCGTATACCCTGGGCCTTTTTGGTTCCATACCTGATCTTGAGGTTGAGACACGCAGATTGAACCCTATTGACGGGTTGATGCCCGATCCGACAGATCTGCCCCCGGGCTGCAAATTCCACCCCAGATGCAAGTCGTGTATGGAGATATGCAAACATAAGCAACCTGAGCCACATTCCTTTGGCAATCATATCATCGTCTGCCATCTCTACGCAAAGGAGGTGTAAGCTTTGGAGCCGTTAATTAAAACTATAGACCTCAAGAAATATTTCAAAGTAAACGGCGGCCTTCTTCATGCTGTGGATGGCGTGAATATTGAGATAAAAAAAGGGCGGACCCTCGGCGTGGTCGGCGAGTCGGGCTGCGGCAAATCTACACTTGGAAGATTGGTGATACGGCTTTTGGAGGCCACATCCGGAGAGGTACTTTTTGAGGGTAACGATATACTGAAATGTAACAGGCAGGAAATGAAAAAAATCAGACCGAAGATGCAGATCATCTTCCAGGACCCGTTCTCCAGTCTCAATCCCCGCATGTCGGTATTTGAACTGATTGCTGAACCTCTGGTCATGAATCACGTTTACAAAAGCCGCCGGGAAATGACGGAAAAAATACTCAGTTTGATGGATACGGTGGGATTGGCCGAGCGTTTTGTCAATACCTATCCCCATGAGATGGACGGCGGACGCCGCCAGCGTGTAGGTATTGCCCGGGCGCTGGCATTAAGTCCTAAATTTATTGTTTGTGATGAGCCGGTATCTGCTCTGGATGTATCTATTCAAGCACAAATTTTAAATCTGCTGATGGACCTGCAGGAGGAGATGAAGCTTACCTATATGTTTATCACCCATGATCTTTCTGTGGTCAAGCACATTTCCAATGAAATCGCCGTCATGTACCTGGGACAGTGCATTGAACGGGCTGAATCAACAGAGCTGTTCAAAAACCCGATGCATCCGTATACCAAAGCACTGCTTTCGGCGATACCGGTTCCGAGGCTGACCGGCAACCAAAACAAAAAAATTATCAGAGGTGAGGTATCGGACCCGATCAATCCAAAGCCGGGCTGCCGGTTCGCTTCGAGATGCGACTATTGTAAAGACCACTGCCTGGGACAGGATATTCCGCTGAAAGATCAGGGCAACGAACATTTTGTGGCCTGCCGTATTTATCAATGATCTAAACAGCCACCGGGCTGCTAGATAAAAAAAGAGGAGGTTAAGAATTATGAAAAGAAAAATTGTACTGTTATTATTTGCTATCATGATTGCTGCTCTTTTTGCAGGGTGTGGCCGGAATAATGGCGGCACAAGTGAACAGACTCAATCTAGTGCGGACAAAGAGATGGTTGTTGGCATTCCCAAAGTTACGGAAAGTTTTGATTTCTATAATACTTCCAACGGCTTTGAAAGCATCAGTATGTCCCAGGTTTATGATACCCTTGTGATTAAAGACAATAACGGAAAAACAGTCCCCTCCCTTGCTGAAAAATTTGAGATTTCCCCGGATGGCAAAACATATACCTTCTATCTCAGAAAGGGCGTTAAGTTTTCAAACGGAGTTGAGTTTAAAGCATCAGACGCCAATTATTCCATCGACCAGGCCATGGCATCGTCCTGGACTTCGTGGGCATATGCTTCCATTAAAGACTGTGAAGTTGTTGATGACTACACAATTAAACTCAACATGAAAACGCCGAATGTGGGCTTCCTCGAATATTTGGCCAATCCTTACTACAGCGCTATGCTCAGCGAGGAGACCGTCAAAAAATACGGCAAAGACTACGGAAAAACAGTTGAGTCCACCGTCGGAACCGGCCCCTATATCCTAAAGGAGTGGAAACCCGGTGAATTGTGTGTCTATGAAGCCAACCCCAACTATTTTAAGGGTGCACCGGCGATCAAAAAGGTCAGGATGAAGACAATTACCGATGTGAACGCTGCCATAATCGCGTTGCAAACAGGAGAGATCAATGCGTATTTCAATGATATTCCAGGTATTAATTATGACTCTGTTTCTAAAGCTGAAAAACTTAATATGGTAACTTTCCCGTCGACGATCTTTTTTGAATGTATCATGAACACCAAAACCGGACCATTTGCCGATGTCCGTTTGCGTCAAGCCGTGGCTTATGCGGTTGACCGGCAACAGATGCTTACCGTTGGTGCGGAAGGTCATGGTGCGGTAGCAGACTACCCGGGCAATCGCCAGGGTTATACGGAAGGAGACCCGGCCCTAAAAAATACATGGTATCCGGTTGATCTGGAAAAAGCCAAGCAGCTGGTAAAAGAAGCGGGTATGGAAGGTAAGACGATCACGATCAAGACCTATGCCACCGACCCGTATCCGAAGCTTGCCACCATACTCCAGGATGCCCTCACCAAGATAGGGCTGAAGGCGGAAGTGCAGCAGATGGAGAGGGGTGCCTTTATTGACGAAGTATTGACCAAAGGCCAGTATGAAATCGGCATTTGCCGTTGGGCCGCCGGCACAAAGGATATGGACGAAATCATGTATGGCAGCCTCGCCACCGCCAGTATTGGTTCTGCCGGCAACTGGAGCTGGTACTCCAATTCTGCTATGGATGAACTTCTGACGAAGGCTGAAGCCGAAACGGACCCCGAAGCCAGAAAACAGCTTTATGCCGATGCCATTAAAATCTATGACAAGGATGTACCTCAGATTCCCCTGTATTATCCGGACGGAAGCCGTGCTTATTCCAAGGATTTGGCTATTGACAAAGGTAATGTCGAATATGACAGATTATTTGACTTCAAATGGAGCAACTAAACCAAAATCATGTTTAGTTATTAATGACATATTTATTTTAGTATATCGTATAACCCCTTTAAATTTGATAGATAACGTCGCATGGGATAGTGCGGCGTTATCTATCAATTAATCAACTACGAGGCAAGACATGAAAAAGTAAAGTGTCGGTGCGGCGAATTCTTTGAAAGGGACGGATTAATATGGTAAAGGCAGATACTAAATCCTTTAAGTTCTTATCGGAACAGGAAATTGAGCAGATTCATCAAGCTAGCCTATATATTCTAGAGAATTTTGGCGTCAAAGTTGATGACCCGGACTTAAGGAACGACTTGCATTCAAAAGGATGCCAAATTATAGGTGACCGGGTAAAATTTAAACCTGACTTAGTTCAGCTGGTTCTTGACAATGGTACCCGGGAAATTACTTTTACCGGTCGATCGGGAAAGAAGGTAGAAGTAAAACCAGGCAATGTGATTTCCCATTCCACCGGGGGAATACCCAGTATTCTTGACCTGGAAACGGGCCGGAAAAGGAACGCTACCCTTTCCGATTTTGTCAAGACTTTGCGACTAATGGATCATTTGGACCAATTGGATATGCCTTGCGCCTTAGTGTATCCGGAAGATGTGCCAAACGAAATCAGCCAGATCAGACAATTTGAACATATGTTAAAATTCACCACGAAGCCCATTTATGGACCTGGAATATCCTCGGCCCGGGAAGCAAAATATATTGTTGAATTGTTCCAGGTGTTTTCAGGCCCAAATAATTCATTGACGGACAATCCCATGGGACTGGTTGGAATTTCTCCGGAAAGCCCCTTATATTTTCCCAAGGAAATAACCGATACCATGAAATTAATTATTTCCGCAGGGATCCCTACGGTAATTTTGTCAGCCCCGATAGCGGGAATATCCGGTCCGTTTACCATTGCCGGAGGGGTTGCTCAAATGACTGCGGAAATGCTGGCTTTTGCCGCGATTGCCTATTTGATTAATCCGAAAACACCATTGATTTACGGCTCTCGATTAAACTATCCCAATATGAGAAATGGGTTGTCTATTTGGGGTCTTCCCGAAGTGGGGATCGGCAATGTCATAGTAGCGCAGCTTGCCCGCCATTACGGATTTTTAACCGATGTTTACGGCTTATCCTGCACATCCTGTACTTTTGATAATCAAATGGGATACGAAAAAGCGATTAACGGTATTTTGCCTGTAATAGCCGGAGCAAACATGATTTCCGGTTTTGGCAGCATGGCCAATTTAATGGTGGCTTCATATGAACAATTGGCCATCGATAATGAAACATTTGCCATGCTCCGCAAAGTACATAGAGGAGTGCAAGTGAATCCGGATACCCTGGCTTTGGATGTTATTTCCAGTGTTTTGAACGGAGGTACTTTCCTGGCCCAGGAGCATACGGTGCGGCATTTAAGAGGTGGGGAGATATTTATGCCCAAACTTGGTTTCGATTACTCCTGGAGCCAATGGGAAGCTGCCGGCCAAAAGGATATCCGAATGAAGGCGAGAGAACTGGTGCAAGAAATATTGAAAAATGATCATTATGAACCTCTTGCCGTGGAGCAGGAAAAGGAAGTCGATACAATTGTGGAACATGCTTATCAAGAATTAGTAAGCAAATAAAATGGTAATAAGAAAAAACTTTGAATTTAACTAAAGAGGCTATCCTAAAAGTCGATTTTAGGATGGCCCTCTTTATTTTAAAATGTATATCAACATAACCGCCAGGCCAGAAAACATAGTGATAAGCCCCTGAGCGTACCAATTTCCCAAAACCGCTAACGAATTGGTTTTTCCATAATTATTATTGATACCTTCTTTATTTAGGGGCGGGGTTGACTTATTGCATTCCTTAATTTTGTCAATTATGTTTATCGTAAATTTTATTATACCATAAATGAAAAAAAGGGCTGAAAAGCTACAGATGATTTTGGTTTGTAGAAAGGTTTTAAAAGGATTTTAATGTTATTTGTAGTATAATTCAACAAAAATACACCAAATTATACTATTTCATCAATTAAAGATCGATCGGTCGAAAGTCCGGTGTATAAAGCTATGGCCTAAGGCTGTTCTGGCTATGGCTGAGGATGCTTGTATGTGCTAAGGTAAATTTGTAATAGGTATAAAGCAATGTATTGTTGCCCAAACAAGGCTTTGAAGCCAACATGGGAGTAGGATAACTATGAGCGCTGTTTTTTTTAAAGCATTGTTAACAGGGCTGCTTTTCTGTGTGCCAATTGGACCGGTTAACCTGTTATGCATAAGGCGTACCCTAGCGGAAGGGCGCCTTAGCGGTTTTGTATCCGGATTGGGTGCAGCCGCAGCCGATAGTTTTTTTGCCTACGTTGCTGCTCTGGGGGTAAGTTACATAGCCAATTTTTTTCTTAAGGAAGAAAATTTTCTGCAGTTGGGCGGAGGGATTTTTTTATGCTATCTGGGCGTAAGAATATTCAGCGCCAAACCCGTTGACAGGTCCAAGTCAACCGCACCGTCAGCACAGGGTTTTTATAAAGCTTTCTCATCTGCCTTTTTTCTAACTGTAGCCAATCCAGTTACCATATTGGCATATACCGCAATTTTTGCCGGTTTTAATCTTAACGGGGGGAGCAGCCATTTTTATGCTGCTTTCATAGCAGCTTCCGGAGTGTTTTTAGGTGCTATATTATGGTGGTTTATTTTAAGCAGCGTTGTAAATTTACTGCGCTACAAACTCACAGACCGGGGCATCCTATGGTTTAACAGGGGTTCCGGCATAGCCATTGCGGTGTTTGGGGTCTTAACTTTGCTGGATTTGTTGGGTAAAACCATGCTGCATATATAGTTCAGAGGATGGCTAATATGTTCGGCGCGTATTTCAGCTGTTTTCCCGGTGCCGGATCCTTTACCCGTACCGTGGTTAACTACTGTGCCGGGGCAAAAACCAGGTTGGCGGGAGTGCCTTCCGGATTTTTGGTGCTGCTGCAGATCCTTTTCAAGCCATTTATTAAGTACCTGCCCAATGCCGGCCTGGCCGGGGTATTGATGGTGGTAGCCTGTTCAATGATTGATAAAAGGGAAAATTTGTTATCCTAATGAAAGATAATATACAGAGCAGCCATGATAAGTGGTTGGTGTATGAGATAAATAATAAGCGTATGTTTTCCTATTGAGGCAAGCGGCCTAAAATACTTGCTTGCCGTGGCGAAAAGGCTTATTTCTTGTTTGTAGAGCACCTTCCTTAATGATATTCCCAATAAGAATATCCCGAACCATGGAATTAAAGGAAAGTAATCCACGGAAGAAAAACTTGGTCCCCAAAAACCCAGCGGCACAAGCCAGTTATGGCTAACTGATAATTGTGGAGTAACTTCACCGGCAAGGATAATTACCGTGCCGATTGCCGCCAATACATAAGGAGCGATGTTTTTAAATACCGGGGAGAGCAGAAGACACACGCCTAAAAACTGCAATATGCCAAATACGATGTTGGACCCTGGCACAACTATATACATTATCAGGAAAATGACATAGCCCCAGGCAATTAATTTAAAGGCCCTGAGAGTGTTATTTTTACTGAAAGTACAACTTACTCCGGCAATTAGAATAAATAAGATGGCAGCTGTTTTACCTATAATGAAAAATATGCCTTGATTATAAGTGATATCGACGTTATAGAACTCCTTGAGGTCGTAAAGAAGATGGTAGATAATCATCAATAACAGGGCAAAACCCCTTAGCGTATCAATTTCCCATAAACGCTGGCGAACTTGTTTTTCCATGGTGTTTATTTCCTCTAAAATATAAATACTCATAGAAGTACAGAAATCTGCTTAATAAATGTGTTAAAGTCATCTAATTCCTTGTTGGCAATCTCATAAACCCGATCAGGAGTAACTTCCTGGTAACCATGTACCACGCGATTGCGGAAACCAACCATGCCACCATAAATATCCAGGTATTTGCGAGAAACTAATCCGTTTTCTACCAAAGCTTTTATAGCATCCCTGGCATCAGTTGGTGCATGGTTATATTCCTTTGCCGATATATGGTACGCTATATCAATTAAAGCCTCAATGGTTGTTTGAATTGCATATTTGAGGCCCCTTAGCACCCAGGCGTCATTTATAATTTCTTGCTTACTTTTTTTTGCTAATAACTGTTTAATACTGGTAACCTGTTCACGAATATACCCAACTTTTATTAAAACACGTTCACGATCAATGCCCATTTTTATATAACCTCGCTGAGAATATCCTCTAAAGCAGCCCTGTATCGAGGGTAAACTTCGGAATAACGCCTGCTGACATCCTCAATAATATCAGTTATGCGATCCATATTCTTAACATAAATTAGACAACCGTCTTTGATTATACGATAGCTAAAAATTGGGCTTTGCGGGGATACAAATGTAATGTCATAGTGTTTATTATTAAACGTACCCAATAAATAAGCAATTGCGGTTTCCAATTGTTCTTGCTCTTTATCACTCATATTGCTATCTTCCAGAACCAGACCTAGATCTATATCACTATCAGGCCTACATTTTCCCAAAGTTGAACCAAATAAATACGCACCTGCAATCTGGGGAAAATCTTTTAATACTGTATTTACCCTAGAACTAATGGCCTCAATATCTTCGGAGATAAGGTTCCTCAACACTCTCCTCCCCCTGCATAATACATGGATATTTCATTTTTGGCTGGAACTAATTGGTTACATTATAACATTAGATAAATATTTATAACAACAGCGCCAGTCTTGCTAATTTTTTTATGCCTTTGATGAAAGTATACCAGGCCATATATATGGCCTGGGTTAATGAAAAAAGTACTGAAAAGCGCGCGCTAAAGGAACTAATTTGCGCGCTTCCAGGCTGGTCCGAAAGGAGGACTTGCCCGGTTTTTCTTTTAGCTGTTAAGTATAACGCTGATAATGAAAATATTTGAGAAATTTTAAAAATAGCCTTTGCCTCAATCAAGTACATTAAGTGGTATAATGCACTTGAGGCGGTTAAAACGGTTTTGGTTACTTTTGCACAGTATCCACCCCACTAATAATTAATTAAAATTGTGTAAACTGTTTTACTGCACTATTGCCTGTAAATTTTTATGCTATGATAAAAATGGCAGGGGTGAAACAGTTTGTTCGGAAAAAAAATCAAAAGAAAAATATTATGTTGCAGCATACTACGCCATGAACTGGAACACCTGTTGGGTGAACAAAAAAAATGCGGATATTACCTACGTTGACGCAGCTTTGCATGTGGATCTTGATAAGCTGTCCCAATCCGTAACCGAAAACTTGCGCGAAATAGCCGGAAACAATATCTCTTTGATCATAGGGAATCAATGCCACCCGGAGATGGAGTAAATAGCTGCCGAACATGGTGGGCGGGCAATTCAGGCAAAAATTGCATTGAAATGCTCATGAGATAAAAAATGGCGGAATTGGACGATGAAGCCAAAACTTTTTACCTTACCAGCGGGTGGCTGGAAAACTGGCGCAAGATTTTATGGAAAGGCTGGGTTGGGACGCGGTTGATGCCCGGCAAAATTTTGATTACTATGATCGTATATTGCTTTTGGACACTGGAATTGTATCCATTGACGATATGAATTTACTTGAATCCTGCGACTACGCCCAAGTGCCCGTGGAAACTATACCGGTAAATCTGGACAATTTGCGTAAACTGTTAGAACAACTTTTGAATGGGTGAAACAATTAATGCAAAAAATTAAATGTATGAAGGAACTGGCCTTATTTGCCACCCTTGATTTTACGGAACGGGAAAAAATCGGGGTGCTGGCCGGTAAAAAAGTCTATCGCAAAAACGAAATGATTTTTAGGGAAGGAGATCCCGCGCACACTATCTACTTGATCAAGTATGGCCGGGTCAGGCTGTTCAAAGTTTCAGAAGGCGGCAAGGAAATTACCCTCGATATCCTAAAAGAGGATGATATTTTCGGTGAAAACACTTTTTTTGAAGAAAACGCCCGCCATACCATGAATGCACAGACGATGGAGGACACCTTTATCTGCTCTTGTAATAAAGAACACTTCGCCATTTTGCTGCAAAACCCGCATACTGCCCTGAAAATAATCCAATTGCTGGGGGGTAAATTAAATAATTACACAGATAAGGTAGCCAGCATTGCCTTCCAGGATGTGAAAGGCAGAATTTCGGCCATTCTGCTCAGGCTGGCCGGTGAATACGGAAAAACTTCTCCCGAAGGAACCATAATCGATATCGACCTCACTCACCAGGATATAGCCTCTCTGGTCAACGCCTCGCGGGTCATGGTGACCAATGTTCTGGGCGATTTGAAGCAAGAGGGGGCCATCGCCACCAGGGGACACCAATTTATCCTTTTAAGCAGAGAAAAACTTGCCGGCGGCATCGAAGCCGTGTAACGGGGCTGTTGGTATGATTCAAAAAAAATTATATTGCTTCGGGCATAATCGGGATAAAGAGGAAGTTGACGCCCAAATTAAAAAGATGGTCAGCCGGGTAAATCTGATGCGGGATTTACTATTCGAAATCAAAGCCGGCACTCCCCTCGGCAAAACCGTTAAAATGCTTCTAAACCTGTTTCTCTGTGAAGGCGAGGACGGTATTTTTGATCTAACCGGCATTTCTTGCCACAAGCTCGCCAACTTGATTGGCATCAGCCATTCAGAGCTGCAGGAATCCCTGGAATATTTACAACAACAAGGCATCATTTTATATAAACCAATATTGAGGTAAATAAATTCTAAGTTGCTACTCGTTTGTGGTAACTTTTTATTTTTCTTGTAAAACAGTTTACTTATTTTAATTGCTTATCCAAGTAATATAATGCTTAAGTTTATAAGCTTGCTATAAAAAATCAAAAGGAGGAATTACCTGTATGTCAGTGCGCGAAGCCATTAAAAAACAGATTGTCGGAGCTCTTGATGGAGCGAATTTCCCCATATCCACTCCGGAAGCCTTACTGGCTGCTTTCCCGCAGGGAGCAAACACTACTTGCAAGGCCGGTGATCTCGAGGTTACCGCCGGTGAAGCCGGAAAGCTTTTGACGGCCGGGGATTTTCCGTTCAACAGCGCCGAAGAAGTGGCTGAAACCATTGTTAGCAGGGCCGGGCTTAAATAGTAAAATTAAAGAAAAACTAATGCAAGTTATAAGTGTAAGCGGCCGTCCACGAAACAATAGCTCCGTAGATAAGCTGGTAAAACTCATTCTCGAAAACTTGAATATTGATAGTGCTGAAATAATTTCTCTAAAAGATCTACTGATGATTAACCCTTGCAAAGGCTGTTTTGGTGCCTAAAGACCAATCAATGTATACAAAAGGATGGCTGGACTTCCATTGAAGAAATGATTAGACAAGCTGATGTGATAGCACTCGGTGTCCCTGCTTATTATGGTGCAGCCTTTGGCATCAATGCCTTACACATAACTTCTTGGAAAGATGGTTTGCGTTTAGGCACCAGGTGTGGTTTAAATGAAAATATGCGGGTAATTATGCGTGCCTGTGTTTCCGATTTTAGGGAAATGACACCCCATGGTATGGATAATTTTTGCTGTGGCGGTGGTTCGGGAATCCTGTTCGATGTTCCTGAAATGTACCAGCGCCGAATACAGCTTAGCCAGAAATAAGCCGACCAGGTTCGGGCCACTGGTGTAAGCAAAGATGGTAATGGTATACTTTGTGCACCGTGTTCCATCTGTAAAGCTCAGCTTTATCCCATGGTGGAGGAGCATGAACTAGGTGTTGAAGTTAAAGGCTTGATTGACCTCGTAGGCAAGGCTCTGGTTTGGAAATAATTTAATAAATAATTACATTTTTCTTTTAATTTGAAAGACAGCCGGTTTTCTGTTTTAAGACAGCCGGCTAAATTTGTTTATTTAAGGAAAGTTTAATCTTGATAATCCCGGTGAGTAAACCTACATAATCTGCCTAAACACCCTGACTCCAAATATGGCTGCGGATTTTGCCTCTTTTTGATATAGTATTGTTTAATAAGTAAAAAAATAGAACGCCGGTCAGGAATGGGCAGTGGGTATTGCAAATGTATGGAAAAGATTTTTTTTCGCAGGTTCCGGAAAACTTTTTTTCTATATTTAGCCGCAACCTGAAAGAAATTTATGTGGATTTGATATTTTTGGTTTACCAGGAGTATAATAAGCGAATTTATACCCTATCCCGGGATCATATCATCGAATTATTCACGGAATACCTGGAGAGTGTGGGAGAGCAAGCCTGGCAGATTGAAGAAGAGGGCTCCCCGGAAGAAACGGGAAAAAACGCCCGCGAGCAGGCTTTTCAATATTTGCGCAGGCTGGTGGACACAGGCTGGCTGAACCTGGAGCCGGAACTTGATTACACTTTTAGAATATCCATCCCTGATTACGCCATTGTTATGCTGGAGGCGATGAATAAAATCCGCACGGGCTACCGGGTGGAGTTTAAAGGAAGGATACTCAGCATTTACCAGAACCTTACCGGCAGTGAAGGTTTTTCTTATGTAGCCCTGCAGCAAGCTTATGAGTCTACGCAAGAGTTAATTGACGGCTTGAAGAGCTTAAACCACAGCATTAAAAATTATACCGAGAAACTCCTGGAAGCAGAAGATGTGCGCGCTATCCTGAGTCAAATTTTTGATGTGTATCAAACCAAGGTCCTTGGCGAGCAATACTACAGGCTCAAAACTTCGGAGCATATATCCAAATACCGCGTTGGTATTTTAAAGCGCGTCAGGGAGTGGCGTTCCGATAGAAACGAGATCGCCAGGCAGGCCGGTATTATGGTGCAGGAAAAACGGGCACCGGACACGGGAGCAGCCGAAAATCTTTTATATGAATGGACTGAGTATATAGATACTTCCTTTGGCCAGGAGATGGACAGGCTGCTTAGTGAAATTGACCGGCGCAATGCCAGGTATGCCAGGTCAGCGGCTGATCGCCTCAGGTTTAAGTTGCACCAGGGCCGGGGAGCCGGTCAGCATATCTATACGGTACTGGCTTACCTGGGTAAATTAGCTAAGGAGCACGGCGAGAAAACTTTGGTTCCCGGGGAAATTACCCGTTCCATTGCTCTTTTCCCCCAGGTGACAGTAGATAACCACAGCCTGAGAAAGCCTCCGGCGGCGCGGCAGACCCATAAACCCCAGCCGCTCCGCGCTGTCTCCGTGCCGGAGGAGGTGCGTAGAAAACAGCTTCGACAATTTGGCTCAAGGGTGGCAGAAGAAGTTACGGTGGAGCAGGTAAATAATTATGTAGACAATATTTTGGGTGAAAATGACAGTTGCCCCATTGAACAGGTGCCCCTCAACAGCCGTAACCAGTGGATTAAACTAATTTATATTATCCTTTTTAGCCAGTCGCCCGTGGCAAATTACCGCCTGGAAGGGGAAAGAGGCGAAACAGTTACCCTCAAGGAAGGGGCAATTGAGGTGCCAAACCTGGTTATCAGAAGGAAGGGGAGCAAACGTTGAGTTGGTACCAGGAGTATGAGGAGTTTTCAAATAAGGATAAGGACACTTTCAGTAAAGCGGCAAATTTATTGCTCAGCCAGAACTTTTTGGTATATGAACGGGAAGAAGACCGTGTATTTTACCGTTTTGTTGAGCGTTATCTTGATATTTTCAGCGAATATTTTTCCCTCTCCGGCTGGGATTTGAACCATAACAAACGTTTTTCCGTGCTGCAGTTATACAACCGCTATGGCAGGAACCGGTACCACTTTACCCTGCAGGAAACAATATTTTTATTTATTCTCAGGCTGCTTTATGATGAAAAACAAAATGCTTTGCGGTTGACCCGGGAGGTACTGATATCAGGTGAAGATATCCAGGGAAAATATATGGCCCTGGAGATCAAAAACCGTTTACCGGCCAGGGATGACCTGGAAAAGGCATTAAAACTTTTCAGTAACTTTTCCATTTTGGACTTAAAACGCGGGCAGTGGAAGGACCCTGATGCGGTATATCTATTATACCCTACGATCCTTTTAGTTGTAGATGTGCCCAGCGTTGAAAGATTGGCGGATTGGATCAGGGCAGGCGAGTCAAAGGGGGACAAAGAGGATGCTCTTGACCGGGATAAAGCTGATTAATTGGCATTACTTTACTAACGAATATATTCCAATCGCAGGCAGCGCCCTAATCACCGGTAACAATAAAGCAGGCAAGTCAACGCTGATTGACGCCTTACAAGTAGTTCTTGTCTCCAATATGAAAAAGGTTCTGTTCAATTCCGCTGCATTTGATGAAAAGACAGCCAGGGACCTTAAAGGTTATTTGCGGGGCAGGACCGGCACGGAAGGCAAGTATACCTATTTAAGAGGAAATGATGAGGATTTTTCAAGCTATATAGTACTTGAATTTACCCGTACCTCTACCAAACAATCTTGCTTAATCGGCGCGGTATTTGACTATTATTGCGACTCTGGTGAAGAGGAACATGTTTTTTTTAAAATTGAAGATTGCCGGCTGGGGGATAAGTTGTTTTTACAGGACGGGTACCCGCGCAACAGAGAGCAGTTTATCCGCTATATCAGGGCTAAGGGCCTTAATTTCCGCCAGTACCGCAATGACCTGGAGGGCTACAGAAACGATCTGCGCCAGCTGTTTGGCGGGATCAAGGAGTCGTTTTTTTCACTTTTTGTCAAAGGTATTTCTTTTAAGCCTATTACCAACTTGAGGACGTTTATCTATGGCTACATTTTGGATGAACGGCCTGTGGATGTGGATACCATGCGGGATTATGCTGAAAGATACCGCCAAATGGAAAACCAGCTTTTAAACACCGGGGCGGAGATTATGGCCTTGGAGGAACTGTGTCGGGAATACGGGAAGGTTGAGCACTTCAGACGTCAGGAAACAGTTGGCCGGTATATGCTGTACAGGGGTAATTATGAGCAAAAAGTGCGGGAGTTGGACGAGGCGCTGCAGCAATATCAAAAATCAAAGGACCGGCTGCAGTGGTTGTTGGGTGAGCTGGGCACGATTGAAGCCAAGTATAAAAAGTTAAATGCTGAAAAGGAACAACTGATCGAAAAAATTAATGGCATAGCGGTAATGCAGCAGGAAAACAAATTAAAGCAGAATATCGCAGCTATAACAGAAAAGATGGCGGAGTTGGAGGAAAAACAGCGCAACCTGCTGCAGCAGGTTAAAACAGATATACGGGACAGGGAAAAACTGATTGAGGTTTTAGACCTGCTAAAGGCGCCCGCCAGTTTAATTGAATCCCTTAAACAAGATGACCGGGCCTGGAGAATGTTCCTGGACGCGGGATTATTCCCTGCAGAAACGGACAAGCTTACCCGCTCCTGGAATGAAAGCATGAAATGGCTCATCATACAGGTGTCAGAACTTAAAAAACAGCGGGAAACAGTGCAAAGGCAGGCCCGGGAGCTGGCGCTGGCGATTAAAAACCTTGAAAAAAACCGGGTGCTGAACTCTACTTCTGCCACGATGAAATTGAAAAAATTATTGGAGGAGCATCTTGCGCAGGAAGCTGGCCAGGGCTGTGTGCCGGTGGATATTTTTTGCGAGGCCATCGATATCTGTGACCGGCGCTGGCAGAATGCCATAGAGGGCTATCTTTCCACCCAGAAGTTTGATCTTCTGGTACCGCCGGGATATTTCGACCAGGCGTTGAGTATTTACGAGCGCTATAAATTCACCCACGGTATGGAAAATGTAGGCCTGGTAAATACCGATAAGCTGGTCAAGGAGGTCAGGCCTCCGCTTGCAGGAAGTCTTGCCGAGGAAATCATAGCCGAAAAAGATTATATTCGCGCTTACGCCAACTGGCTTTTGGGCGGGGTGATGAAATGCTTGTCGGAGAAGGAGTTGAAACAATACAAACGGGCTATCACCGATACCTGTATGCTGTACCAAAATTATACAGCCCGCCAAATTCCCCAAAAACGTTATGAGGTGCCTTACATAGGCGCGCAGGCTGTGAAATTACAGCTTGCCGGGAAACGGGAAGAATTAAAAAAATGCCAGGGCGAGTTATCCCTGTTAAACGAAAAAATAGAGAAAAGTGAAGGGGTACTAAATCTAAACAGCGACAAACATTACCTTTACCGGCAATGGCAAAAGGATTTCGCACAGTGCAAGGATTTGGACAGACTGGCCTGGGAACTGGTGCAGGCAAAACAGGAATTGCTGCACCTGGACCGTTCAGAGCTGGAAATGTTGGAAAAGGCGAGAGCAGGTAAAGAAATCGAGCTCAGGCAGTGCGAAAAGGAAATTGCTAATTTAAACACAGAAAAAGGACAGGTACAAGCAAAACTGGAATTATCTGAACAACAGCTGCAGCAACTTGCCGGTGAAAAAGATGCTTGTTATCAAAAGTATCTTGAAAACCTGGATGTAATTTCGGAAGAATTAAAGGAAACTTGCCAGGCTAAATGGGAGCGGGAAAGCCAACAGCGCATGCCTGTGGAATTGGCAAATAATTACTATAGAAATATCCAGGGCTTGGAAACCAAGATCAAAAATAAAATGGATCAAGTGGTAAACATCAGGCATGAATTTAATAAGAAATTTGATTTTTTAGCGGATGTAACAGCTATAGATAACCAAAAATATGCTGAAAGGATGCACTTTTTAAAGGAAATTCACCTGCCTGAGTACAGTAAAAAGGCAGGTGAAGCACGGAAAAAGGCGGAGCAGGCTTTAAAGGAACATTTCCTGTCCCGCTTGCATGAAGCCATCAGGCTGGCCCATGAAGAAATAGATGAACTAAACTTTGCGCTGCAGGATTTGAAATTCGGCAGTTATTCCTACCGGTTCAGCCTGACCCCCAAGCCGGAACTGCGAGAGTTTTACGAAATGATCGAGGGATATCAGCTAGGCTCAACAGAGCTGCTTTTTAGTACGGTGTTCCAGGAACTATACGGTGATAGTTTCAGCCGTCTTTTTGAAGAGATTACTTCCAGCAGCCGGCAGGATAAATTGCAGGAGCTTACCGATTACCGCTCGTACCTTGATTTTGACATTATCATTACCGATGAACAGGGAAACAAAAGCTATTTCTCCAAGGTGTCCCGAACCGAGTCGGGAGGGGGCGCACAGATTCCTTTTTACGTTGCGATTTTAGCTTCTTTTTACCAGGTCTACCACCTTTATCGTAAAAAAGAAGATACACTGCGCCTGGTGGTTTTTGACGAAGCCTTTAACCGGATGGATGCCGACAACGTTGAGGAATGCATGCGTTTTATCCGCAAATTAGGTTTCCAGGTGCTCATCGTTGAACCGACCGGTAAAATCCAGCTGGTAGTACCATTTGTCAATACCAATATAATTGTGATGAGAGAAGGCTTCAACAGTTTTGTGGAGCGCGTTACCTGTAAGGAGATAGAGCAATGGGTTGAGCTGGAACAACAACAGGCACTGACAGCCGCTAACGGTTTAAGCCGGGGAGAAATGATATCTTGAAGCAATAATCAATCCGGTTCCCATATTGCACCTTTGCATGCTGCGATATATAATGTGATGTACAGTATTGCCACAATCAGGATGTGGTTTTTTTCAGTGAATTGGTCAGTATATGCTCGTGTTATGTTCAAGGAGGGTTCTGACATGCAAGAAACTCCTAATAAGTTATATACTTATGAGGATTACTTAAAAATTAATGACGACAACCAGTATGAGCTAATCGGGGGTGAACTAATTTTGGTTCCAGCACCGAAGACCATCCACCAACGGGTTAAAGGCCGATTGGTTTGGTTTATTACAAATTTTGTTCGTAATAATAATTTAGGCGAGGTTTATGACGCTCCCACCGATGTTGTTCTAAGTGCAACAGAAAAACCACAGCCTGACATACTCTTTATTTCCGCCAATCGTTTGAATATTATTACCGAAGATAACATTAAAGGTGCGCCGGATTTAGTAGTTGAAATATTGTCACCGTCGACAGCCAGCCGGGATAAGGTAGAAAAAAGCAGGCTTTACTATAAGTATGGGGTTAAGGAATACTGGATCGTAGACCCGGATGCCGGAATAGTGCAGGTATTTGCCCCCGGCGAAAAGAAATGGATTTTGCACGAAGCGTACCGCGGCGATGAAATTTTGGAATCCCCGCTGTTGTCGGGGCTGCAAATTAATTTAAAAGAAGTATTTTTATAATATAATGAAATACCAAAGTGAAGCAGGATTTACTCAAAAGAACCGCCGGTTGAGGTTTTTCAGGCCCGACCGGCGGTTCTTTTTTTAAAATTTTTAACTAGTCTGATAGTTGGTATTGACAAAGCAACAATGCGTGATAGTATAAAGGTAGACATGTATATACGTGTAAAGACATAACGTGGAGCATTTGTAAGGGGGAGTTTTGCATTGATCATTATCGGGGAAAAAATCAATGGAACCATTCCGAGCGTAAAAAAAGCAATAGCAGAGAAAGACGAAGAGTTCATACGCAATCTGGCTGTCAAGCAGGTTGAAGCCGGTGCCGATTACATCGACGTGTGTGCCGGCACTGCGCCGGAGGTTGAGGCTGATACTTTAAAATGGCTGATGGACATAGTTCAGGGCGCAGTTGATAAACCATTATGTATTGACAGCCCCAACCCCAGAATTATTGAACAGGTTTTTAAGTATGCCCAAAAACCCGGTATCATCAATTCGGTGTCTGAAGAAGGTGATAAATGTGAAGTCATTTACCCCATGATTAAGGGCACGGAATGGCAGGTTATTGCCTTGACCTGTGACAGTAAAGGTATTCCGTCCGATGTCCAAACCAGGGTTGAAATTACCAAAATCATGGTTGAAAAAGCCAAGAAGTATGACATCACTCCGGAGCGGATCCACATTGACCCGCTGGTGATGGCGTTGTCAGCGGACAACCGGTCCCTGTTAAACTTTATTGACACATTAAAAACTGTAAAAGCTATTTACCCCACCATTAAAGTAACCTCGGGATTAAGTAACATTTCTTTTGGCATGCCTTTAAGAAAAATAGTCAACCAGCACTTCTTAACCATTGCAGTTTATGCTGGAATGGATTCAGCCATCCTGGATCCCTGCAACAGGGATATATTAACAACTCTGCTGGCAACTGAAGCGTTGCTTGGGCGCGACAGGTATTGCCGCAATTTCTCCAACGCCTACCGGAAAAATAAAATTGGCCCGGACAGAAGTATGGAGCAATAAAGTTATTTTTTCTGTAACCTGTATACACAGGTATGTACCGTACGTCAGGTAGACTTTAATAAAACAAGAACTGTTATTTTGCCGTGACGCACGCAAAATATTTTAGGCAGGGGGGTAATAAACAGCAAAAGAAAACAAAAACCGGCAAGTGCATACAACTTATCCAACAACTATAAATTAAAAGGAGGACTATTAATGTTGGACTTGCAAGAATTGACCAATGCAGTAGGAAACCTGGACGAACCAAAAGTATTGGGAATGTTGAAAAACTTTGTGGCTGCCAACCCCGGCATCGAAGAAACCACGGCGGTGGTAAACGCCTGCCAGCAAGGTATGACCATAGTTGGCGACCTGTTTGATAAAAAAGAGTATTTTGTCGGGGATTTAATATTTGCCGGGGAATTACTTACTTCTGCAATTGATATTTTAAAGCCGGCCATGGGTAAGGAAAGCTCTGCCAAGGTCGGAAAAATCGTTCTTGCCACGGTTGAAGGAGATTTACACGACATCGGGAAAAATATTTTCAAGAGTATGTCGGAAGCAGCCGGCTTTGAAGTTTATGACCTTGGCATAGATACGCCGGCCAGTGCTTTTGTGGAAAAAGTAAAGGAAGTTAAACCTGACATTGTGGGCATGAGCGGCGTGCTGACCCTGGCTTTGGATTCCATGAAAAACACAGTTGATGCACTCAAAGAGGCTGGATTGCGTGACAGCGTCAAAGTGATTATCGGCGGGAACCCTGTTACCGAGCAGGCGTGTCAGATGATTGGCGCAGATGCGTTTACGACCAACGCTGCTGAAGGCGTTAAATTATGTCAAGGGTGGGTGAAATAACATGGCTGATGCAAAGGCGCTGGCACAGGAAAGAACCCAATTGTTTCATGACATTATTGACGGCAGGATCCCCAAAAGAGTCCCCGTATTTGTAGGCTTTCCCGTTGAGTTTGCCATTCAATATGCGGGCAAAGACCTGGTGGAAGCCCAATGGGACACTTCTCAACTGGAAGAGATATTTGATAAGGTATGCCGGGACTTTTACTCGGATTTGCTTCCGGTAAATGCCTTTAGATTTCCTTCTTTTTATAGAATTTTGGGAGCAAGAAACTTTGTCATGGGCTCCAATGGTTTCTTGCAGCACCCTGAAGTTGAAGGCCTGCTGCAGGAAGAATACGATGATTTCATTGCCAACCCCTATAACTGCATCATAGAAAAAATACTGCCGCGCCTGTATACCGAACTGGATACGGATGCAAGCACTAAAGCATTGACTCTGGCCAAAGCCTTCAAAGCTTTTCAGGATGAGATGGGCAATGCGATAATGATTTATGGAAAGTTGACTGAAAAATACGGTTACGGTGACACCAACTTTTTTGCAGGATTTACTGAGGCGCCTCTGGATTTCGTGGCTGACCAGCTCAGGGGCTTTAAAGGGATTTCCACTGATATGAGGAGGGTTCCCGACAAAGTGGAAGCAGCTGCTGAAGCTGCAACTCCGCTGATGATTAAAGCCGGACTGCACCCGATTCCGCCATCAAAATACAACGCCACCTTTATTCCACTGCATATGGCACCATTTATGCGCACCAGTGATTTTGAAAGATTCTACTGGCCGTCATTTAAAAAGCTGGTGGAAGCGCTGGCGGAAGCCGGACATCCCTCACATCTTTTTGTTGAGCAGGACTGGATGCGCTATCTGGATTACTTATATGAATTGCCGGAAAATACTGTCATGCGCTTTGAATATGGAGATCCCAAACTGGTTAAAGAAAAACTTGGCCAAAAACATATTATTTCCGGTTTCTACCCGATTTCGCTGTTAAAAACCGGCACCAAACAGCAGTGCATTGATAAGGCTAGAGAACTAATAGACATCCTGGCACCGGGCGGCAGGTATTATTTTGACTTTGATAAGGCTCCGGTTACATTGGATAGCGTTAACGTGGAAAACACACGCGCCGTGTTGGAGTTTGTGGCCACAAATGCAAATTACTAGGGGGGTTGGTTATGAATACAAAATATTATAAGACCTGGGAGCAGTATTTGGCGGAGCACCCTGAGATTGATGAAAAGCAGGCCAAGGCAATGGCTCCCAAAATGCAAGGCTACGAAGATATGATGTTTTCGTTTATTATGTTTCTTTTAATGTAGTGATCGTGTACAGAAAAGCACAGCGGGATATAATTTCCCGAAATAGTACAGAGAGAGCCCTCGTCTCTTTCTGTACTATTTTTCTTCAGCTAAATATCAACTGATTTAAAAACTTGATTTTATTTTAAAAATTTACGCCAAAGGATTGAATTATCTATGAACGATAGCAAAAAGCCGCCGCTTTCGCCATACCGCTGGGTGATCCTGGCTATCGTGTGGCTTGCCATGAGCAGTGCGATCGCTGCACAATTCCAGGTGGCAGCTCTGGCGTATCAGATTATCCCTGCATTCAAACTAACCTCCGGACAGTATGGTATCGTGCTAACCGCGCCCATGTTGGCCGGTGTAATTTTTAGCTTTGCGGCAGGCGCCCTGGCGGACCGGTGGGGAGTTAAAAGAATTGTAGCGGTGGGGTTTGTTTTTTCTATAGCAGGAGCATTTTTCCGGTATGTTGCCCACGACTTCTTAGAATTGTTTGTTCTGATGTTCCTGGCGGGGCTCTGCCCGGGCTTCTTAAACGCCAACGTTGCAAAGTTGCTGGGAGCATGGTTTCCCAAAGAGCATATGGGTACAGCTACGGGCATCTATTTTTCCGCCAACGGAGTAGGCATGAGTGTTGCTTTAGCCACCACGGCAATGTTTCCTACAACAAAAAGCGCTTTTATTACGGCTGGTTTAGTTATGTTGGCAGTTTGGGTTCTTTGGCTATTATTTATTAAACCCAAACCTGAGGGAGCGCCCGATGTGCCGGTTATGCCTGTGAGCAAGTATATTGGTGTCGCAGCCAGAAGCAAAAATATTTGGCTGGTGGGTGCGGCGTTGATGCTTTATATGGGTTCCTCCATGTCTTTTTCCGGTTTTTTACCCAATGCGCTGCATGATTTGCGCGGGTTCAGCCCGGAGGAGGCCGGCTTTATGACGTCTCTGATCACGTTCGGCACTATTTTCGGCAGCATATTGGGACCCATTCTCTCCAGTCGCATCGGTAAGATGAAACCATTTTTAGCAACTGTAGCGGTGTTGGGAGCAATCGCCGGGTACTTGGCTTGGACTGCGCCGCAAGGGGTTGGTCTGCTGGTGCTGCTGGCCTGTTTCGGCATTATGTTGGGAATGTCTGCGCCGCTGCTGCTGGCATTTCCCATGCTGCTTCCGGAGATCGGTCCCGTTTATGCCGGAAGTGCAGGGGGCATCACCGGCACCCTTCAGGTTATCGGCGCGGTCTGTATTCCATCCTTTATTATTGCCCCGTTGGCCGGCCGGAACTATGACTTGTTCTTCATTCTAGGCAGCTTGTGCTTATTTATGGTTGGCATAGTGGCTTTATTGCTCCCTGAACTTGGCGCAAAATCCCGGGCTGAAGCTGTTGCTGACTTTGCCGAAATCCTGTAATAAAAAGGGGTATTAAAAGAGGGGGGGAACATTTATGTTCCCTCTCCCCCTGGTTAACCTGCCATGCGGTTCAAGCAGGAGCGATAAGTTGACAAATAGATATGCAAACTCTAAGATAAATGTAAGTATATGGTTGTATATACCTCTATATCAGTTTCCCAAAACGTAATGCCGCAGTTATCGCCGTCAATCTTAAATGCAAGTAAAATCTAATACCTTTGCGTTAAAAACGGGGATGATTAAATGAATGAAGTGGTTATTGCCTGCCAAACACTGAGCGATGAATTAGAATTGGCCATGCAAGAGACCGGATGCAGGTTCCCGGTAATATGGGTCGAATCTGATTATCATAATGACCCCAGCCAATTAAGGACCAAACTTCAAGAGGAAATAGACAGCCAGAGGAATATAGATAACATCTTACTGGCTTATGGCTGCTGCGGGAACGGTTTGGTGGGTTTAAGGGCAACGGGGGCTAACTTGATTGCTCCAAGGACGGAAGATTGTATATCCATGGTGCTCAGCCAGCCCGGTGAAAAATTTGAGCGTTTGAAACAGACCTATTTCCTGACCAAAGGTTGGATGGAAGGTTCAAAAAGTATATTTGTGGAATACGACCGCGCGCTAAAACGCTATGGCGAGCAAAGAACCAAAAGACTGTTTGATGTGATGCTTAAGCACTATAACTACTTTATGCTGATCGATACCGGGGCCTATAATCCGGCGGACTGTTTAAGCAAAGCGGAAGGGTTGGCACGAAACACCGGTTTGAAGCTGGTTGTAGCCAAAGGTGACATTTGGTTCCTGAAAAAGCTGTTGACCGGCCCTTATGATCAAGACTTTTGTGTTATCCCAAAGGGCGAGTCGGTGAATATCAGTCATTTTGGATTGGTTCAAAAAGAGCTGTCCCACCAGGTTTTATAGAATAGGTCCAACTTTTATGTCAGGGGTGCGGAGGTGAAGGAATTGAATAAAAAGGAACAGTTGCTAATTAAACATGTGGAACAGTTAAACGAGGAAGAAGTGCTTAAATTATCCGACGAGCTGTTAAAAGAAGGTATGGCACCGCTGCGCCTGCTGGACTTGGTAAATGAAGGCATGAACCGGGTAGGGAAACTATATGAGAGTAAAGACTATTACATTGCAGACTTGATAATGGCCGGGCTAATATTTAAACAAGTGCTGGAATTAGATAAAATGACCGCCCATTTCCGGGTTAAGCATAATAACAAAATAGGCAAAGTTGTTTTAGGCACTGTAACAGGGGACATTCATGACATTGGTAAGGATATTTTTAGAGGTATGTTGGAGGCCAATTGTTTTGAGGTTGTTGACCTTGGGGTGGACGTGCCTAAAGAAGTGTTTTTAAAAAAATGTGAGGAATATCAACCGGATATTTTAGGACTTAGCGGAGTATTAACCAATACCGTCGATACAATGAAAGAGATAGTTGATGTTTTTAAGGAAACCGGGGTCAGGGACAAAGTTAAGATAATTGTCGGCGGTAACCACCTGACAAAAGAAGTCTGCAGGTTTATTGGCGCAGATAACTTTGCTAACGACGCTTCATCCGGCGTTAGAATCTGCAAAAAATGGATGGACGGTATTAATGAAAGCGAACGGAGAGTAATAGATAATGGTTAGTCCGGTTTATCTAAGCATAGTTGAAGACATTAAAAACAAGATAAACGGCGGCGGCTTAAATCCGGGTGATGCTGTACCATCGGAAAAGGCACTATGTGAAGAATATGGCGTTAGCCGGATGACGGTAAGAAAAAGTCTAACCATTTTAGCCAACGAGGGATATATCTATTCCATTCCGGGTAAAGGAAATTTTGTTCAAGAACCTGTATTAAACAAATACACCATTTTCTACGACGAGATGAACAACTCTATTAACAGTGTTGACAAAACAAAATTGTTAGAAGTCAATATCATTATGCCTGATGAAAAGTTGGCCGGTGATTTGCAAATTACCAAAAATAAAAATGTGATTATGATTCGCAGGCTTTTCTACACAGATGGTGTCCCAGTGGCTTATGATGTTAAATATTTGCTCTATCAAAAAGGGATGCCTATTGTAGAGAAGGAAATCGAACATGCTACTTTCCCTGAAATGTTATCCAATAAAGTTTCTCATTTTGCGTTAAAGAAAGAAATACTAATTCATGCCGAGATCCCGGATGAACAGATAAAAAGATACTTAAATATTTACAACGAGCTTGCCCTGCTGGTTGTTGAACAAAAGCTTTACGGCAGTGACAACAAACCGGTGGGACTTGGGATAACTTATTTTCGGGGAGACTATATTAAACTGCAGGGAATTAGTCAATAAGATTTCCAGATGGTTGGATGGGAATTTCAGTGCTGCATCTGATACCGGTGCAGTTTAGTTTTTTTTGAGCTTGGCTGGTAAATTGCATTTCTTAAACATTCTAACTAATTAGGGGGATTTACCTTGCGGAGTTATAAAGTGATATTTCAACCCGGTGGCCTGGAAGTTAAAGTGCAACCAGGCAACACTATTATGGAAGCATTGGAATCGGCCGGCATCAGTGCTGATTTTCCCTGCGGCGGCAGGGGTAAGTGCGGAAAATGCCGGGTTAAGATTTTAGCGGGAGCAGAAGAACCCACCGCCATTGAGCGGGATATCCTGGAGGCACAAGAATTGGCGGAGGGAATTCGTTTGGCTTGCTCAACAAGAATTAATCGTGACATGACCGTACAGTTGCCGAACTATACCCATCAGCATAACATTTTAACCTCGGGAAAAAAAATATTTCAGATTGAGCCGCACCTAAAAAAAATATTGGTTGAAGTAAAAAAGCCGTTGCTGGATAAACAGTATTCAGACTGGCGCCGCCTCAAAGACAGCCTGGAACAGCACGGCTATAACGGCGATGCTTTAGAGGTTCCGGTTTCCCTTGTGCGCCGGTTGCCGGAAACCTTGCGCAAAGCCAATCACCGCATTACAGCGGTTATGTGTGGCAGCCAAATTACGGGCATTGAGGAGCAAGATACCACCGGGACCATGCTGGGCATGGCTTTTGATATAGGGACGACCACCATTGTGGGATATTTGCTGGACCTTTATTCAGGGCAGGAGCTTGGCGTGGTATCGATGCTTAACCCGCAGACCAGATTCGGCGCAGATGTTATCTCCCGAATCGCCTTTGCCAATCAGGAAGAGGACGGGCTTGCCAAACTGCATGCCGCTGTGCTGGAGGCCATCAATAAACTGATCAGGGAAGCGGCGGATCAAGCCGGTGTGGACAAAAGAGACATCTACGGGGTATCCATAGCGGCAAACACCTGTATGCATCACCTCTTCCTTGGCGTCAGCCCCCGGTATATAGCGGTAGCACCATATGTTTCGGCTGTCAGTGAACCTCTGGTGGCAAGTGCCGCGGAACTGAAAATTGATATCAACCAGGCAGGCAAAATATTTGTTTTGCCTAATATCGCGGGATTTGTCGGGGCGGATACCACGGCGGTGCTGTTGGCCACAGAACTGGACCGGAGTGAAGAAGTAAAATTGGTCATTGACATAGGTACAAATGGAGAAATTGTTCTGGGTTCCAGGGATAGAATGGTTGCCTGTTCCGCCGCGGCCGGCCCTGCCTTTGAGGGGGCCCGGATCAGCAGCGGCATGAGGGGGGCTGCCGGGGCCATTGACCATGTTTATTTTAGGGACCGCCTTGAATACTCCGTAATTGGAGGGGGCAGCCCCCTGGGCATTTGCGGTTCTGCTTTGCTTGATACCGTGGCGGGTTTGCTGGAACTGGGTATTATTAATAAGCGGGGAAGGATATTGCCTTTTGAGCAAATTACAAATACCAAAGCGCATGCTTATAAAGATCATCTTTTGGAACACAAAGGTGAACCGGCTTTTTTACTTGCAGACGCCGGTAAAACCGGCCACGGCAGACCGGTTATGATTACCCAGAATGATATCCGGGAGTTCCAATTAGCCAAGGGGGCAATGGCGGCCGGTGTTAAAGTTTTAATGGAAACTTGTGGCATTAAAGCGGGCGACATCAAAGAAGTCCTATTGGCCGGGGCTTTTGGAAATTATTTGACCCCGCACAGCGCCTGTGTGACCGGACTGATACCACTGGAACTGGAAAGCAAAATCAAAATGGTTGGTAATGCAGCGGGTACCGGGTCCAAACAAGCCCTGTTATCCTCAAGGGAGTACCGCAGGGCCGCTGAGATAGCCGGATTTGCCGAGTTTGTTGAATTAGGCAGTTACCCCAAATTCAATAGTATTTTTGCTGAATGCACATATTTTAAGCAATTCCATTGAATAATCCGTAGAAAACCTTTAGTGCCGTACCTGGTTGTCCAAATACAGAAAAGGATGGAAGCATAACTATGACGGAGCCGAAGATTTGGGAAATTCCCCTGCCGGATGTAAGTGTGGAGGATCTTTTTCAAGCAGAAGGTGCCGCTTACAATAAACGTCCTCCGCGGCCAAGAACGCTGGAATTGCACCGCCGGACCCTGGCTGAAGCATCATCTCTGGTCCGGCCGGTCATGACCTGGCGTGAAGTTAAAATATTAGGTGCCGGAGAGCGGGAGCTTTTGCTTGAAGAAGGGCAAAAGTTGACCGGCAGGCTTTTGGCAAGGGTGGCGGGAACAGCAGAAAAGTTAATTTTTTTCGCAATGACCATCGGAAACGCGTTAGACGACCGGGAGGAGTATTATATCAAGTCCGGGAAAACATTGGAAGCCTTCGCCCTGGACGCCGCCGGAACAGCATATATCGTAAAAAGCAGTATGACGGCGGTGGATAAAATTGAGGAGCATTGCCGTAAAGCAGCCCTTCAAACAACCTTTCCCATGGGGCCGGGGCACTCATACTGGCGTTCGCTGGAGGATTTGCAAACTGTTTTTTACTTTCTACAGCCCGGGCAAATTGGCCTGCGCCTAACAGATTCGAACTTAATGATGCCCCGCAAGTCAATCGCCATGGTAATGGGAGTGGGACGCGACCTGCCGGACTTTAAAGGTAAAACTCATTGTGACTTCTGTAGTCTGCAGAAAAAATGCCAGCTAAACCATTTTGGGGAGAAATGCTAGCAGCAAGCGGGATAATTACCTGTGTTTCCATTATAAGGTGTCAAATATTGTTAAATTATGTCAAACCTTGACATGTGAGAAAAATATAATTATATTTATTATTGTGTTAAATTTACTATTGCACCAGAAGTGGTGAAAGGCACAATTTATGCACATTGGAATAGTTAGCTGGTTAAATTATAGCGAAATTGTTGTAATGTACCAGTATGGAACAATAGTTCCAAAACAGGGCACCGTCGTTATGAAATTATTGTAAACACGGCGGTGTTCCGTGTTATTAATTTAATAAATTGCCGCTTTTATCATGGCACGTTTTTTGCGATATTAAAAATATTGTTTATAGACTATGGGTCATAACAATAAATATCGCTTATAGATAAGGGGTCATAACAATGTCGGTGGCATTTAATCTAACCAACAGCCTCAAAGATAATTTTGGCTTTATCAATAACGTAAGCAAGGAAAGCGGCCAACCGGTGGAGCAATGTTACCAATGCGGCAAATGTACCGCCGGGTGTCCGGTGGCTTTTGCTATGGATTATCCTCCCCACCGCGTGCTCCGGATGGTGCAGCTGGGTTTAAAGGAAAACGTGCTGAGAAGCCAGGCTATTTGGCTTTGCGCCGGCTGCTCCACGTGCACATCAAGGTGTCCCCGCAATGTTGACCTGGCCCAGGTTATGGATTGCTTGCGCAGCCTTGCCAAACGCGAGGGTGTTCCGCTTGATGATCGCGCCAGGGATGTTTCGCTGTTTTACGACTGCTTTTTAAACACTGTTGAAGATAACGGTAAGCTTTATGAGTTGGGTATGATGCTTAACTACAATTTAAAAACCAGGCAGTTATTTAAGAATGCCAATACCGGCCTGGCCATGTTAACCCGAAACAAAATTAAATTTCTACCTGCTAAGACCAAAAACCGCCGGGACGTGGCGATGATTTTCCAGCGGGTACGTGAACTGGAGGGGAAAGCCAGATGAGATACGCTTATTTCCCGGGATGCTGCGATCATACCAGCGGCAGGGAATATGATATTTCCACCAGGGCGCTTTGCCATGCCCTGGATGTGGAATTAGTTGAAATACCCGGCTGGAGTTGTTGTGGTTCAACGCCCGGGCACAGCACCAGTCATCTGTTGGGAATAGCCCTGGCAGCGCGCAATCTGGCTCTGGTGGCGGAAATGGGGCTGGACTGCACTGCTTCCTGTGCGGCTTGCTACCAGCGTCTGGCTATGGCCAACGTGGAAATGCAAAATGATCCAAGACTTTGTGAAAAAATTAACTGGATTACAGGAAAAACTTACCACGGGGGCGTAAAGGTCAAGTCGATAGTGGAGATAATTGCTGAATTAAACCCGGAACAAATAATTTCCCGGCTCGTAAAGCCGCTGGAAAATTTAAAGATAGCAGTGTATTACGGCTGTTTGATGGTCAGGCCAAAAGCTGTGCAGGTTGATGATCCCGAGAACCCTTTAGTTATGGACCACCTGCTTGAGGCAGTTGGCGCCAAAACCGTAGACTGGGGTAGTAAAACCGAGTGTTGTGGCGCTTCCCTGGCCATATCCAATGATGACGTGGTGTTGAAGCTAACCAGTAAAATACTTGCCGATGCCGCCCGGGCCGGGGCCGACTGTATTGCCACGGGTTGCCCGCTCTGTCACTTTAACCTGGATATGCGCCAGAAAAAAATAAACCAGGTTTTCGGTACTGATTACCAGCTGCCGGTGTTTTATTTTACCCAGTTAATAGGACTGGCTATCGGGCTTACGCCTGACAATTTAAGCTTTAACACCCATTTTATAGATACAAGCAAGGTACTTGAACTGGTTGGGTGATTATTGATGATATGGAGCGATACCAATGAGGATAGGAGTATTTGTTTGCTGGTGTGGATCAAATATCGGCGGGGTTGTCGATGTTCCCCGGGTGGCCGCCCGGGCCGCCCATTTACCCTACGTTGCGCACAGCGTGGATTATAAATATACCTGTTCCGAACCGGGACAGAACATGATTGTTGATGCTATTCAAAAGCATAATTTAGACAGGGTGGTGGTTGCATCCTGCTCACCCCGCCTGCATGAGACTACTTTTCGTAAGACTATCGCCCGGGCGGGGCTGAACCCGTATCTACTTGAAATGGTTAATATTCGCGAGCAGTGTTCCTGGGTGCATAGCAAAGAACCTGATCAGGCTACTGCCAAAGCCATAGACCTGGTGAGAATGGCTGTTGCCAAAGCGGCCCGTTTGGAACCGCTGTCTGAGGGATCCATTACTGTAACCAAAAAAGCAATGGTTATCGGTGGCGGCATTGCCGGCATTCAGGCGGCGCTGGACATTGCGGATGCCGGGCATAAGGTAATACTCGTGGAAAGGGAGCCGACCATTGGCGGCAAAATGGTTATGCTGGACAAAACTTTCCCCACTTTAGACTGCTCGGCCTGCATCAGTACGCCCAAGATGGTGGCGGTGGCGCAGCATCCCAATATTGAGCTGCTTACTTACGCTGAAGTTACCGAAGTAAGTGGTTACATCGGAAATTTTTCAGTTACGGTTAAACAAAAGGCACGTTATGTTGATCATAGCCGCTGCACCGGTTGCGGCACCTGCTGGGAAAAATGCCCGCAAAAGGTGTCCAGTGAGTTCAATCAGCATATTGGCATCCGCAAGGCCATCTATATTCCCTTTCCCCAGGCGGTACCCAATAAGCCCTGCATAGATGCGGCAAACTGCCGCCGCCTGAACGGGAAAAAGTGTGGAGTTTGCGCCAAAGTATGCGCGGCAGGGGCAATTAATTATGAACAGCAGGATGAATACCGGCAGGTGAAAGTAGGCGCCATTGTTATGGCCACCGGTTATGATCTTTTCGACTGGACGCAGGCTTACGGTGAATATGGCTATGGAAAAATTCCCAATATAATCACGGGACTGCAGTTTGAGCGCCTGGTCAATGCCTCCGGTCCCACCGGTGGAAAAATAACCCGGCCATCCGACGGCAAGGAACCCCAAAATGTTGTTTTTATTAAATGCGTAGGTTCCAGGGATGAAGCCAAGGGCAAAGCATACTGTTCCAGGGCCTGCTGTATGTATACCGCCAAGCATGCCCACCAAGTGCTGGAAAAAATTCCAGGGTCCCGGGTGTTTGTCTTTTATATGGACGTCCGGGCGCCGGGCAAAGCTTATGAAGAATTTTACCAGCGCACGGTTAATGAGGGGGCCCGGTATATCCGGGGACGGGTATCCAAAATATCCCGCAAGGGTGACAAATTACTGGTTAAGGGTGCGGATACCCTGCTGGGTTGCCAGGTGGAAATTGAAGCCGACCTGGTTGTTCTGGCCACGGCAATGGTGCCGTCACGGGGTTCACGGGAAATTGCCAGAACGGTAGGCTTTACTGTGGACCAGGACGGCTTTTTCCAGGAGGCGCACCCCAAACTTCGCCCGGTGGAGACGAACACGGCAGGGATCTTTTTAGCCGGGGTTTGTCAGGGTCCCAAAGATATCCCCGATACAGTGGCCCAGGCCAGCGCGGCTGCGGTTAAGGTTTGTGCGCTGCTCTATAAACAGGAAATTGCAACCAACCCGATGATTGCAGAGGTTAACGAGTCAAAATGCCAGGGTTGCCTGTTATGCCGGGATGTATGTCCGTTTCAGGCCATTGAAACCAAAACAATTCCCAACAACGCTCATGACCAGGCAAAAACACAAACAGTTGCTCATGTCAACAGCGGTCTTTGCCAGGGCTGCGGATGCTGCACATCGTCTTGCCGCTCGGGCGCAATTAATTTAAAGGGTTTTTCCAATGAACAAATAGTCTCCGCAATAAAGGCATGTCTGTGCGAAGACAACTTTGCTGAATTGGTGCGGAAAGTGCGGAAGAGATAAGAAATTTTTCTTGACCGTTAATTGTAGGAATGTTATGATAATTAATAAATAATTTGATAAAGGTAATGAAGGGGAAAAGTAGGCGGTACACAGCCTTTCAGGGAGGAAGCGTCGCGACTGAAAGCGCTTCTATGGTATGAATCGTTGAAGTTCTCCCCCGAACCGTCGGACTGAAATATTTTACAAGTAGGCCCGACCGGAAACTTCCACCGTTAAAAGGAAGGGGGTATAAGGAATATTTCCCGTACCCTGCCAAGAGTGGACCTTTTTGGTCAATGAGGGTGGTACCGCGAGAGTAACATTTCGTCCCTGGGGGATGAAATGTTTTTGTTTTTATTACACCTATTTTTACTACACCTTTTTGGCAGGCAGTACGACAGTGTTCCCGTACCCTAAAGAAGAGGGTTCTTTATGAAACCAAGCGGGGTGGTACCGCGGAAGGCCACAGCTTTCGTCCCCACGAAAGCTGTGGCCTTTTTATATGCGGAAACCCGGGGGTGATGGGAATAAACTCATATGAGTAAGGTCTGTCTGCAAAGGTTAACAAATAGAATCAGGGGGGATAAATTTTGAGTAAATTGGTAAAAAAAATTGGTTTAACACTACTGACAATACTTTTGTTAATAGTTGGCTTAATAGCAGGCGGATGCGCTTCAAGTCAAAATGACGCCGGAAGTGCCGGGCAGGCGAAGGAGCAAGGAAAAGAACAGGGAAATGAGCCTTATCAAATAGGCGCGGTTATTGATATTAGTGGAAACTCTTCTTCTCTGGGCGTGCCCGAGCGGGATACCTTACTTATGCTGGTTGATAAGTTGAACCAGGATGGCGGGATTAACGGCCACCCGGTGGAATTGACCATATTAGATAATAAAAGCGAAGAAACCGAAGCGGTGCTGGCAGTTAAAAAGTTAATTGAGAAAAATGTGCTGGCTGTCCTGGGCTGTAGTTCCAGCGGCCCGTCCATGGCTATGATCAACACTGTCCAGAACGCAAAGGTGCCCATGGTTTCCATGGCTGCAGCCAGCAGTATAGTTGAGCCCGTAAGTGACCGGCAGTGGGTGTTTAAAACCGCCCAAAGTGACATCGTAACAGTAAAGAAAATCATCACCTATCTTAAGGCGCGGGACCTGACCAAGGTGGCTTTACTGTATATGAACAATACTTACGGGGACGGGGGAAAAGCTGCGTTTACCACTGCAGCCAAGGAAAACGGCATTGAAATTGTAGCGGAAGAGAAATTTGAGGCCAGCGATAAAGATATGACACCGCAGCTCACCAAAGTCAAAGCCGGCGGGGCCCAGGCTGCTATTGTATGGGCCATTCCTCCTTCTGCGTCGATTATTACCAAGAATTTTAAAGATATGGGACTGTCCATTCCGCTGATCCACAGCCACGGTGTGGGCAACCAGAAGTTTATCGAACTTGCCCAGGGGGCTGCGGAGGGGGTTATTTTACCTATAGGCAAGTTAGCCGTGGCATCCCAAATTCCTGACAGCGATCCTCAGAAAAAGGTGTTGGAAAGTTATATTGCTGATTACCAGGCAAAATATAACACGCAGCCTAATTCCTTTGGCGGGTATGCCTGGGACGCCTTTAAGCTGGTGGTGGCCGCTATCGAAAAGGCAGGTCCGGACCGCGCTGCCATCCGCGACGAGCTTGAAAAGAACACCAGTGGATTTGCGGGAATATCAGGCATATTTAACATGTCACCCCAGGATCATAACGGGCTTGGTGTGGATTCCATGGTACTGGTACAGATTAAGGACGGCAAGTGGCAACTTATTAAATAAAGAGGTGCTTATATGTCTGATCAGCTGTTGCAGCTTCTTTTTTCGGGACTTACCCTGGGGAGCATCTATTCCTTGATTGCTTTGGCACTGGTTACCACTTTTAACATAACCGGTGTATTAAACCTCGCCCTGGGGGAATTCGCTGCCATCGGGGCGCTGCTGGCAATCAGCCTGTATGCAACCGGAATGCCTTTGATCGCTGCTTTTATCCTGTCGATTGTCCTGGTGGCGATAATGGGAGGGGTTTTGGAGCGGGCTGCAATTTACCCTGCCCGGCGGGCATCGGGCCTTACCCTGATCATTATTACCATTGGTCTGTCAATATCCCTGCGCGGTTTGGCGTTGTTAATCTGGGGCACGGACACATACTCTCTCCCCGCCTTTTCCAAAGGCGGGCCCTTTTTCATCGGGGGGGCTGCTTTAAATCCACAAAGTATTTGGATCCTGGGTCTTGCTGTCTTAACCCTGTCGCTGCTATACGCTTTCTTTGAACTGACTTATGCGGGCAGGGCGGTAAAAGCCGCTGTTATCAATCGAACTGCGGCCAGGTTGGTGGGTATCAACCCCAGTACCGTGTCCTTTTGGGCTTTTGTAGGAAGCGGAGCGCTGGGTGCTGCAGCGGGTATTTTCATCGCTCCCGTTACCATGACAACCTATGACATGGGCTTTATGCTGGGAATTAAGGGCTTTGTGGCTGCAGTAATAGGCGGGTTGAGCAATGTCGGAGGTGCTGTGCTGGGTGGGCTTCTTTTGGGCGTTCTGGAGTCATACAGCGCCGGTCTGATTTCCTCCGGGCTGAAAGATGCCCTGGCCATAATCATTCTTCTGGCGGTTCTCCTGTTAAGGCCGCAGGGTATTCTGGGAGTTCTGGGTGAGCGTAAAATTTAAAAGAAGGCGGGAAGGTAGTGGATCGATTTAGATGTTTAATGAAGATAAAAAAAACTTTTTTATGGCCGGCGGCTGTCCTGCTTTTTTTGGCCCTGCCCCTGGTGATTGACAGCAATTATTTAATTAGTGTGCTTATTGTCATTGGCCTTTACACAATTATTGTGCAGGGTCTGGGAATTTTGATGGGTTATGCGGGTCAGGTATCCTTCGGACATGGCGGATTCTTCGGCCTGGGGGGGTATGCGGTTGCTATAATGACTACGCGCTATGGGTGGCACCCGGTTTTGGCGCTATTGGCTGCGATTATCCTGCCGGGGCTAATTGCAGCCATCATCGGGCGGCCAACGCTCAAACTGCGGGAGTTATACCTGGCAATGGGCACCATGGGTTTTGGCATACTTATTCATACAATGTTCAATGAGGCCGGGGAATTGACCGGGGGACCGTCGGGAATTGCGGGAATTCCTTACCTTACTATTGGCGGGCTGACCTTTGACAATGATATCAAATTTTTCTACCTTATTTGGGCGGTGGTGCTGCTGGTTTTATTCGGAATCAACAATTTAATCCGCTCGCGGGTGGGCAGGGCGCTCCGCGCCATCAGTGAAAGTGAGCACGCTGCTGAAACCGCCGGGATAGATACCGGCAAACTAAAATTAAAGGCATTTATTTTCAGTGCCCTGCTGGCAGGGCTGGCCGGCGGGCTCTACGCCTTTTATGTAACCTTTGTCAGTCCTGCGCCTTTTGGTTTCAATACCTCGGTGCAGTTTGTACTGATGGCTGTGGTCGGGGGTTTGGGTACCTTTCTAGGCCCCCTGCTGGGGGCGGCGCTGGTGGTGCTGCTGGGAGAACTATTGCGCTGGGCGATCCCGCTGGTTATACCCGGCGCCGGCGGTGAGTATGAGATTATCTTTTTCGGACTGATATTGGTGGTCCTGATGATCTATCGCCCCGAAGGTCTCGGGGCCTTTGGCAAAATTTCAAAATCACCTATGGAAAAAACGCCGGCCGCATCGGATGTGGGTTTACCCGAGAGCGGTTGAGGTTAATTAAAGTTAATTGCAGTTAATTGAAGGGGGTTTCCGGTTTGCTGCTGGAAGTGCAAGGTCTTACAAAACATTTCGGCGGTGTTGCCGCAGTCAGGGATGTTGGTTTTAAAGTAATCGAAGGCACCATTTTCGCACTGATCGGTCCTAATGGCGCCGGCAAAACTACGGTGTTTAATTTAATCACCGGCATGCTTCAGCCTGACGGTGGGTCCATTAACTTTCTGGGTAAACGGATTGACGGGCTAAAGCCGTATCAGATTGCTGCGGCGGGCATCACCAGAACATTTCAGAACCTTCAATTGTTCAGCGGTATGACTGTGCTGGAAAACGTTATGACCGGCGCCCATTTAAAAGGTAAAACCGGTTTTGTCAAGTCAATTTTGCGCCGGCCCGGTATAAACGCGGAAGATAAACAAATAATTGAACAGTCTATGGCATTGCTGGGCGAGGTTGGGTTGGACAGTTCAGCGGACCTTCCTGCCGCAGCGCTTCCCTTCGGCCGGCAGAGACTGCTGGAAATAGCCAGGGCGCTGGCCTCCGGTCCCCGGCTGGTCCTGCTGGATGAACCCGCTGCGGGTTTAAACAGCACCGAAACAAAGACCCTGGCCAGATTTCTTAAAAAATTAAGAGAAAACGGTCTTACCATGGTTTTGGTGGAACACGATATGGAAACTGTCATGGAAGTGGCTGACCGTATTTTAGTCTTAAATTTCGGCCGGGGAATAGCTGAAGGGACACCGGCGGAGGTTCAGGCCGACCCGGAAGTAATCAGGGCTTACCTGGGGGAGGATGAACAAATTGCTTAGAATAGAAGGGCTGGATGTTTATCACGGATATGTGCAGGCAGTCAGGGGGCTTTCCCTGCATGTAAAAGAGGGTGAATTGCTGGCCATCCTTGGCGCCAACGGGGCCGGTAAAAGCACCCTGCTCGGGACGCTGGCCGGCCTGCACAAACCGGCTAAAGGAAATATTCTGGTTAAGAGGAAAGGGGATACGCCTCCAAACAAGGAAAAGGGGAACACTCCTGTTGGAGGAATGTCCCAAGTGGAATGTCCCCAATTATGGAAGGATATAACCAATACTTCTCCCGAAAAAATGGTGCGCCAGGGTATCAGCCTGGTGCCGGAAAGAAGGGAAATTTTTAGTTCATTGAGTGTATTGGATAACCTTATGCTCGGCGCCTATCATCGTTACCGCCGTGATAAAGCAACAATTTTATGTGACGTCCGGGAAGTTATGGAAATTTTTCCGGCTTTAAAGGGCAGAGAAAAAGAAATGGCGGGAACATTGAGCGGAGGCCTGCAGCAGATGCTTGCCATCGGCAGAGCGCTGATGGCCCACCCCAAATTGTTGCTCCTGGATGAGCCTTCAGTCGGCCTGGCCCCGCTGGTGGTGCGCGAAATTATGTCTATATTGAGCCAGCTAAAGAAAACCGGTGTAACGATTATGCTGGTGGAGCAAAACACAAGGGCTGCGCTAAAGGTGGCGGACAGGGCACTTGTCATGGAACGGGGCTCGATTACCATTAGCGGCAGTTCGGCTGAACTGATGTCTGATTCCAAGGTGCAGCAGGCCTACCTTGGCCGCGCCCGCGTCCAACCAGCCTGGGGTCAGGCTTGACTTATTTTAGTAGCTATTTTTGTTTTTCCATCCAAAGCATAACCTTTTCTGTATGTGGGAGTTGATGTCTGGTGTTTGATAGGTATAAAGACCAAAAGGGGAATGAGATTAAAGGAATGACATACTTTGTACTTAAAAATCCGCCCCAGAGATAATATGGTTTTAACAAAGGTCTGGTTTATTGCCAGACCTTTTTCGTGGAGGTGGTTTTTTATGGCCCTTTCAGGCAAAGTAGGAGCGGTGTTCGCGCAATATCAACATCCTCAGATGGGATTGAAACAGCAATAGATGATGTTATAAATGAATATTTGGGAGTTTAATAAATGAAACTTTTTGAGGTAAATATACGTCTATGATGTAGAAAGCCGAAAAAAAGAAAAACGTGCCATCTAGCGTAATTATTTGTTATTAAGTGACTAACGGAGGTATTTATGATTTTCAAGAGACTATGCACTGCTCTAACCTTGACAGCCTTACTGGCAGCCCCGCCCCTCTGGTCGAACGGCACTGCTGCATGTGCCCAGGATAGCGCCAAAAAGGTGATATTAACCCTGGGTAGTAAAGACGCTTTGCTGAACGATGCCCCGTGCCAGCTTGAAATACCGCCTGTACTGGTAGACGGCACGGCATTTCTTCCCGCCCGCTTTGTGGCGGAGGAAATCCTCGGCGCCGCGGTAAAATGGGACGCAACCACAAAAATCATGGAAATAACAAAAGATGAAGTTGATGTTAAGATGTCTTTGAAAACCGGACAGGCATCAGTAAATGGTCAGGAAATGGAAATAAGCAACCCACCCTTGATAAAAGACGGGCGTACGCTGGTGCCGCTGCGCTTTTTGGCGGAAAACCTGAACATGTCCATTGAGTTTAATGCCGCTGATAAAACCATTATCATCACCGAAGTAGCTGAACCCGCACCCGTTAATCTGACTCCGGTAATTACTTCTCTGGGGTTACCAAATGACGTGATCAAAATCGGGGAAGCGCTGAACTTTAATTATACATATGACAATGAAGAGGGAGAAGGCATTGCTGCCGAGGAGTGGAGTTACCGGCTCCCAGGCGATACCCGGATTATGACGGGTAAGCCCCGGGCCTTCTTCCAGCCCGGTGAATACACAATCAGCCTTAGAATAAAGGATGCCGCAGGAAACTGGAGTGAAACCTCCTCTACCAGCGTTACTGTAGCTGATGAAAAGCTCATGTCTGAAATGGCCTTTAAATTTTCCAAGCCTGTATATGGTGAACTGTTTGAGAATGATGAAAATGTTAATTTTTATAACATCGAACCCAATGAAAACATTGCCTTTAAACGGACCGGGCCTGTTCTGCACCTGAGCAACAGCCCGGAGGTGGTGACCGGGCCGGGTGTTCTATACCGGAGCGATGCATCGGGCAATTTCAGGCTCATGTATCACCATCTGAACGGCTCCCCCGAAAAACAGTGCCTTTATGTAATAGCCGAAAACAACAGCCCGGCCCCGGTTACCCTGAAAACCTTGAAATCAGGGGTGGGCGGCCCGGCAACCGATTACATGAACCTGGGACAAACGGTGACAATAAGATACCTGTCGTCTCAGCCATCCAACCCCGTGACCATTCAACCCGGGCAAAAAATCATCTTAAACCCGGGCTTGCGTCCTTTGAATTATAAAGAAGCCGTCACGGGCATGCAGGACTTTCAGGCAGACGGCACCATAACCATCAGCGTGATTATGGGCCCGGAAAAAGCACCGGAAACTGAACCGCTACCTGAACAGGCACAGGAAGAAGCTCCGGCGCAGGGTGGGTCAACAATATCCCCCGGTAACCTTCAAGAGGTGGAGCCGGATGGTGCAACGGGTACAGCAAGTGAGCCCGTTCCGGTAAAAACACCGGAGGAAATGCTGCAGGAAAAAATTGAGTACCTGTTATCCCTGCCGGTGCTGCCCCGAAACTCTCAGCAGGTACGGGGTGTTTTCCCCAACGGGGACTGCCTGGTGGACATACAAGGGAATGGCAAGCGAGAGGAAAAAATCACCCTGGGCATGGAAGCGCCTGGATTTGATACCTGGGCCGAAGGCGTTGACCCGCTCACGGGGGAAACCGTCAAGAATTTTGGCAATTACGGTGTGGTTTACCATTTAAAGATGTCTGCTCCCGTAAAAACAGGAGTGCTGTTAAATCCCCGGGGCAGCATCTTCAAGGGTTCTTTTCTGGGCCCTGACGGAAAGGTTTACAAGGCTCCGGCGACCAGCTATTGCAACGGACTCAAGCAGGCTGCCGTGCTGGGTGTTCTGAGAGCCGGGCAAACGGATGAATTCGTATATACGCCCCCCAGCGGTTCGGATACACCAATAGTTATGGCCTTGATACCTGAGGCATTTTGGAATAAATAGCATGTGGGAAGGTACTTGAAGGGATCAATCGGAAGTTTTGCGTGTGAAAAGGCCCAACCGCCGGTTATAGCCGGCAGTTGAGCCTTTTCATTCAACGCCTTCCGGCGTCAAGATGAACAAGTTATGGTTTGGTCAGGTGTAAAGTTGTAGAAAAATCTCCGGAGAATCAGGTAGAAAAATTGACTCCTTTTATAAAGAAAGGGTAAACTGGAATATAGTTATCATTATAAGGTAGGAGGTAGGAGTATGAACATATCTAAATGGATAACCAGAGAAAACGGGGAATTATGGTTAACAGAGGAAGACCGGGATAATCTTAAAATAAGTTATCGAGTTAAAGAAATCATTCATGAGGAACAATCACCATTCCAACATATAATGATTGTTGATTTATTCGATTTTGGACCTTCGCTTATTCTTGACGGGGTTGTGCAAACAACATCTCTGGACGGGCATATATATAATGAAATGATCTCGCATATTCCCTTGGTAACTCACCCTAACCCCAAAAAAGTACTTATAATTGGGGGCGGGGATTGTGGGGCTGCCAGGGAAGCGGCAAAATATAAAGAAGTTGAAAGAATTGATATGGTGGAAATTGACGAGGCTGTCGTCCGGCTTTGTAAGCAGTACATGCCGGAGGTATCCGGAAACCTGTCGGACCCTAGAGTAAATTTTATTTTCGCGGATGGAATTGAGTATGTTAAAACAAAACAAAATGAATACGATGTGATTATTATTGATTCATCTGACCCCGTTGGTCCGGCGGTCGGTCTGTTTCATCAAGAGTTTTACGCCGGTGCCAAAAAAGCTCTGAAGCAAGATGGAATAATCGTATGCCAAAGCGAATCGCCGCTTTTTTACATGCAAACTCTCAATAATACAAGAGCAAGTCTAAAGGGGATTTTTCAAATCACCCGCACCTATTTAGCTGTGGTACCTACTTACCCGGGCGGGTTTTGGAGTTTCACCCTTGCCTCGGATAAACACGATCCTCTTACATGGCGTAGAGAGTGGGACAAAGAAGCTAAATATGTTAGTGAAGGAATTATTAAAAGCTGCTTTGTCATACCGGGATTTATCCTTAATAAACTGGACAAATAATCATGTAAAAGAGGCAGAGATTGTCGAAATCTCTGCCTCTTTTTACGTGGTGGACAATAATATTCATTTTAGGTTAAGGAAAAAGAAGGGTAATTAAATAGATGATGGCGAAGTATTACGAAAAAACAAATAATTATGAAAGCATAAAGAGTTGCGATCCATAACCGGTATTGGCATACCCGTACCGGAGGAGGATGAAACAGTATGTTTTCTCAGGCCGCTAATTTTTTTGCCGACCAATTGGATTATATCCTTTTCTTATATAGCCTGTCCTTCCTGCTCCTGGCGGTTGCCTGTTTTCTGGTTGGGAGGAAACAGCGGTCGTTTTGGAGCTATCTTGGCTTGTTTGGATTCACTCACGGGATTTACGGCTGGCTTTGCCTGCTGGTCAACAGCCTGGGCGACGGACCGGTGTTTGCAGCCATTCGGGTTTTTGGCCTCGTCCTTTCCTTTGGTTTACTGATTGAATTTGGCCGCAAAATCTTTGAACTAATTTGGGATAAAGGTCCGGGACGCTGGATCCACATTCTTTTGATTTTCATCGTCATCTTCTGCGGCAGCAGGTACGGGATAGGGGGGATGCTGTTGTCCTCCCGGTACCTGCTGGGTTTCGGTGGGGGAATTTGGGCAAGCGTTGCCGTTGTAAAGTACGCAGCCGGTCTTGCTTCCAAGCGGCGTAAGCATTTATTCAGGACCGGTCTGCTGTTCGCCTTTTATGCCCTGTCCATGCTCGCCGGCTCGCAGGAGCTTATTTTTTACGGTACCTTAATTGACACATCGTCCTTATTAGATAAGTTCAGGCTGTACCTGTTGCTGTTGGACAGTATGGTGACGGCCTATACAGCCACGCAAATCAGGGTTTATGCCCAAACGCCGGAAAATTTGGAAAAGGAATTATCCAGCGGCGAAATGGTGCCGGACTACCAGCGCTGGGCAGTGCCGGCCGTGCTCTTTATCTTGCTGTTTGGCTGGGTTGTCGCTTTTATCGTCGGTGAAAGAGGACAGGAAGAGTTCAGCAGGAATATCATTGCCAGGGCGGCCACTGCCGCAACGGCCATCAAGCCGGAAATGGTATTGGCGTTGTCCGGTTCTCCTTCAGATAATGGAAAACCTGGTTTTGAAACCTTAAGGCGACAGCTTAAGGCTATTCATGCGGCCAATCCGGATTGTCGTTTTGTCTACCTGATGGGCCTCCGTGACGGCAAAGTGTTTTTCTACGTCGATTCGGAACCCAGGCATTCGGCCGATTATTCCAAACCGGGTGATGTGTATCAGGAGACCACCCGGCAATTAATCAATTTTTTTTCCAGCGGAGAGCCGTATATCGAAGGACCTATGCGAGACCGGTGGGGAGATTGGGTGACTGGTTTTGCGCCTGTCACCGATCCCGTCTCCGGTCGTGTTGTAGCGGCACTTGGCATTGATATCAGTGCCACATACTGGGAACGGGTGGGGGCGGCCCGTAGACTCATTGTCATTGTATTTACTTTTATCTGGAGCATCCTCACCATGGGGTTTTTTATTATTCTTTGTTTTATCAGGGAATCATCGGCAAAGATTGCGGCTTCAGAAAAACAATTTCGGACCATTTTCGAACACGCTCCGGAGGGTGTATTAATCTTTAGGGGTGATACCCGCAAAATTGTAGCGGCAAATTCATTCCTTGCCGGCCAGTTGGGCTACACTTCCGGGGAACTGTTGGAGATGCATTTCGATGACTTCCTGGTTCAGGAGGCGCAAAGAATCGAAGAGAACATTGAACAGGCGGTTGGTGATAACCGGGTCATCCTGTTGGAAGACCTTTTCCGGAAAAAAGACGGCCAACGTATGGAAGTGGAGATTATCGGGACAAGCCTGCAGTTTCAGGGAGAAAATTGTATTCTTGCCTTTATTAGAGATATCACCGTGCGTAAACAAGCAGAAGCCCAGATGAAGCAGGCCAAGGAATCTGCTGAAGCGGCGAACCGGGCCAAGAGTGAGTTCCTGGCTAATATCAGCCACGAGATCAGGACCCCGATCAACAGCGTGATCGGCGCGGCGGAACTGCTGAGGGACACATTACTTTCCGGGGAGCAGAGGGAGCTTGTGGAAATAATCCACGGTTCATCTGGTATCCTGCTGGGCAGCATTGATGAAATCCTTGATTTTTCTAAAATTGATGCAGGCAAGATGATTATTGAGCACACCACCTTTGACCTTCGCAGTCTGCTGGCAGGGATTGTCCGGGTGATGGGTGCAAAAGCCAGGGAAAAACAGGTGGAGCTGGCGATGTGGATTGACCCGGCAATTACCGCCCGGTTAGTTGGCGATCCGGTGCGCCTGCGCCAAATCATTTTCAACCTGGTCGGCAATGCGATTAAATTTACGGAGCAGGGCAAAGTATTTCTGGAAGCGGTTGCTGCTCAGAAATATTGTAATAATGTCGAAATATGCTTTAAGGTAAAAGATACCGGCATCGGTATACCCGTGGGAGTGCAAAAGAAAATTTTCGAGCCTTTTGTCCAGGCGGACGGGTCGACTACCCGGAGGTATGGCGGAACAGGTTTGGGTCTTTCCATCTGTAAAAGCCTGGTGGAAATCATGGGGGGCAGGATGGGATTGGAAAGTGAAGTGGGTAAAGGTTCCACCTTTTGGTTTACCTTAAACCTGGAATACGCGCCGTTTGGCCATGGAGATCCGGTGCAGGAGGAACGGGAGATGAAAGAAGAATTAACCTGCACCCCGGCGGAGATTGCTGCGGCCGGCGGCTGCAACGGGATTGAACAAGGAGATCCTATGATCCTGCTGGCGGAGGATAATCCGGTGAACCGGAAATTGACGGAGATCCATCTGGCAAAGTTGGGATACCGTGTGAAAACGGTAGGGAACGGGGAGGAAGCGGTGGAAGCTATGGCACTGGGGGTATACGGACTTGTCCTTATGGATGTGCAAATGCCGGTACTGGACGGGTATGAGGCCACCCGGATGATCCGGCAAAAAGAAGCCCTGTTGGAAAGGCATACGCCGGTTATCGCCATGACGGCCAATACCGCCGAGGAAGACCTGGACAAGTGTCTCGCTGCCGGGATGGACGGCTACTTGTGCAAACCTTTAAAACAGGATGAATTAAAAATGACTCTGGAACGATGGCTGTCGCAAAAGGAGATTTAGACAGCCCCTCTAAAATTTGGCGGTGTGGAAATAACGCTGTACTTCTGTGCGGACAGTGTCAAATTCTTTGCACAGCGCAAGCAAAAGGACAGAAATTGCTTCTGTTTTGCCTGATTTGGCATGTAGCTCCAATAGCTCGGCCAGGTAACGGATGGAGTGGATACGGAGGTTGGATGACGCGCCCTTGACGGCATGGGCCAGTTTGGCCACGCCTTTCCAATCCCCTTTTGCCAGGGCTGCGCAACATGCGGATAGGTTTTTCCGGGATTCATCGAAATAGATTTCATACACCTCTTTTAAATCTTCCGGGTCCACCATAATATCTGCGGCGGCATCAGGGACTTTATAAACCATCCGATCAGACATCTCCTTTTTGAGCCGGCGCACGGCAAGCGGGACAACCTGATCAGACCGGCGCGGTTCGGGTGGGGCTATATAAATATATTCGTCCGGCATAGTTTTAAGTCCTTCCGGGGACGGGGAAACCGGGCTTGTGAGGCGGGCGCGAAGCAGTATTGAAAAACCAGGTGCATTTTGATCTTGAAGGGGGTTGCTGAGGGAATGGGGGCGCCAGTAAACAGCGGCAGAACGGGCTTAAAGAAAATATTTATTATTGATGATTCCCAGTCGACCCTGGTGCTGCTGCAAAAAATCATCAAAAGCCAGGGTTACGAGGTGGAGATTTTCAGTGATGCCGGGCCGGCCATTGAGCGGATGAAGGAAGACAGGCCCGACCTGGTGATAATGGATGTCGCCATGCCCAAAATGGATGGTGTGGAGGCCATGGAAATTATCAAGAATTTGTTTGCGGATATGAAGATTGTCATAATGACGGCCTTTGCCGACAGTGAAAAAAATCATTATTTCTTGGAAAAGGGCGCTGTGGATTTTATCGCCAAGCCGTTTTCGGTAAAGAACATCCATACCATCTTGAATGAAGCGTTAAACCCGGATAAACAGGGTCTACACCAGAAGACTATTTTAGACAAACGACTCAACATTATCGGCCAAAGCAAGGCTATTAAGGAATGTTTCGACATGGCCTTAAAAGTGTGCAATACCAACCTGCCCATCCTGATCACGGGGGAAAACGGCACAGGCAAAGAGATGCTGGCGGATTTTATTCACTATAACAGTATCCGCAGATACAACCACATTATCAAGATCAACTGCAGTGCCGTGCCGAAAGACCTGGCGGAGAATGAGTTCTTCGGCCATGAAAAGGGGGCATTCACCGGCGCCGGTGAGACGGTGGTCGGAAAACTGGAACAAGCCCATATGGGGACGTTGTTTTTGGATGAAATAGGGGAAATTGATATGAGCCTGCAGAAAAAACTGCTCAGAGTATTGGAGTATAAAAGTTTTGAACGGTTAGGCGGCAATAAAACCGTCTATTCGGATTTCCGTCTTATTTGCGCCACCAACCGGGACTTGACGGAAGAAGTGGCAGCGGGGCGTATCCGGGAGGACTTGTACTACCGGGTCAATACAGTCCTGATTACGGTCCCTCCTCTAAGGGACAGAAAGGAAGATATAGAGGCGCTGGTAATGTATTTTATCCGGAAATACCAGGAGGAATATATGGTGGTCGCAGAAAACATATCCCCTGAAGCCATGGATATCCTGCAAAAATACAGTTGGCCGGGGAATGTCCGGGAGCTGAAGAACGTGGTTCATTCCATGGTGTCGCTGGCAACCAGAGAAGTAATCGGGGTGGAAAACGTTCCCGACCATATCCGCGCCGCCGTAAAGCTGGATAACGGCAGGCGTGGCGCTGACTGCGAATTAACTCTCGATGAGCTGGAGAAAAATCATATTTTGAACGTTATCCAAAAGACCGGGGGCAATAAAAGCAAAGCGGCAGCCATCCTGGGTATTTCGGTAAAGACTTTGTATAATAAACTCCACCGGTACGGCGTTAATTAAAAGATGCTGTAACTACTCAGGAATCAGGATTCAGAAGTCAGGAGTCAGAATTCAGAATAATCTTGGGGTACAGTGAATAAATCTCTACTGAATTCTGAATTCTGACTCCTGAAATTCCAATTAGTAATTCTGAATAATTGAATAGCAACAAAATTCTGTAATTTTTACAGGGTGGTTGTAAAAATTACAATTGGTATCAAAACTGCCGGTCTGTTGAGGGCAGGGCGGCGAACACGGGCATGTTGAAGCGCAAAAGGCCCGGAACCGGGGAAAATAAAAGGTTCCGGGCCTTTTGCGCGGGCAAAATGGGACCGGCGAACAGTGTGTTGTTGGGATTAAAGTTCGGTGGTATTCTTTTTGCTCTTCAATCATACATACATCAATACATACATCAACTTAATCTGCACTGGGGCGCAGGAAGCGGCGGAAAACCCCAGCAGTAAGTAAGAAAACAGGAGGTCTTGGACATGAGAATTTTACTGGTTGGAGCAGGCGGCGTTGGGGAAGCGGTGGCTTCAGTCATCAAAAGGAGAGGCGCTAAGGCTGATTGGATGGAACAATTGGTCATTGCTGATTACAATTTTAACCGCGCCCGGGAAGTGGCGGCCAAAATGGATGACCCCAAGCGGTTCCCTGCGGAAAAAGTGGACGCGAGAAATAAAAATGAGATTATCTCTCTGGCCCGAAAATATCAGGTTGATCTCATCTTTAACGGATGCGACCCGTCCTTTAACATGCATATCTTTAACGCGGCTTTTGAAGCAGGGACCAACTACATGGACTGCGCCATGAGCCTGTCGGAGCCCCACCCGGAAGACCCGTATCATAAAACTTATATCAAGCTGGGTGATCTCCAGTTTGCCCAAGCGAAAGCGTGGGAAGATAAAGGCCTGCTGGCGCTGTTGGCTGCCGGGGTGGAACCGGGTATGTCAGATGTTTTTGCCAAGTACATTGAGAAACACCTTTTTGATGAACTGGAGGAAATTGGTGTCAGGGACGGGAACAATTTGGTGGTGGAAGGGGTGGAGATCCCATTCGGCTTTTCAATCTGGACCACTATCGAGGAATGCTTGAACCCGCCGTTGATTTGGGAGCGGGATAAAGGCTGGTATACCACGGAACCCTTTTCAGAGCCGGAAATATTCGACCTGCCGGAAGGCATTGGCCCCACTGAATTGGTCAATGTGGAGCATGAAGAGGTCATTTTGATTCCCCGGTATGTGGATAAGGGTTTAAAACGGGTGACCTTCAAATTCGGGCTGGGTGCGGAATTTATCAAAGTCTTGAAGATTTTACGCGCGTTGGGCTTGGACAAAAAGGAAAAGGTTAAAGTGGGCGAGGTGGAAGTGTCACCCCGGGATTTGGTGGCGGCTACCGCTGTTGATCCAGCCCGCATCGGGGATAAAATGTTCGGCAAGACCTGTGCCGGTGTGTGGGCCAAAGGCATTAAAGACGGAAAAGAGCGGCAAATCTACCTTTACCAGGTGGCCGACAACCAGGACTGCATGCGGAGGTTGGGGTGCCAGGCCGTGGTCGCCCAAACTGCGTTCCCGCCGGTAATTATGCTGGAACTGCTGGCTAAAGGGATTTGGAAGAATCAAGGAGTCTGCGGGCCGGAAGCCTTCCCGCCGGAGCCTTTTATGGAGCTGATGGAACCTTACGAGTTCCCCGGCGGGCTGGTGGAGATGGATTCCGAGTACAAGAAAGCCCTGGATGAGGCGCAATTTAAGAAATCCATCCGGGAAGCGGCGGCTGCGCGTGAATAATCCCGGCACCCCTCACATGGGGACCCCGTGGATACATAGAGGGGGATGGACTTAGCTATGGACAAAGTTCTTGGGGAGGCCTGGCGGAACCGCAGGCAAATTCGAAGGGAGGCCCTTGATTGATGAGTATCATGGAACAACCCGCCAACCCGGGTTTGAAAAAGCATTACATGAAAACGACAACGGTTGCGTTTATGATTTATTCCATGGTTTGTGCCGGCGCTTATGGTATAGAGGACATGATCCCCGTAGCCGGGCCGGGGCTTACCATGGTGATGCTGTTGATATTGCCGTTCATCTGGGGTACCCCGCAGAGTTTGGTTAACGCCGAGCTCGGCTCCGCTATACCGGAGGAGGGCGGTTATTACAAATGGGTCCAGCGTGCTTTGGGTGAATTCTGGGCTTTTCAGGCAGGTTGGTGGCGAACAATATCGATTTACTTCGACAATACCCTTTATGTGGTGCTTGCCGGCGCTTATTTGGCAACAGCGGCCCACCTTTCGGACACGGAGGCATATATATTTAAAGCGGCTGTAATTATTTTCTTTACTTATATCAATATCCGGGGCATTAAAGATGTTGGCGCGGTCAGCACGATTATTTCCATCCTGGTCATCGTTGCCTTCGGTATAGTGACTGTGATCGGCTTGTTGCACTGGCATGCTAACCCCTTTGTCCCGTTTATACCGGAAGGCCAGTCATTATTTGAAAGTATCGGTTACGGCTTAGCCATTGGGATGTGGATGTATTCCGGCTATGAATCAATGTCTACACTGGCGGGGGAAGTTAAAAACCCGCAGGTTATACCAAAGGCGCTCTTGATCACCGCCCCTATCATTATTGCAACCTATATTTTACCAACCATGGCGGGGATTGCCTCCGTGGGCCGCTGGGACAGCTGGGCAACCGAAGGCGGCATCACATACAGCGACGTGGCTACATCCGCCGGCTACCACGGTTTGGGACTGTTTTTTGTCGCTGTAGCTGTTATAGCTCAATTTTCAATTTATAATGCCTATATTGCCTCGGGGTCCCGGGTTTTCTTCAGCCTGGCGGAAGATAACCTGGCGCCGAAGTTTTTTACCAAATGCAGCAAAAAGCGGGGCGTCCCCTATGTTACGGTTCTTAGCATGGGCATATTCAGCCTATTGATCAGCCCGTTTAGTTTTGATGTTATTGTCGTCGTGGACGTGATGCTGCTCATGGCCTCTTATGTATTGATCTTTATCTCCGGGATCGTTTTAAGGATCAAAGAAGGGGACATGCCCAGACCGTTTAAGGTGCCGGTCGGCACAAAAGTATTTGCCGCCATGTGCATACCGCCAATCCTGATTGCCTTTATTGCGCTCTTTATCAACGGGACCGATTACTTTTTGGGCGGCATGGTGGGGATCATATCCGGTCCGGTTATGTACTTCGTCTTTAAGAGATTGTATGGCGGCATGGCTAAAATTGATTCTGTAAAGTACCCACTGAACCCGAAAACCGGGCTGGGGTTTGGCGATGTGCGCAGGATGGCCTGGATGTTTGCGGGATTGACGGTGACCGGGCTGATAGCGCTGGGCTTCCTCCCGTGGTACGAAGACCCGGCATATTATACGGACTATTACGGTGTTGAGGGCCTGTTTGAGGCCATGATGCGGTGGATTGAATATATAACCGTTGGGTCCGGGATCGTTGCAGTGCTATTGGCTGTAATCGCCAGGCGCGTTGACCCTGCCGGCCGTATTGGCCCCAAAGAAGTAAATCAACCTGTATCAATAATTGTGGAGGAATGAGCGAAGGTATCGGCCGGGTGCGGCCAATTTACAACATGGATGGAGCCCCATGGCCCTATCCATGTTGCTTGCTCAAGAAAGACCATGTTTATTGTATTTTAAAATCGTAGCCTAAATCTTTTAACCTGCTCAATTTGCGCACCACCGTGGACTGGTTGACTTTCAAGGCGCGGGCCGCCTTATTGGCGCTGCCGTATTCTTTAATGGCATTGTGCAGTAGTTGTCTTTCCAGTTGGATAACGGCGTTTTTCATTGGCATAACGCCTCTTACACAAATTTCCGGCTCGGTTCGGATATGGTTTTCAAATAGATAAGACGGTAAATCCTCCACACCAACTTCGGGACCCTGCGTTGTTACCATCAACCTTTCAATCATGTTGTCCAGTTCGCGGACATTGCCGGGCCAGTGGTAGTTTAAAAAAATATCGTAGACCCTGGCATTTATATTCTTATTAAAGCTGTACTTTAACTCATATTTTTTCTTAAATGACTGGACCAGCGGGATTATATCCTCTTTGCGCTCCCTGAGCGGAGGTATGGTCAGCGGTACCACGTTGATCCGAAAATAAAGGTCCTCTCTGAATTCTCCCTCCTCCAGCATCTCTTCCAGGTTGCGGTTGGTGGCAGCCAGTATGCGCACGTTAATCGGCCGGGGCTTGCTGCCGCCAACCCGCAGCACTTCTCTTTCCTGTAAAACGCGGAGCAATTTAACCTGAAAACCCAGCGGCAAATCACCTATTTCATCCAGGAAAAGTGTACCGTTGTTGGCCAGTTCAAACATCCCGGCCTTCCCTTCCCGGTTTGCCCCGGTGAAAGCGCCCCTTTCATAGCCGAACAACTCCGATTCCAATAGATTCTCCGGTATGGCCCCGCAGTTGACAGTTATAAAAGGGCCGTTTTGGCGCTTGCTTTCATTGTGAATAAGCTTGGCAATTACCTCCTTGCCCACCCCGGATTCCCCCAGGATAAGCACGGTGGAATCTACTGTGGCCAGGCGCGAGGTTGCTTCAATAATTTCCCTCATTTTAGGTGAATTATAAACGATCCCGTCCTGCGGTGTGTTGAGTTTGCTGCGCAGTTGAACCAGCTCACCCTGGTAGCGCTCGCTGAGTTCCCTGGTATACTCCAACTGTTCCTTCAGGTTGTTCAGCTCGGTTAGATCCCTGATGTTCACAACCACCCTGGTTATTTTTCCGTCGAGGTCCCTCACCGGGTTGCCGGTGACTAAATAATGGTTATTTTCAACCCTGGTAACAGATTCTCCCGCCTTAATTACTTCGTCAATTATGGAGTGGGAGTAAACACCCATTTTAATCAGTTCGGTCATTTGGGCACCTTGTATTTGGGCCGAGGGTATACCGGTAATTCGCTCGTGCGCGCGGTTGGCTTTAATGATGGTCCCGTCCCGGTCTGTCAATAAAATCCCGTCATATGACGACTCAATGATCAGTTCCAGCTTTCTGTTCAGCTGTTTTACCGAGTCAAGCTCCTCCGAAATTTGCTCCAATTCGGAAATATCCTGAAAAATCGCCACTGCACCGACAATTTTACCATTTTCGCGGATGGAATTACGATTGGTGAGGTAAGTCCGGTTGTCGTTTTTAAAGGCGACTGTTAGCTTGCATTCGGTCTGTTCTTTGCCGTTATTTACAAAATCCAGCAAGCCTTGCGGGATAATCACTTCCGACAGGTGTCTGCCCATGGCGTAGCTTTTGGGTCTCCTGGTTATTTTCTCGGCTGCCCTGTTGTATAGGGATATGATCCCGTCCTTGTTGATAGCGATAATGCCGTTGCTGACCGAGTCCAGGATGGTATCAATCTGAAGCATGATCCCATTTGCCTTGTTTAATAATTCAGCTGCGACAATTCCTTTGTCCAAAACGCCGCTGGTTTCGCCTTTATCATTTAAAACGGGAAATACCGTTCCGTGCATTGACCAGGCATCGGTTATCGGTGAATCTTCGCGCAGCGCAAAAACCCGGTTGTTCATAATAGAAACTACAGCAGGGTTTTCGGATAATAATTCCGGCCCGCCCTCGATCAGGGAATCCCTGGTCACCATTCCGACCAGGGTACCATTCCTGTCCGTTACCGGCAAACCCATCACGCCTAAATCCCTGATCATCCGCCATGCTGTTGCAACCGGCTGTTCAGGTAATAATGTGAGCTCTATAGGGGTCATAATATCTTTTATCAGCACGCGTAACCCTTCTTTACCATATTAATTGATGGTCTGGCAAAGGTCTTGCAAGAGAAATGCCAGATTAGTTCTGTTGCTAAAGGGAGGTAGAGGCGCATTGAATGCCCCTGAATACAGTATACCATGTAATAAAAAAAATAAATAATTCTATGCAAATTTACATAACATATTTAATTGACGTTAATGTAATGATATGTCCGGGCAGGAATGCTTAATAATGGATTATGCAGTAAAAATCATATTGGGAGTGAGAATATGTCCTCGCAAACACAGTTTTTCTTTACCATAGCTGTATTTATCGTTACTTATGTAATGATTATGTTTGAGAAAATCCACCGTACCGTTTTGGCCCTGGCGGGCGGCTTAATTGTAATTCTGGCGGGCATCATTTCACAGGAAAAGGCGTTTAGTTCTATTGATTTTAACACTATCGGGCTGTTAATCGGCATGATGGTGATAGTAGGAATCACCAGACAAACAGGTGTTTTTGGCTATCTTGCCATTTATGCGGCTAAAGTTGCCAAAGGTGATCCGGTCAAAATTATGATTTATCTATCAACAATCACTGCAGTTGTATCGGCGTTTCTGGACAATGTAACCACTGTGCTGTTGATTGTGCCGGTGACCTTTGCTGTAGCCGAGCAGCTAAAAGTAAGCGTGCTGCCATTTTTAATGGGTGAAGTTATTGCTTCCAATATCGGCGGCACGGCGACTCTGATCGGTGATCCTCCCAATATAATGATAGGCAGCGCCACCGGACTAGGTTTTATGGATTTTTTAATTAACCTGGCGCCGGTCATAGCTGTTGTGTTTCTAACAAATATGCTATGGCTGTATTTGTTGTACAGAAAAGATATCGTGGCAAGGGATGAATTAAAGCAAAAAATAATGTCTATGAATGAAAAAAAGGAAATCCATGATGCGGTGTTGTTGAGACAATGCTTGATTGTTATCAGCATAACTATTTTGGGTTTTGTTGTCCACCAGTACCTGCACCTTGAGTCATCAACCATTGCCCTTGGAGGTGCGGTTTTGCTGTTATTGATTACCAGGCATGAACCGGAGCACGCATTGGCGGCGGTGGAATGGCCCGTTATCTTTTTCTTTGCGGGATTGTTTGTGCTGGTTGGAGCCCTGGACAGCGTCGGGGCCATTGAGGCGGTTGCCAGAAAATCCCTTGAATTAACCGGGGGGGCAATGTTGACGACCGGTTTGCTGGTTTTGTGGCTGTCAGCTATTGCCTCTGCTTTTATCGACAATATCCCCTTTGTTGCCACAATGATTCCTTTGATCAAAGAACTGGGGCAATTAGGCAGTATTACGGACTTAAACCCGCTTTGGTGGGCACTTTCGCTGGGTGCTTGTTTAGGTGGTAACGGGACCCTGATCGGTGCTTCGGCCAATGTCGTGGTGGCGGGATTGGCTGAGAAAAGGGGAGTGGCCATAACTTTTATGGGCTTTACCAGGGTAGCCTTTCCCATGATGCTGGTTTCCGTGCTAATTTGCACAGCTTATCTTGTTTTGTTTTACTTTTATTAAACCCGGCGCTAAACAGGTGTTATGCATTTTAGCATAACCAATGCGTAATTGCAATGGCACAATTACACGGAAATCAAGGGATTGTTAAGTGTTATTTATGCATTAATGCATAGCCTGCCGGCTATTTTAATTAATTGATTAAAAAAAAGAAGCTGTTTATGGGTAATTTATACTACGAATTACTGGCATCAGATTTGCTTTTATGTATTGATAACACATTATATTGTATACAACACTCAATGGAGGTGGGAAAATGAACATTTTGGAAGCCTGTTACGTAGCGGGAAGCGTTTTTCTTATAGGGATGGTAATTTCTTTTGTTGTAGCTGCTATGATTAAATCAATTTTCACGGTTATCAAATTCCGCAATAATTCAAGTGCCAAACAGAAAGGCTGGAAACATTCTCCACTTGCCACAAACATGCCCCAAGCAAAATAAATGAGGTGCAGATAATGCCTGACATTAGTATATTAAATCTTTTTCAGGGGCTTTCTACCTTATTCGCCTCGGACACATCCATAACTGTAGCCAGGTTGGCGTTGATTGCGCTGGGAATCCTACTGGTTTACCTTGGCGCTAAAAACGTGCTGGAGCCCTTGATTATGATTCCCATGGGTTTTGGTATGGCGTCGGTGAACGCCGCGGTGCTGTTTTTATCCGGCGGCAGGATGGGCACAATATTTATTGACCCGCTGATCACCGATCCTGCCCAGTTGATGAATATATTGCAAATCGACTTCTTGCAGCCGATATATACGTTCACTTTTAGCAACGGTTTGATTGCATGCTTTATTTTCATGGGCATAGGCGTGATGACGGAAATAGGATATGTTCTTGCTGCTCCGTTCAGCAGCATGTTAATTGCCATATGCGCCGAACTGGGTACCGTGGCCACTTTTCCCATAGCCGTGGCCATGGGACTCAATTACAATGAAGCAGCCTCCATTGCCATGGTGGGGGGGGCCGACGGCCCGATGGTCCTTTATACGTCGCTGATGCTGGCCAAAGACTTGTTTGTGCCTATAACCATCGTTGCTTACTTGTACCTGAGTTTAACTTATGGTGGATATCCTTATTTGATTAAATTTTTGATACCCAAGCGTTTGCGCGGCATCCAAATGGATTTGACCAAAATACCTACGGTTACTGCCGGTGAAAAAATCGCGTTTTCCATTATTACCTGTACTGTTCTCAGCTTGCTGTTTCCCGTGGCCGCGCCTCTCTTTATGTCGTTTTTCCTGGGGGTGACGGTCAAGGAAGCGGGTATCAAGCATTACGTTTCCTTTATTGAAGGCCCCTTGCTGTACGGTTCAACTTTCTTTATGGGTATACTGCTTGGAGTGCTGTGCGAGGCAAATACCATCCTTAATCCGAAAATATTGATATTACTGGTGCTTGGTATATTGGCACTGCTCCTTTCCGGAATTGGGGGCATTGCCGGGGGGTATATCATGTACTTTATAAGCAAAGGCAAGTTTAATCCGGTCATCGGAATTGCCGGCGTGTCCTGCGTTCCCACCACGGCTAAGGTAGCCCAGAAAGCCGCTACCGAGTCAAACGTACAGGCGCTGGTATTGCCATATGCTATTGGAGCCAATATCAGCGGTGTTATTACCTCGGCAGTTCTTACAGGCATATACGTTAGTCTGGTGCCATTATTAAAGTAGCCGGAATTTGGAATTCAGCAGTCGGAATTCCCAAATACTATAAGACGATAAACCGTTCTCTTATACTGACTCCTGACTTCTGACTCCTGAAATAATCATTGATAAAGTGGTTAAATCATGGAAAATAAGAGAAAGCTGTGTTGGGTTACCGGGACCATAACCGCGTTTGCCGGGGTTTTCACGGTAAGAGTTTTATCATTGCAAGTGCCTGACAATTTAAGATTTGGGTGTATGCTCACGGGCTTTTCCATGGCCATACTGGGCTTGTTTATTATCACCCTTGGAACCAGGAGAAGATAGATGAAAAAACTCCGCACAACCCCCGTTCTATTGATCGGGGGTTTTTAGTACTTTAGAAAATATATCCGGCGTCATTTTTACCCTGATGCTATTGCGCCCTTGATGGATGCTTGGCCCAATATGCTGGTTAATGGTTATTGTATACATAGCGGCTGGAATTAGCACGAAGTAGTGCGATGTTTCAACGGTAAAACGCAGCTTTTGAACATAATTGGCAAAGGAGGTATGGACCGTAGCTTTTCGTTACAGGCGGCATTATCCGGAAAAACATGCTTTGATTCAAACAAACTGCTTTCATCACCCACATTAGAAGTGGGTGTCTTCTGCCGAGATATGATAAAATATAACTAAATCCATGCCCGTATTAATAAGCTCGGTTTTTCTCGGTTAATACAATTAATACGACCCTTCGGCTTAAAGGTATGGTAATATTATTCCGTTAATATAATGTTAAAACTGGCTAAAAGCTGAAGAAATCGAGGTGTGCCAAAGTTGCATCAATTAATTGAAGTACTTAATACCTTTGTTACGAGCTTGATCAATACGTTTGGTCACTGGGGCGTTTTTATCGGTATGGTCCTGGAAAGTGCTTGTATCCCTTTGCCCAGCGAAGTGATTATGCTTTTCGGCGGCTTTTTGGCTGCCCAGGGTATACTAAATTTTTGGGGAGTTGTCTGGGCCGGCGTTCTGGGCAATGTGGTCGGATCGGTGCTGGCCTTTTGGGCAGGTGCCAATGGAGGCCGTCCTTTCCTCGAAAAATACGGCAAGTATGTTCTGTTTAACCATCATCACTTAGATCAAGCAGATCGCTGGTTCTCCAAGTATGGTGAATGGGCAGTATTCTTCGGGCGCATTTTGCCGGTTATCCGGACGTTTATTTCTTTACCGGCGGGAATTGCCCGGATGAATTTTGTAAAATTCCTTATTTTTACCCTGATTGGCTGTATACCGTGGAATATTGCGCTAACTTACCTGGGGCTGAAACTTGGCCAGAACTGGCAATCCGTGGAGCCGTATTTCCGGCCGGTCAGCTATGCCGTTATTATTGCTATAATCTGCGGCATTATTTGGTTCTTTATTAATAATAGAAGAAAGAGATAGAACGGTTTCCCAACTGATAGCGTGTTTACAGCAGAATATATAATTTGATTTTTGTAAGGGAGGAAGTGTATGTCTAAAATTCAAATGAATGTCCCTTTGGTTGAAATGGACGGGGACGAGATGACAAGAATCATCTGGAAGATGATCAAGGAAACTCTGTTGGAGCCTTACGTTGAGTTAAAGACTGCTTACTACGATTTGGGTTTGAAAAACCGGGACAATACTGGTGACCGGGTTACTATAGACGCCGCTGCGGCAACAAAAAAGTATGGTGTTGCCGTAAAATGCGCTACTATTACCCCCAATGCGCAAAGAGTTGAAGAATACAACCTGAAGCAAATGTGGAAAAGCCCCAACGGCACTATCAGGGCCATCCTTGACGGCACCGTGTTCCGCGCCCCCATTATTGTTGACAGCATAAAACCCTTTGTCCGGACCTGGAAAAAGCCAATCACCATTGCCAGGCATGCCTATGGTGACGTTTATAAGGATGTGGAGTACCGGGTGGAAGGGCCGGGCAAGGCGGAGCTGGTATTCAAACCTGAAGCCGGTGATGAGCACCGTGAGACAATTTTTAACTTTAAGGACAAGGGTGTAATTCTGGGCATGCATAATATCGATAGATCAATCGTGAGTTTCGCCCGGTCGTGCTTTAACTATGCCCTTGATACCAACCAAGATTTATGGTTTGCCGCCAAGGATACTATATCTAAAAAATATGATCATACATTTAAAGATATCTTTAATGAAATATATGAAAAAGAGTACCGGGAAAAATTCGCCGAGAAAAAGATCGAGTATTTTTACACCCTGATAGATGACGCGGTGGCACGTGTTGTCCGTTCAGAAGGCGGTATGATCTGGGCCTGCAAGAATTATGACGGTGATGTGATGTCTGACCTGGTGGCTACGGCATTTGGAAGTTTGGCGATGATGACGTCGGTTTTAATGTCGCCGGAAGGGTACTACGAATTTGAGGCAGCACATGGTACGGTCACAAGGCATTATTACAGGCACTTAAAGGGCGAGGAAACTTCTACAAACCCCATGGCAACGCTGTTTGCCTGGACCGGAGCCCTGAAAAAGAGAGGCGAACTAGACGGCCTTGAAGACCTGGTTGGTTTTGGGGACAAGCTGGAGGCAGCCTCCATCAAGACAATTGAGGCCGGCATAATGACTAAAGATTTAGCGCTGCTGTCCAACCTGCCTGAAAAGAAAGTGGTCAATACAGAGGACTTTCTGCTGGAAATTAAAAAACGGTTGGATAATCAGTTATAGGCGTGTCAGCAGTAACCCCGTCCCCTTGACACCTTAAGAAAAAAGGAGAAAAATGAGCCAGGTTTTTAATCAAACACAGGATATTATCACTCCAAGATGGAAGCCGGGAGCGCGTGTTCTGGTGGTGACTGCTGTCCCGGCGGAGAAGGAAGCGGTGCTGCGCGGGCTGCGTGGCGATAAAAGGTTTGACGTAGCGGCGGCGGGCGTGGGCCCGGCAGCGGCCGCTGTCCATACGGCGAAAATGTTGGCGGCCGCCGGTTATGGTTTGGTCATAAGTGCCGGTATTGGCGGCGGCTTTCCCGGCCAAGCTGAGATGGGTTCCCTGGTGGTGGCGAGCGAGATCATTGCCGCCGACCTGGGAGTGGAGACCCCCGCAGGATTTTGCAGTATGGATGAGCTGGGTTTCGGCCCAACCCGTATCCAGCCTGATGCCCGATTGGTGGATGTTGTGACCGGGGCTATGCGGGCGGCCGGGCTGCCGGTTAAAACAGGCCCAGCGCTCACCGTATCGACGGTGACGGGTACGGCTGAAAGCGCCGCGAGACTGGCTGAAAGGGTGCCCGGGGCCACTGCCGAGGCGATGGAGGGATACGGTGTGGCCCTGGCGGCGCGCGACAGCGGGGTGCCGGTCCTGGAACTCCGCGCTGTTTCCAACCTGGTGGGGCCGCGTGACCGGGCCGCTTGGCGGGTTGAAGAGGCCCTGGAAGTTTTGGAAGCAGCCGGCCCGGTATTATTGGAGGTGTTAAGATGAAAATTGCCTTTTCTCCCTGCCCCAACGATACGTTCATTTTCCACGCCTGGGTGCACGGGCTGGTTCCGGGAGCGCCCCGGCTTGAGGTAACTTATGCGGATATCGATGTAACCAACGGTTTGGCGGCCGGCCCCAACGGGCCGGATGTGGTCAAGATTTCGTATGCGGCCCTGCCGTGGGTGTTGTCCGAATACGCGCTGCTGCCCTGCGGCGGCGCGCTGGGCAGGGGGTGCGGGCCGCTGGTGCTCACAGCGGGAGACGCCGGCGCCGGGGGCCCGGCGATGTTGTCCGGGCGGCGGGTGGCGGTACCTGGTGAGCGGTCCACCGCCTATTTATTGTTCCGGTTGTGGGTAGCCCAAAATGTGCCTGGTGGTGTGGGCGAGATTGTAATCATGCCGTTTCAAGATATTATGCCGGCGGTGCGCGATGGCAAAATTGATGCGGGGCTGGTAATCCACGAGGCGCGTTTTACCTATCCCGCATACGGGCTGACCCTACTGGCGGACCTGGGCGGCTGGTGGGAGGCCGGAACCGGCTTGCCTGTTCCGCTGGGAGCAATCATCGCCCGCCGGTCACTGGATTTGCCCTCCATTGCCGGATGGATCCGGGCATCGCTCAAGTACGCCCGGGCCCACCCCGGGGCTTCATTGGAGTACGTGCTGGGCCACGCCCAGGAGTTGTCCCCCGGGGTGGTGAACGCGCATATCAACTTGTATGTCAACGAATTCACCGAAAACTTGGGTGATACTGGATATAAGGCGGTAGAGACCTTGCTCGGCCGGGCTGTGCGGGAAGGGTTGGTGCCGAAGGTGGATTTGGCGGCGCTGCGCCGGTAATTCAATTACGTACTGTTTTTAAGCCTCGTGGTTAAACCGCCAATTAAAACTTGAAGGCCAAACAGGAGAGTCCAATGGGGTTGGAAATTTGGCTTCAACGGTGATATAAAAAAAGGGGGACACACCTATGGCGGTAGAGGTGACACACCCCTTCGGGGAATGTCACCAGCGTAGGAATGTCCCCATGTCATTTCTACATGCCAAACAAGGCCTTACTCAGTATTTTGATGAGACGTTCGAGCGGTATCTTGAAGACTAAACCGGCCGGGTCGGTTAACACGTTCATAATGGCTTGCTGCATCTCTTCGGGTTTTGGTCCGAACTCGAGGAAGTTTGCAGGCAGGCCCGTCTCACGAAGGAGCGCTCTAATTTTGTCTACAGTCATTTGGTGCAGCTCTTCCGGTGAGGCTTTTTCCTTGATTCCGAATGCATCTGCCAATACACTGATCTTTGGCAGATAGATTTCCGGCAGCGCCTCCATTACGATGGGCAGCAGCACGGCGTTGGCCAGCCCGTGCGGAATGTTGTACATCGCACCCAGCGCGTGGGCGCAGTTGTGCACCGGGATGGCCCCCAGTCCCGGGAACGACATGATTGCCATACAGCTGGCGGTCAAAAGGTTCATCCGGGCGTCAACATCTGCACCGTTGGCAACAGCCGTCGCCAGGTTCCGCTCAATCAAACGAATTGCCTGCAGTCCTAAAGCATCATACATCTGTCCTTGATATTGCCACGCCACACCTTCGATGGCATGCGTGAGGGCGTCCAATCCCGTGAAGGCGGTAATTTTAGGCGGCAGTCCCACAGTCAATTCGGGGTCCAGTATAGCGATATCAGCATTGATGTATGGGTGCAGCAAATTGGCCTTCACGTGGTCTCTTTCATTGAAAAAGACGGCAATCGTTGAAACTTCGGAACCTGTTCCGGCAGTGGTGGGGATGGCGATGTGAGGTATCCCCGGCCGCTTGGCCAATTCTCCGGCATATAACCCGTTATTGGCCGGCACAGTGTCTGCGATGTCCGTCAGACCGGAGGCAAGCAGCATTTTAACTCCTTTGGCCGTGTCCAGAACACTGCCGCCGCCGACGGCCAGGATCCCCTCCACGGCCAAACGGCGGCCGGTTTCCGCTGCTTTATTTACCAGAGACATTCTTGCATCCTGCAGAACTTCATCAAATACAGTGACGATGTTCAAATCATGAGGCCCGGCAAATAATTCCATCAGTTGATCAATAATTCCGGCATTTACAATGCCCTGATCCGTTATTATCATCCAGCGCCGGGCGGCAAGCTCTTTCATATGCGCCGGCAAAAACGCCCGGGCACCGGGTCCTGCTGATACAGAGGTGCGAAAATCAAACCGAAAATATGTTTGTGTTGGCATTAGTATCATCCCTCCTGTTCCGGTTGTTGGGGTGACAGCACTAACTGAAGACCATAGTCACTTGCAATGGAAAAACTGTCACTCACAGATGAAATCACAGACAACAGCCAGGTCTCACCGGCATGTAAGGCGGCCAACCGCTGCGAGGTGTAAACCGGCACACCATGCGCAACGCCGGCTTGAACCGCCGTGGGTTCCACGATAAAATTTTCATACAAGTACGGGGCGGTGCCGTCACAGCACCCTTCTCCAATATAAATGAGCAGGTTGCCTTTCCTGTCCCGCCGGACCTTCTCCAGCAGCGCTGCAACCGAATCATGTGCCAGCACTTGCATAGCGGCTATTTCGTGGCCCAGCTGTCGAACAGCAGCCGGTACCAGGTTCTTTGGTTGACGTCGGGCACCATGGAGGTGTGCAGGTGTTTGGTCTGGGAGTATTCAAACAGCACTTGATAGCCGGATTCCCTGCCGAATCCTGATTGTTTGTAGCCGCCGAACGGCGCGTCCGGCCGCAGCATATGCCAATCATTGATCCAGACTGTACCGGCCCGTAGTTTGCGCCCGATATTCTGCGCCTTGGAGACATTCTTGCTCCAGACACCCGCCGCCAGGCCATAGATGGTGTCGTTGGCAATGCGGACGGCCTCTTCTTCCGTATCGTAGGGAATGACACAGAGAACCGGTCCAAAGATCTCTTCTTGTGCAATTTTCATAGAATTGTCAACATTCTTAAAAATTGTGGGCTGGACGTAAAAGCCGCCCGCCAGTGCCTCCGGCAAATCGGGTATCTTTCCGCCGCACGCCAGGGTGGCGCCTTCGTCAAGGCCCGCCTGAATGTAATTGAGAATAGTCTCCTGCTGGGTTTTGGATACGACCGGTCCCATACCCGTGGTAAGCTCCATGGCGTTGCCGATGGTAATGGTGGAAGCCTTGGCGACCAAACGGTCCACAATGTCGTCCTGCAATTCCCGCGGTACAATCAAGCGGGTTCCGGACTCGCAAATTTGACCGCTGTGCAGGAATGTTGCAAACAACGCCCCCTCGGACACGAGGTCCGGGTCGGCGTCGCGCAGCACAATGGCCGGGCTTTTGCCGCCCAGTTCAAGTGTTACGCGCTTAACTGTATGAGACGCCAGCTGCATAATGCGGCGGCCTACCGCTGTGGAGCCGGTAAAGGAAATCTTGTCCACACCGGCATGGGTGACGATGGCTTCTCCAATCAGAGCGCCGGGTCCTGCAACTACATTGACGACCCCGTCGGGTAAACCGCATTCCTGAAAAATTTCCGCCAGCAGGAGGGTTGTAAGAGGTGTATTTGATGCCGGTTTGATGACGACAGCATTGCCCATGGCGATGGCGGGAGCCAGTTTCCACCCGGCCAGGAGCATCGGGAAGTTCCAGGGGGTAATCAAGCCGCAGACACCCACCGGTTCGCGCTCAATTATATTTATCGACGGCCCGGGCCAGCCAATGCTCGGCAATTCTTCCCGGATGGGAAAATTATTTAAAATTTGGCCGGTGACGGTAAACTGCTGGGCCAGCAGCAGAACATCGCTGCCCATAGTTCTGCGCAGTGTGCCGCCCGATTGGGTCGTTTCCAGACTGGCGAGTTCCTGCGCCCGCTTGGCAATCCTGTCGGCGATTTTGAACATCATATCGGCCCGCTCGCCCGGCGGCACCCGGCACCAAACCCCGGACTCAAACGTTTCCCCGGCGACGTGAATTGCTTCGTTTACATCTTCCACGCCCGCCTTTGCAACGGTTGCGCATACTTTACCGTTGGAAGGATTAATGACTTCAAACGTTTCACCCGAGCGGGCAGAAACTTTCTTGCCGCCGATAAAGAGCGGATAAAATTGTGACATGGTTTCAACCTCCTTTAATGGATTAGCTACGATATAGTGACCATTCCATCGTTGTACTTGCTATATTACATATAACCATACCAATTCCTGCTTGGTTATCAAAAAGTATCCAAAAATAATGCTGTTAAAAAGCTGCTGGAGACCATCAAGGTGGACCTCATCGTCAAGGTAGCTTGTGAAGTCCTTTACATGGAGTGCGGCCTGTGTTAGCCTGTTTAGGCGGGAGGCCCAAGCACAGCGTGGCTTCCCTGCTGGCCTCCCGGAAACGCAGTCCGAGAGTTTTTTTTCAACCAGTTGAGCTGTGTGGTTAGCCGGCCAACTCCCGCATAGAGGTCCTGTATTTGTTTTTCATAACCGGTTCTTATGGCATCCAGGCTCTTTCGTTCATCAGTAAAAAGCTACGGCAGACCTTCAAGAGCTTGCTTTTTCCACCGGTGATATTTTTTGCGAACAGACATTTGTGTCTTAAGACCCCTGTTTTGTGTCAAAATTCTTGGGTCCATTATAAAAGGTAGCCATGTTAACTAAGTACTTTACTGGGCCAAGCATGTGCTGCTAATAGTTAACATGGCTAAAGGAAAAATCACGGTATAATTCCATATGATTAGTTGGACTGTTGTTTAAGCACATTTTTTAATATTTTGCCTACAGCATTTCTTGGAAGCGCATCAATAAATTTAACCTCTTTAACACATTTATAACTGGCCAGATTTTGCTTGCAGATCCCGACAATATCCTCTTCAGATACTTCCAGGCCGGGTTTCTTAACTACATATGCCCTGGGAATCTCACCCCACTTACTGTCAGGAACTCCCACCACTGCTGCTTCAGCAACCGCCGGGTGGGTGTTGATTACTGCTTCCAGTTCAGCGGAATAAATATTTTCCCCGCCGCTGATAATCATATCCTTTAAGCGGTCAATTACATAAACGAAACCGTCCTCATCCTTCTTTCCAAGGTCCCCTGAGTGATACCAACCATCAACTATAGCATTACCGGTGGCTTCCCGGTTATTCCAATATCCTTTGAAAACCTGCGGTCCACCGCAAAGGATTTCACCAATATCTCCAGGAGGAAGCTCTTTGCCGTTTTCAGGATTGATAATTTTTATGTCACCGTGGAAAACAGGCTTGCCCATAGAAACGCTTTTTCCCGGCGGCATGTCATGGGTCCAGAATGTGACGGCGCCCGAATACTCGGTTATTCCGTAAACCTGTTCAACTTTAATGCCCATCTGCAGGTACGCTTTGATTAAACTGTCCGGCACCGGGGACCCTCCGCAGATGATAGTTCGTAAAGCGCCTAAATCCAACTTTTCCACACCCGGAACTCTAAGCATGGCCTGCAGCATCAGTGGGACCGACATTAAGTTGTTGATCTTCTCTTTAACAATTACCTCCCAAGCAGACAAGGGATCAAAGTTGGGCATGAATACAATTGTACATCCCTTGTGTATATTGGTCACCAGTGGAGCGAGTCCTCCAATGTGGAAAAAGGGGGCCACAGCGAGGAAACGGTCGCGGTAGCGCCAGTCAATAGTATGGGAAAGGCCGATTGAGGCTGCGAAAAAGTTGCTGTGCGCCAGCATGGCACCTTTGGGCTTGCCTGTGGTTCCGGAAGTATACATTATCACGGCCGTATCATCATCTCCGGACATTACCTCCTTGGGCTCCTCCGCTGATTTTCCGGCAAGAATATCTTCAAATTCCGGGTCAGGGCCGGCGCCACCGGCTCTTATGAACAGGCACGCCGGTATGTGGGAACGTAATTTATCAACCACCGGACTAAATTCTGAATCATACAAGATCAAGGAAGCACCGCAATCATTGATTATATAGGCCAGCTCCCTGGCCTGCAGGCGCCAGTTGAGCGGGACTGCAACAGCGCCCGCTTTGGCCGCTGCAAACAAGGCGGTGGCAAAATACTGGTTGTTTTTGCACAATATGGCCAGTCGTTTACCGTGTTTGATATTTTGCTCCAATAAGTATGAGGCCAACTGGTTGACCCTTGCATTGGCCTGGTCAAAGGTATACCTGTAATTTTCTCCTACAAACGCCTCAAGGTTGGGTGAAAGATAAGCGCGATTACTCAACATCGTGCCAATGTTAATCATATTTACACCCCCAATTTATCATTTATTATTAATTATCTTCGCCTGCTTCCGCCAGTGCTTGAGCCTGGTAGGTCTTGAAGAAATCATCGCAGAATTCTTCCCACTCGCCCGCCGCTTCCAGGGAATCCGCATTTACACCGGCCAGCACCGGCCTGGCCAACAGGCTCTTAAGTGCTGCAGAAAACCGCTCAACTTTTTCCTGCGCTACTCCGTTCAGTGTATTTCTAACGAATTCATTTGGATCAAACCATTGGTCGGCCCGTTGCAGATCACGGTAGATTTGGGTGAGCAACACATTACGCGGGCCTTCCCATAATTCGTTAACCATGGCGTCCCTGAACAGCCGGGGCAGAGATGAAAATTCCTCCATCACCCCGTGCCCGCCAAAAATACTTAAAGCCGTGCGTATCACGTCAACAGCTTCGTAAGCGGTGGTTATTTTCTGCATTAAAATAAGTTCCCTCAGGATGAAGCGCTGCTTTAATATCTCCAACGGCTCATCCGATTTAAGCCCGGGGACAAGTTTGCGGCCCAGTTTGATATAAGTGTCATAAAGTTTAAATGCGCCTGCAATTGTTCTTTGGGAAGTATCTTCCAATGCTTTGACCTGGCGTGCCGCTAGGGGGAATTGACTGATTTTGCCGCCGAAAACGTCGCGGAAGTCACTGTACAGCCGGGCTTCCCTGGCGGCGCGCAGCATCGCCGCCCCGCTGGAAATGCCCACGGCTATGCGTGACAGGGTCAGCACGATGCCGACGGCATTGGCCACCCCTTTATCGGTGGGGCCGACGGCATAAGCGACTGCCCCGTCATAGTCGACTTCCGCCGTGGGCAATTCGCAAGTGCCCATTTTCCACTTGAGCCGGTTGATCGTATACCCGTTCCGCCGCTCTTTTTCCTTGTCGCCGGGCAGCCAGGCCGGCACTACGAATGTGCCGACTTTTTCACTGCCGGTTACCTTGGCTGTCACCACGGCATAATCGGCATGCATGGCGGAACAGAAAAATTTATTCCCGTAAAGCCTGTAATTTTTTCCGTCAGGCACGGCTTCCAGCAAGTTGGACGGGATGTCGGAGCCGCCCTGTATCTCGGACATGAACTGCGCCCCGATGCCGAAATCACCGTTAATTCCTTCTTTGCAATGCCGGAGGATCCTGTCCAGTTCAGGGATGCCGTGGTTCGGGTAATGCTCGACCAGGGCTATCAGCCCCTCGGTACAGGCCAGGGGGCACGTGACGCCAAATTCGCCAATTTGATGAATCAAGAGCCGCTTGACAAAACTTTCCCAGGGAGTTGTCCGGCTGGAGAACAACCCTTCGGAGAAAATTTCTTTTTCCAACACCGATGTTTCCAGAGGGCGAACGATGCGGTCGATCCGGTGATTGTGGGCGTCATAATGCAGCATGTGGGGGTGGACTTCGGGCCGCGCTATACCATCGGCCATGTCCCTCCACCTGAAAGATACCTTGGGAGAAAAGGCCAATAGTTTTTCGTGCAGCTGTTCCCATTCATCGCCAACATAGTTTTGAACAATCCTCTGAAGAAAAGGGTCGTCCCGGTAAAAATCAAAATTATCTCTTTGGGCCAGAAATACATCAAAATTGTAGGGATTGTTACGGTCTGGGAAACTCATGCAGCATGCTCCTTTCTTTTGAAAGAATTAACTAAATAGTTTATATATTTGGATGATAGCAAACAAAATTAATTATTGTCAACAGTATTTATATATATAAACAGTGTTTACATGGTGCTACGAATATTCCTGTTGGTATTAAGTAAAGATTGGTCTTGCTCATGGGGAGAAAAGTATTATTTGAATTGAGGACATTTGTCCTCACAAAGCGGGGTCAGACAATCACGAGATACTCCTGTAAGCTATAATTAGCAAACGGGAGGAAACCAAAACAGAGGAGAAGAAACCCATGGAAAATGAAATTCAAGACCTCATTCAGGCGAAGACAAGAGACAGCCATAACAGCCTAAATTGAATTTGGTCGGCTAGAGTACATAACGCCGTGCTCACAGTTCGAATAAAAAAAATTATTGACAGTAGCCCATTTTTGTGCTAACTTGTAAAAAATATTACATAGCAATTATTAACTATGCAATGTTGCAACTTGTATGGCGAAGGAGCCTTTTTCGGTATGAATGATGTTATTTCCGGGAAAGGCTTTTATTTTTTGTGAGATTTGTGCAGCTAATACGTAAGCTAAATAAGTATTGATGTGCTATGTTTATAGGTAAAAAATTTTATATGTGTTTTTGTGCCCCCCAGTGATATATCTCTGAAATATCATTAGTATTTTTCATTTAGGCAAGCAAAACATTAAGCAGGGCCAAGGAGCAGGGCCAAGGCAAATTATTTTAAATATTCAGACAAATACCTTTTTAATCAGGAACCATTTGTATCAGGCTCCAAAAAACGCACAGGTGTGTTGCAGCAAATCACTAATAGTTTTTAGTTATGGTGGTGGGGGTGAAAAATAAATAAAAGATAAATATTAAAATCCATCCTGAGAGATTGAATTATGGAGATCGAAAACAATGAAAAATAAAAAAAAATCTTTAACACATGATGTATATCAACAATTAAAAGATCTGATAATTTACAACAAGCTGTTACCAGGTGACATTATTACCGTTGGTGAAATGGCAGAACGATTTAATGTCAGCAAGACTCCTGTTAGAGACAGTTTAAATGCATTAAAACATGAAGGACTCGTTGAATTGTTGCCCCAAAAGGGCTTTTTAGTCAACAGGGTGGATGTAAAAGACCTGTTAGACCTGTTTCAGATGAGGATAATTCTGGAGGGTTCAGCAGCTGAAATGGCTGCTAAAAATATATCATCTGAATGGTTAAATAATTTAATAAAACTTTCCCGGGAATGTCAGGACAATCAAGAAAATACATATGCGTTTATGCGTATCAATTATGATTTTCATATGACTATAGCTAAGGGGTCGGGAAATCAGTATTTATGCAAATTTTTATCTATTGTGCTTAATCAACTGCAAAGGGTTCTTTATTCCGATTTAATCACAGGTGACCCGTCCGATATGTATAGAGAGCATCAAGAATTAGTTCAATGTATTCAAAGTCGAGATGGTGATAACGCCAGAAAAGTAGTGATAGCCCAAATTGAAGCCAGTAGAAATCGTATTATGAAAGCGATTTAATTGGAGGTTAAGAAGTGAACGTATTGTTGGAAGCAATTGAGTTAACAAAACAGTATAAAGGTTTAAAAGCTGTTTCAAACTATTCAGTTAAAATTAGTCCGGGTGAAATAAGAGGGCTTATCGGTCCGAACGGGGCCGGTAAAACCACAACCTTCAATCTTTTAACTTCAATGGTTAAAAGCACGTCGGGAAATATTTATTTTGAAGGAAAAAATATCACAGGGATAAGGGCGGATCAAATAGCTCATTTAGGGATATGCAGGACATTTCAAAATATAAGGTTGTTTAAGAACTTAACTGTTCTTGAAAATGTTTTAATCGCAGCGCAAATTAAAAAGAAATATAACTTTATGTCCGTTTTGCTTAGCTCACCTTCATTTCTTAGAGAAGAGAAGCATCTTGTGGACCAGTCCCTTGAACTTCTTGAAACAATGGGGTTAATTCACGCCAAAGACATGAAGGCACGAAACCTCCCATACGGTCAACAGAGGAAACTGGAAATTGCCCGGGCACTGGCAGTAAGACCAAAGATTCTGCTGCTTGATGAGCCGGCGGCAGGCATGAATCCGAGTGAATCAACAGAATTAATGGGTCTGATAAGGTACCTAAGGGATAAATTCGATCTAACTATTTTTTTAATTGAACATGACATGAAATTTGTTATGAACTTATGTGAAAAAATTCAGGTACTGCTATGTTACCATCGTGGCATTAAGGATGATTATTTTAGTAATGCCATTGCGAATTACTTCAAGCAGGATCTCTTTGATTACAGTGGTAATGGTTTCAACACTAAGGCTTACCACAAAGGGAAAACCATTATAATGTGAACTAAATCCATAATTGATTGGCGGAAGAACCATTAGGCCTTCGACCTGTTCGGCGACCTTTTCCGCCAACTTATTGGAAATTAGAGCATCTGTACCGAAAGGCATATGATAACCGTGATTTTCAAAAGATCCAATCCCTATGATTACTTTATCAATGTTATTGTTCATGTATTGATTACCGGTCATGTTTGTACCAATGTAACCCATATTTACCCTCCTGCTCTAACCAGCTAGTTTGGAAGAACTTCTTTAACAAACTCAAACTTACCATTATCACTTTCATTATTGTAACGCTCTTAAGCGGAACCCGACTGCCGTCTTTATAAGAAATAGTACCTGTGACTCCCTTAAACCCATCTGTCTTCAGCAAAGCATCCCGAATAGCTGTTGGGTCATCGCTGCCGGCGCGTTTAATAGCATCAGCAATTAAATACATGGTGTCATATGCCAGAGCTGCAAAAGCGTTTTCCGGTTCTTTATTATATTTACTTTTATAAGCATCAACAAATTTCGTTACGCTGCCATCTGTATTACCTAATGAAACGTGAGTGGTAAAGTAAGTATTGTTAGTCTGAGGAACCCCACCTAATTTCACCAAATCAGGAGTATCATATCCGTCACCGCCAATTACCGGAGTGTCAACTCCCATGTCACGCAGTTGTTTAACAACAAGGCCGCATTTATCGGGCTGCGCTGAAACAAAGAGGACTTTAGCCAGGCAATTAACACTTACTTCCAGAGCGTTTTATAACGATAAATTAGCACTATTCTTAAAGTTAATATGCCAGGTAGCAGGTTTTGAAAAAGCATTACCCATGAATACAGGTTCTGAGGCAGTTGAAACGGCCATTAAGGTTGCAAGAAAGTGGGGTTACCTTAAAAAAAATATTCCTGAAAATATGGGTGAGATTATTGTTTGTTATAACAACTTTCATGGTCGGACAGTGACAATTATTAGTTTTTCAACGGAAGACCAGTATAGATTCGGTTTCGGACCATATACCCCTGGTTTTAGGGCTATTCCTTTTGGAGACACCAGGGCCTTGGAGGAAGCAATTACCCCTAATACTATAGGCTTTCTAGTGGAGCCAATACAAGGTGAGGGCGGTGTGATAGTACCCCCTGGCGGTTATCTAAAGGAAATTAGGGAGGTTACCAGCAGACATAACATATTACTAATGTTAGATGAAATCCAAACCGGTCTGGGTAGAACCGGTGAAATGTTTGCCTTTCAACATGAGAGTATAGTTCCGGATATTTTAATATTAGGGAAAGCCCTCGGGGGAGGGGTATACCCTGTTTCGGCTGTTTTAGCAGATAAGGAGATAATGGATGTTTTCAATCCAGGTGACCATGGTTCGACGTTTGGTGGAAATCCTCTGGCAGCGGCAGTTGGGATTGCATCCATCGAAGTATTGCTGGAAGAGAACCTGCCGCAGAAAGCGAAAGAATTGGGAAACTACTTTTTGGAAGAATTAAAAAAATTAGATAGTCCCTACGTTAAAGAGGTACGTGGTAAAGGTTTATTAATTGGGGTGGAGATAAAACCGGAATTTGGGACTGCCCGGCCGTTTTGCGAAAAGTTAATGCCGTTGGGGATTTTATGTAAAGAAACCCACGAACAAACAATACGCTTTGCACCACCATTAATTATTACCAAGAAAGAATTAGATTGGGCCCTTGAAAAAATTAAAACGGTTTTAGGGGAAATGTAAGATGAATGTGATCATAGTGCATGGAAGTGTGGAAACCAGTTGCGATCCTCTATATCTTGATTCCCTGCAGCAAGCTGCCATTACCGGGTATGCGGAACTCGAGAAGGGTTTGATAGATGCAGTCGAGAAGACCATCATGGTACTGGAAGATGATCCTTTGTTTAATGCAGGGTTTGGTTCAGTGCTTAACCTGGACGGAGAAGTGGAAATGGACGCGGCAATTATGGATGGATTAAGCTACCGGTGTGGGGCCGTTGCTGGAATTAAAGGTGTAAGAAATCCCGTCTGCGTTGCCAGAAAAGTAATGGAAGAAACGTCCCATGTTTTACTGGTAGGGAATGGTGCCAACCGTTTTGCTGCTCAAAAAGGCTTTTTACCCTTTGACCCGGTTACAAAAGAGCAAAAACAATTCTGGGAAAAAGCTATAGCCGGTGAAATAAAAAGTTTTAGCCCATTTACGGGATTACCCAAGTCATGTGATACTGTAGGGTGTATTGCGGTATGTGACGGTAACCCTGCAGCAGCTTCCAGCACGGGCGGCTCATTTCTTAAACTCCCAGGCCGGGTCGGGGATACCCCTGTTATTGGCGGAGGAATTTACGCTTCACCTTATGGGGCAGCTGTTTGTACAGGTTTGGGAGAAGCGTTTATAAGATTACAGGGAGCCGCGTGGGCGGTAAATTTGATTTCTCAAGGAGTCTCCGTCCATGATGCGGCTAAGGCTACAATAAACCGGTTAAAATCAATCAATGCAAATGGAGGTATTTTGGTTGTAGATAATAAAGCCAACGTTGCCGCAGTTCATAATTCTAACAGTTTTCCACTTGCCCTGGTCAGAGACGGACAAGTGATTAAGGATTTTGAGGCAACAAGAATAGCTTAGTTTTTTTGGTTGACTTGGGGAGAAAAAACATGAGAGAAGGAGAAACAATGCCACATCACAATTCTTTAGAAGCAGGAATGGGAACAAAAGTTGTCTGGGCAGGTGAAGAAGAACAACGGGTCCATAGAGCTACACAGGTGCCTGTGGTAGTCAGTGTTGCTTATACCTATGACGATATGGATGAATGGTATGATGTAGCTGTTGGGAAAAAACCCGGCCACATTTACGGACGTAATACAAATCCAACAGTTCAGGCATTTGAAGATAAAGTTTGTGCTTTAGAAGGGGCAGAAGCAGCAACGAGTTTTTCCAGCGGAATGGCTGCTATCAGCAACACATTATATACATTTTTGAGGCCTGGAGACAGAGTTGTATCCATAAAGGATACCTATGGCGGAACCAATAAAATCTTTTTAGAATTTTTGCCGGCTATGAACATTGAGGTTACACTTTGTCCCACAGGGGACCATGAAGCGATTGAGGCAGAAATTAAAAAAGGTTGTAAAGTTGTATATCTTGAAACACCAACCAACCCTACAGTAAAAATAACAGATATTGAACGTGTGGCCGGGGCAGGAAAAGCTGCCGGTGCTTTAGTAGTTGTAGATAATACCTTTGCCACTCCTATAAATCAAAATCCTTTGCAGTTAGGTGCTGATTTAGTGCTGCACAGTGCAACTAAATTTTTAGGTGGACATGCTGATGCATTAGGTGGTGTGGCATGCGGAAGCAGGGAATTAGTGGAAAAGGTTTATCACTACAGGGAAATCAATGGAGCATCCCTGGATCCCTGGGCGGCGTATCTGTTACTGAGGGGGATGAAAACGTTAAAACTTAGAGTTGAGCGCCAACAACAAAGCGCAATGGCAATAGCAAAATACCTTCAAACAAAAGATGCTGTTGCGGCAGTTTATTATCCAGGCTTAGAAAATCACGTAAATCACGATGTGGCAAAGAAACAAATGCGTGGATTTGGCGGGATGCTCAGCTTTGCCTTAAAAGGTGGAATGGATGCTGTTGGAATTTTACTGCCTAAATTAAAATATGCCCACCGGGCAGCCAACCTTGGTGCTGTAGAAACAACATATGGGCCTGCCAGAACAACAAGCCATGTGGAATGTACAGCGGAAGAGCGTAAGGCAATGGGAATTCCTGACGGCTTAGTTAGAATCTCCGTAGGTATTGAAGATGTAGAGGACCTGATTAATGATTTAGAACAAGCTTTTAAACATCTCTCGTAGCAAGCTGGTCAGCTGGCGGGGGAGGAAAATTAAGTATAAATTTTGATTGCTGATTTGAGGAAGAAGTGAGGATCCATACTTAAAACAGGGGTGTTTTGATTGAGTTTGACAAATAAAACAGCCGTTGACCGGGGGCTTAGTGATAGTAAGGACAGCAATAAAGGAATAAGAATTCTTATTGTAGATGACGAAGAACGGATCAGGGAAATAATCAGAGAATATAGCAGTTTGGAGGGATACGCCATAGATGAAGCTTCAGACGGAATTGAAGCTTTAAGGTTTTTTAAACAGCATGAATATGCACTGGTTATTCTTGATGTAATGATGCCCAGGATGGATGGCTGGAGCGTTTGCAAGGAAATTAGAAAGACCTCCCAGGTTCCTGTAATCATGCTGACTGCCAGGGGGGAGGAGTATGACAAGCTGTTTGGCTTTGAACTGGGTGTGGACGATTACATTGTTAAGCCCTTTAGCCCCAAGGAACTGCTGGCCCGCATGAAAGCGATAATACGCAGAAGCTCAACGGCGGGTGAAAGCAATCAAAACAAGGACAGTATCAGTTTTGAAGGTCTTGTTATAGAATATAATTCAAGAAATGTATATGTTGACGGTAATCCAGTGAACCTTACGCCAAAAGAGTATGAATTGTTGAGCTTCTTTACTCAAAACCCGAACATGGTGTTTTCCAGGGAACAGCTGCTTAATTCTGTATGGGGTTATGATTTCACAGGTGATAATAGAACCGTGGATACTCATGTGAAAATGCTGAGGGAAAGCCTGGCTGATTATAGAAAGTTTATAGTAACTGTTTGGGGTATAGGCTATAAATTTGATACAAGAGGCAAGAAATGAAAAGTATAGCGCTTAAGCTCTGGGCCGGCATGATGGTGCTTGTTTTAATTGTATTGTTGCTGCTTTGGTTTTTCCAGATTGTTTTCCTTGAAAACTTTTATACCCGGATGCGCATATCTGAAATAAAAAAAGAAAGTATGTCCATCATTGGATTGCTTAGTAATGGAAACAAATCTGAATTTGAAGACAGGCTTAATGCCTTTGCCTTTAATAACAACCTTAGTGTGGAATTGCTGAATTCAGGCGGGAAGAATATCTATACAGCAGGCCCTGTAGGGTCAAGCGGGCATTTGCCGATGATGAATAACAGGGCCAGGGCCGAGGCTTTTCATGAGGCCCTGGTTGGCAAGCAGGTTGCAATTCCCTTAACCCACCCCCGTTTCGGTAACAAATTCATGTTGATTGGCCTACCGGTTAAAATCCCGGGGGAAATATCAGGCGTGCTGATCATCAACATGCCTTTGGCGCCGGTTGAGGATACGGCCTCGATACTAAAATGGCAGCTTTTTTATATAACTATTATCCTCCTGGCAGCTGCCCTGTTGATTTCCTACCTCATCTCCCGTAGTTTTACCCGACCCATTCTTGAAATCAAGCAGGTTTCTGAAACACTGGCTTCGGGAGACTTTTCAGCCAGGATAAAATCAAAAAAACAGGATGAGATCGGTAAGCTAGCAGAAACAATAAATTATTTGGGACAACGGCTCTCTAAAATTGAACAACTCAGGAAAGACTTGATAGCCAATGTATCTCACGAACTCCGCACTCCGTTAAGCCTGATCAAAGGGTATGCAGAAACCATACGGGATGTAACCGGGAATTCGCCGGAAAAAAGGGAAAAACACATTGCCATTATTATTGAAGAAACAGAACGCCTCAGTAGAATTGTGGACGATATTTTGAACCTTTCCCAGTTGCAGGCGGGCTATTTTGAACTCAATATAAGCCGTTTTCCGATAAAGGAAACTATCGATAACGTTGTGAAACGCTTTCACTTATTAAGTGCTAACACAGGTGTGCAAATTGTACGGCAAGGTGCCGGTGCTGCGCAGGTTGAGGCCGATGAAGCAAGAATCGGGCAGGTGCTTTTTAACCTGATTAATAATGGATTCAATCATACACCCGAAGGCGGGACAATCACAGTCAAGATGATAGATAGCCCGAACTACGTCCGGATTGAGGTATCGGACACAGGCAGCGGCATACCGGAGGAGGACCTTCCCCAAATTTGGGACAGGTTCTACAAGTCGGATAAAGCAAGGGGAAAAAGAGCAATGGGGACAGGGTTGGGACTGGCTATTGTCAAAAGCGTGCTTGAAGCCCACCAGGCTGTTTATGGTGTGGAAAGTAAAAAGGATGTTGGCACGACCTTCTGGTTTGAACTGAAAAAATAATATTTATAGCTTTCATTATTCTTTCAGGTTTCTATCAAACTTTTATCACAATTGCTCCTTAAAATAAAAACATAAGCTCAACCAAATCAAAAAAGGAGTGAAATTTTAATGAAAAACCTCAAGAAGCTTATTGCAGTAATGGCAACAGTAGGGGTGATGGGCGCGGCGGGGGCCGCTTATGCGGCAACGGTCAAGACGCCTGCGGAAATAGTATCCGGCCTGACAGGAAAAACAGTTGAGGAACTTTATGCTGAACGTTCTACAGGAAAAACCTTTGGCACCATTGCCAGTGAAGCTGGAAAACTGGACGAGTTCAAAGCCCAGATGCTGGAGCAAAAGAAGGCGGTTTTAGACCAGCGCGTGGCGGACGGCAGTCTTACACAGGAGCAGGCAGACCAAATATATAATAACATTAAAAACAACCAGGCTGCCTGTGATGGAACCGGCAATGCCGGCATCGGCGGAAAATATGGCGCAGGCTTTGGACAGGGGATTGGCATGGGAAGAGGAATGAACAGGGGACAATGGGCCGGCATAGGTGCCGGAATGAGAAACGGTGCCGGTGGTGGCATGGGATACGGAATATGCGTTAACAGGTAATAAATTGTATTTTTTAAATAACTAATGCAAATAAACCTTTTACATCAGGAGTGCCACTTTAGTGGTGCTCTTTTTTTCCATATGTACGGCTGCCACGGTTCTTTTTTAACGAAAGATACTGCTGCAACTGTGCGAGCCCTGGTAAGGGGATAAATTCTAGGCTTTTGCCATAAAGAATAAAAGGAAAACTTTAATAAGATGAAGGAAATTTTTCTTAAATGTAGAAAATTGTTAAATTGGAGTGATGCAATAAATCATTCATAGATTTTTCGTAGAAAGGTGAAATTTAATGTCTATCAGCGACGAAGTGTACTTTGAATCTATAAAAAATGTTTTCCCGCTGTTGCCTTCACTTTTTTCAGCTGACGTAGCCATGGGTCTGACTGACAAAGAAAAGTTTGTAGCAATTATTCCGGCCAAAACTTTTAGGCTTACTATTAAAGGAGATAGCGCGCTTTCAAAGGACGGTCCTTCGGCTACTGCGATGAAAACCGGGGAAAAACAGGTGAATAAGATACCAAAGGAAGTCTATGGTTTCCCCATAATTTCTTATGCCATACCGGTAATCAACGAGCACACCGGAAACACATTGGGTACAATACTTTTTGCCGTATCCCAAGAAAATGAGCAAAATCTTAAGCAAATGTATGATTCATTACAGACCTTTGCCGGGGAACTGGCCGATTCCACCGGGGAATTGGCCGGCGCATCCCAGGCATTGGCAAGCAACAGCCAGGAAATCAGCTTGGTAGTTAAAAGTGCTCAGGAGCGCATCCGAAAAACCGATGAAATCCTTCAGTACATCAAAAATGTTGCAGAAACAACAAACCTGCTGGGACTTAACGCTGCCATAGAAGCGGCAAGAGCTGGCGAACACGGCCGGGGGTTTATGGTGGTAGCTGAGGAGATAAGAAAACTGGCACAGAACAGTAAGGTATCCGCGGCTGAAATTACAAATACCTTAAAAATGATCAGAGAAGATATTGAAAATATAATTTCATCTGTAAATGATTTTGCTGCCATCAGCGAGGAACAGGCGGCCCAGACGGAACAAATTGCCGCCAGTGGCCGAAAACTGGCTGACTTGTCAGATCAGCTGAAAGATCTGGCTGAAAAGATCTTATAACTAATAAATGAGCAGAGGCAATGGAATGATTATTGACGGTCATGCCCATTCCTCTGACACGCCTTTGGTAAAGACAACCTTGGAAAGAACCTGCGAAAGGTTTATGAACTTGAAATCAGCGACTATGAAAAAGAATTAATTCTGGGAGGGAATCTCCAGAGGTTGTTAAAGCTATAACCCCTTAGTAAACGGAGACAATAGTTTAGCTTGTTAAATAGTGCTGGAGATGCTTTTATAAATATCTTATTTGTTCTGGCCAGTAAAGCCTTTGCCTAATACTTCGCTGGCATCAGAGATATACATAAACGCATTTGGATCAATGTTCAACACGATTTCCTTAAGGCGGGCCAGTTCAAAGCGGTTAATAACGCAATTTAAGACGGATTTCTGCTTTTTTAAATAAGCGCCGTGTCCTGAAAAGAAAGTCACACCGCGGTGCATCTCATTAATAATCCGGTCGGCTATGTGCGTGGTTTGCTCCGATATAATGATAACGGATTTGTTGGTGTTTAATCCTGTAATAACCGAGTCCACAACCTTACCGGCCACAAAAATGGATATTATTGTATACAAGCCGGTTTCAACGGGAAAAAACAATAAGGATATTACGATTATTATTAGGTTTGAATAGAAAGCGACCTCGCCAAGCCCGAGGTTTTTTTTCTTCCTCATTACTACTGCTATTATGTCGGTTCCCCCGGTACTGCCTTGAAATTTGAAAATGAGACCAAACCCTATTCCATTTAAAACGCCGCCAAATATAGCGACCAGCACCATATCCAATTTAGGTACGGTAATCAAGTTGCGGGTAATGGGAAGCATGGCGCTTAGGAGAATGGTTCCGGCCAGACTGTAAAATAAAAATCGCTTGTTAATTTCCCGGTATCCCCACCAGAAAATAGGGACATTAAGCACTAATATCATTATATACACAGGCGTATTGATAACATATTTAAGTATAATCGCCAAACCGGATACCCCGCCTGTAATCAGGTGGTAAGGAATAACCAGGGCGTTGATGCTTATTGCCGCTATAAATGCGCCAATGCTGATCATCAACAGGTTGACCGCGGCCCTTTTTACACCGGCAGGACTAATATTAAGTTTATGCAAATAATCCATTGCGTCAATCAAGCGTATCACTCCCAATAATAGTTGACCCCAAAGATTTCAATGCCCGCAATAATGTGATAACATGCTTGTAATATTATTTATTTCCCGTTTAAAATAGACTGACACGTTATATTTAAAATTCGCCTGGTTAAGATTTGCCATGTTCACCTATGTTCACATTTTTAACAACCATGTTAATCTTTTTTTGATCATTTTTTTTGTCTAAACAATTTGCTTCAGCCAAATAAACGCTTTTCAGATGTCTCACAGGTTTTGTTGCTTATGAGATATATTAGTTGGCATGGATCTTGCTATAATTCACTATTCATAAAAGAAGAAAGCTAATTCTCTTCCTAGCCCGCATGTCCCGGCTACTCGGTGAAATAACGCGCAGGATAAAGTGCTTTATAAAGAAAGGAGTTATAATCATGAGAACAAGGGAGCAGTACATTGAGAGGTTAGGTAAAATGAACCGTAACCTCTACTGCAATGGTGAGAAAATTGACAGGCTGGACGAGCGTCAACAACCAGCCATTAACGTTATGGCTTTGACCTTTGACGCGGCATGGGACCCGGAAAGCAAAGATCTTTGCACTGCCACGTCCCACCTTACCGGGCAAACTATCAACCGTTTCAACCACATTCACCAGAACAAGGAGGACCTGCATAAAAAGCAGGACATGACAAGGTTTTTGTGCAACAAGGTGGGGCAATGCATCCAGCGTTGCATGGGTGTTGACGCGGCCAATGCAATCAACGCCGTATCTTTCGAAGCGCAGAAGTCCCCCAAGGCCAAAACCGCCTACTATGACAACTGGTTGAAATGGCTGGAGCGCTTTCAAACTGAAGACCTCGTTGCCAGCTGCGCGCAGACCGACGTCAAGGGCGAGCGTTTAAAGCGGCCGGCCGAACAGGCCGACCCTGATATGTATGTGCACGTGGTGGAGGAACGCAGTGACGGCATTATTGTCCGCGGCTCCAAGGTCCATATCTCTGAAGCATCAATCTCTGATGAAATCCTGGTGGTACCGAACCGGGCCCTTAAAAAGGGCGAAGAAGCCTATGCGGTGTGTTTTGCGGTCCCATCGGACTATGAAGGCGTCAAGCAGGTTGTCCATATTCATAACACCCGCAAGCGCGAACATTATCAGAAGGGAATTGAAGTCGGCTATACGGATTCTTATGTGATTTTTGATGACTGCTTTGTCCCCTGGGAGCGCGTGTTCCTGTGTGGGGAAACCGTGCACGGCGGCATAGCCGCACTGCTGTTTGCGCTGTTCCACCGCCATTCTTATTCCGGCTGCAAACCCGCGATGCTTGATTATGTGATCGGTTTAGCCGCCCTGGCTGCTGAAATTAACGGCATAGAGAAAACGCCCCATGTACGCGAAATGCTGTCCAAACTGATCATGACAGGTGAGCTCGGCTACGCGGCCGGTTACACTGCATCCGACCTGGCCAAGCCCGAGGTTTACATGCCGGGCGTGGGCAATGTGCCGTATGGTCCCGGCAGCTACATCCCCCACTCCATCTACGCCAATGTTGGCAGGTGTTTGACCGGCGAGGCGGTATTCCACGAGCAAGAGATATTGTGCAATATCGCAGGTGGTTTGCCCGCGACCTTCCCATTTGAAAAGGACCTGGCCAACCCGGAAACCAAAGCCCTGCTGGAAAAATACCTCAACAGAAATCCAAAGATCCCTGTTGAGGAGCAAATCAAATTCTGGCTGAATTTCATCGATTTCGGTCTTTCAGCATCCGCGGGATCAATGCTTTACGGCGCTTACCACGGCGGCGGCTCTCCAATTATGGAGCAAATCGCTATCACCAGCCAGTACGACATTGAGTCCAAGAAGGACATTGTCAGGGAAATTGCCGGCATGAAACCAAGGCAAGGCAAGAAATAAGTTTAAAGGCAACAAAAGGCCGGCAAAACAAAGTATGTGGTTACCAAGGTATGGTAGTTAAAAGAGGAAGGCGGAATTTATCCCTCCTTCCTCTTTTTTAAATCTCACTTTGTACCCCAGTTTTTGACGACTATATTCCAGAATTTTGGTTCTTCGAAGCCTAATCTCCAGATACAGATTCCTGCAAGCTTATACTTTTTAACCAGGTCTATTTTTGTTTGCAAGGTAGATGCGTTTTCAAACCATACTTCTCTTTTCTCGCCATTTTCACCTGTATAGGAATAATAAGGTTCATTATAGCTGTTGCTCCATCTAATATTATAACCCTTCATATAGGCTCGCTGCATGATCTCCTTGGTCGGTGCTGAAAACCCGCCTGTTTTTCCCGATGGCCAGTCATAGCCATAGGTTGCTACGCCAAGGCATATCTGTGAAGGTTTAAAGCCCTGCTTGGTGGCTGTTATAATATTTTGTTCCACCCAGCTAAAAGGCGCCAGCGGCCCTGGCGGGCTTCCCGCTTGGCTGTGATCATAACACATAATAGTAACTTTATCGACGTAAGGCGCCAGGCCACCATAGTCGTACACTCCGGACATTTCCGGCGACACTCCTACGTGCGGAAGAACACACATATGGGTTTCTTTACCCATTTTCTTCAGCTGCCGGTTTAGCAGCTTCATAAATTCAGTCATTTCTTTACGATCAACCCGGAAATCTTGTTGGCCGGTTGTTGGAACAAATTCAAAATCGACATTTACACCATCATAGTTATTTTGTTTCACAACCCTCACGATGTTGGCGATGGCATTATCCCGGGCTGCCTGATTGCGTAAAACGGTATCCTGACTTGGTACCACATTGATTAAAGGCAGTATTTTAACCTTGTTTTTCCTGGCAATATTGATTGCCTCTTGATTTGGTTCTTCTTTAAGGGAACCATCTACTTTTACGTGATACCACAAAGGGTAAACTTCATTCAACACATTAGCGTGAGTTTTTAATGAAGGCAATGAATCGTAACCGGCCGGGTCATTAACGTAAAACCCGCTGACACCGGGTCGCGTTTGTAAACCGGGAAACAGTGGTTTTTTGGCTTTGCTGCAGCCTGCCAGGATAGTAAAAATAATTAAAAAAGCAGTAAGGTAAACTAATTTATTTTTTTTCACATAGTTCCACTCCTCTGAAAAGGTTTAATATTAAAATTAAAATGCCCTAAAAGTTCTTTTAAAATGTATCGCCTTGCCATAAATACCGTGGGCTGTTTCAATGCCGCCAGCGTAAAAAACGACGTTGAGCAGCGGCCTTCTATAACAAAAGAAAAATTATTAAATAAAGGAATATTTTTAAGGTTTGTAGAAAATGTGCCATTGCCATTGTTATTTGATACGCCTGTTTTGATACGATAATTGGAGGTGCTTCGGCAATGAGATTGCTTACTCGTTCTGATTTTGACGGCCTGGCTTGCGCCGCGCTATTGTTGGAACTAGATCTGGTTGACTCCTTTAAATTTGTTCACCCCAAAGATGTTCAAGATGGACTAATCGAAGTAGGTTCAAATGATATCCTGGCCAATGTACCATATGCCAAGGGTTGTGGATATTGGTTTGACCACCATAGCTCGGAAGAAGAGCGGGGGAGTCTGAAAGAACAATATCAAGGGAAATCCGCCCCTGCCCCCTCATGTGCCCGGGTTATTTACGAGTATTATGGAGGACGTGAAAAATTTGGCCCTGGTTTTGATGAACTGATGGAAGCCGTTGACAAGGCTGATTCTGCGCAATTTAGTGTGAGCGAGGTTTTGCACCCGCAGGGTTGGGTGCTGCTGGCATTTATTATGGACCCCCGGACAGGGCTCGGGCGATTCCGCCAATTTAGAATCAGCAATTACCAGCTCATGGAGAAACTGGCTAATGACATTCGCCATAAGCAAATTAATGAGATAATGGAAGACTATGACGTTAGGGAAAGAGTCGAATTGTATATGGAGCAAATGGAGTTATTTAAAAAGATGGTAAGGAAGCACTCTACAGTACATCATAACGTTCTGGTAACAGATCTTCGAAGCGTTGATCCCATTTATTCGGGGAACCGCTTTATTCCTTATGCTTTATATCCAGATGTGAATATAAGTATCTGGATCGTTGACGGCAGATTAAATAATTGCGTTTTTACCTGTGGAAAGAGTATTTTTAACAAAAGCTCCAAAGTAAATATAGGTTCGGTAATGCTTGGTTACGGTGGCGGCGGCCATGAGAATGTTGGGACCTGCCAGGTTCCTTACGAGCGGTTTGACGAAACGTATAAAGATTTGCTTCAAAAATTTAAGGATTAAGATCCTTTCACCCTAATCAATTGCCTTTACCAGCTTGTGCAGGTAAAGGCTTTTTTGTTTTCAGGAACAAATCAAATATTTAATTTTCATATTTCTGAGCTCTTTTTTTGAAATATATAATAGACGTAGTCATTCATAAAGTTAAGGGAGTGTTAGATAGCATGATAATACGAAATGCCTGCCAAAATGATTTACCTGCAATAGTAGATATTTATAATTCTACTATACCTTCCAGAATGGTTACCGCTGATACGAGCCCGGTAACTGTTGCAAGCAAGGTGGCCTGGTTCCACGAGCACGAGCCCGAAAAACGCCCTATCTGGGTAATGGAGGGAGTGTGAATATTTTCGTGTAAATGGTTAAGATAAAACTGGGGTTAATTAGAAACAGCCAGGCAGCCCTTTACATGGAGAGAGGCCTGTGTTAGCCTATTTGGGCGGGAGGCCAACGCACAGCGTGGACTCCCCGCGGCCTCCTGGAAACACAGGCCTGGAGGCTCCATGTCAAGGGCTGCCGTCGGTTAATCGCCAGGCTAACTTATATGGCCAACTCAGTTTCCAATCTATCCCCAAAATATATGGCGAACTGTGAGATGCAGTTCTTCCAGTCTTTAACAGGCATGGTCCACTTTTTGGCTGCTTCAACGGTGGCCAGGTAAATAATCTTTTTCAAGGCATCATCAGTCGG
>NZ_KE387266.1:6796-180594 GCF_000430885.1 Desulfotruncus alcoholivorax DSM 16058 | reverse complement strand
CGTACAGGTTTGGCCACCTGGCCACGTCTGCCGGGAAAATGTTCTGCGTAGCGGTCTTCGATGGTATCCCAAGGGATAATTTTTGAAAGTTTCACCCAGCGATTGTCGGCCTTAAGTTTACCTTCAAATGGGAGTATGAATTCTTCGAGATAGTATTGCTTTTCCAATTTACGGAACATATTTTACCTCCAGGTGCAAGGTTTTTGCATTATTTGACGCATTTTCCATGCATATTAATTCGACAAATATGCTCCCAAATCCTTGAGATTATTGGATTTTTTTTCGTTCAGCAAGCCCTATTTAGACTATTTTAAATAATTTTATTTTAAATATTGAGTTACGTCTACATGATAATTATTGAAACCCGGCTGAAAAGGACAAGGGGACGCCTGTAAATATAAAAAAGAACGCTCCAAATAGAGAAGCGTTCTTATAAAATGAGGGGGTATTATTAATTAAGCAACTGCTTGCACATTTCTGTGGCTACCACTGCATCACCAGCATAGCCGTCGGCGCCGATTTCGTCCGCATATTCTTTGGAAACAGGGGCTCCACCGATAACAACCTTAACGGCACTGCGCAGGTTTTCTTTATCCAGAGCATTAATTACTTCCTTCATTACCGGCATGGTGGTGGTCAGCAGGGCTGACATCCCCACCACTTGCGGTTTATGGTCCTTAACGGCCTGGATGAATTTATCAACGGGAACATCTACCCCTAAATCGACCACGTTGAACCCGCTGCTTTCCATCATCATTATCACCAGGTTTTTGCCGATATCGTGCAAATCCCCTTTAACAGTTCCAATCACAACTGTACCCGCTGTAGGCATGTCTGTTCCAGCCATCAGGGGCTTCACCAGTTCCACGCCGCCCTTCATCGCTTGGGCTGCCATCATCATTTCCGGAACGAACATTTCGCCTTCCTTGAAGCGTATCCCAACTTCGTTTAGTCCCTGGATGAGGCCTTCATTGATAATGGCCAGCGGTTGTTCACCCGCATCCAGCATTTGCTGGGTAATTTGTTTTACCTGTTGCGTGTCTCCTTTGATTACAGCGTTGGCTAATTCCTGGTATTTACTCATGATTACACCCTCCTGTATAAAAATCTAGCTGATCCTTTATTTAAACGCAAAGCCTTTTTTCGGCATCACGCAGAATTCGTTCAATTTCCTGTTCCGCCTCGGCGGAAACCGGAACCGGCTGGTGCGTGGCCATAATCTGCCGGGCTTTTTCTCTGGCCCGCTGCCCCATACTCTTTGCGCCGGCTGCCGCCCAGGCATCGTAACTGTTGAAATCAGAAAGATCGGGCTGCCAGGTTTCCCGGAAATGACGGGCTGTATGTTCGTCTCCCAGGAAGTTTCCGCCGGGGCCGACCCGTTTTACCGCCTCCACAGCCATGTACTCGGGGCTGGTATCCACTCCCTGGAGCATGTTCCTGACCCGGGAGATTACTTCATTGGTCAAAACGAGCAGTTCCACCGATCCGGTGTACCCCGATTCAATGTAGAACACGTCATGCATTAAATTGCAGCCCTGCAGGGCACCCATCAGTGTAAACATGGTCGCCTCAATCACCGCCTGCTCATCACACATCTTGGAGCTGCTGCAGCCGGCATAGCCCCAAGAAGGCAGCGCATAGAAGCGCGCCAGGTCGCACAGTGAGCCCTGCAGCAGCAGCGCGTGCGGCACGGCGTAAATCGCCTGCATCGTGCGCATATCAAGGGGTGAATCACCGTAGCCGTAAAGGAACGGTGCCCCCGGGTTCTTCAGCTGGTGAATCACCAGGCCGCAAAGGGCCTCGGCGTTGGCCTGGGCCACTGTCCCGGCCACCGTGACCGGGGTGGACGCTCCGGCCAGGGCGCCGCAGGCAAAGTTGACCGGAATTTTATATTCCGCCGCGGCCAGTAATTTATCCACCGACTCAAAGGGCAGCTGCAGCGGAGAAGTTGGTTCGGTGTATAAGGCAAACAGCGGCTGGTGCATCAATTTTTCTTTCCCGCCCGCGACAGCCGCGGCCATGGCAAAAATATCGTCCACCGTGGACCTGTCCTCGGCAATAATCACCTGGGGCTTGACGCTGTTTTTAAGCATCAGGGCGTACTGCTCGCGGTAAATCATGCGTTTGTCCACATCGCTCAGCAAACCCATGGACATAACGAAATCAAGCTGGGGCAGGTTGTCAACCAGACGCACCGCAGCCGCTACGTCTTCCCTGTTCCAGGGACGCCTTTCCCCGCCGGCGGGGTCAATATACATCAAAGTATCCGAGCCGGTGCCGAAATAGGCATTGGAGTCTTCCAGAAACATGGCCGGGGCTCCCAGCCTGTTATAAATGGTCACCCTGGAGGGCGCCGTCCGAATGGCCCATTCCACCAAAGCGTCGGACAGGTAGGTCCGGCCGCCCGCATCGGTATAGGCCCCGGCCTTTTTGAGCAGTTCCGCTGCTTCGTCGTGGTGGACAATTACCCCCACCTCATTTAAAATACGGCAACTGGCGCTGTGAATTTCTTTAATTTGTTCTGCTGTCAGCGTCCTGAAGGCTATTCCCGCCCCTTTTTTACTTGCATACCTCATATTTGGACCGCCTCCTTAACCGGCGCACTCGGTCTCTCTGCGCTTGATGATTGCCTGCATTTCCTCTGCGGCACCGTTGGGCAAAGCCGCAGGTTGATGTTTTTCCAGGATGTCTTTTACTTTTTCCAGAGCCAGATCAATGGGCAGCTTTTTGTCCTTGGCTTCCCACTGTTCCCAGTGGTACCTGATAAAGTAACGGGGGTTCCAGATTTCTTGTCTGAAGTGTTTAAAGGTATGTTCGTGGCCCATGTAATTGCCGCCGGGGCCAACCTGGTCGATGCAGTCGACCGCCAGGTGTTCGGGCGATGTATTGGTCCCCCTGCCGGTGTAGCGGGCCATGTCGATAATATCGTCACAGATCACCAGGAATGGCAGGTAACCTGTTTTGCCGCCTTCCAGGTAACCGACATCATGCACCAGGTTGCACCCTTCCAGCTGGGTCATCAGGATGGACATGGCCGCTTCCACACCGGCCTGCACATCGGGCACCGGCGCGTTGACGCAACCGGCCTCGGTAAAGTTGGGCAGGCCGTAGAATTGGGCCAGCTGGGTCATAACTGCGTAATTCATTGATGTTTCCGGAGCTCCGTACAGAGTTGTGGTTGTCCTCATATCCATGGGGGTGGCCCCGCCGCCAATGACTATGGGGGAGCCTTTCTTGAACAGCTGGGCCATGACAACACCCGCCAGGGCCTCGGCGTTCATCAAGGTGATGCAGCCCGCCTTGGTGACAGGCGTGGTGGCACCGGCCAGCACGCCGGGCGTGTAGACCACGGGCACATCATACTCGAAGCACTTGAACATTTTGCCGACCCCGTCCAGGGTATGTACCAGCGGAGATATAGGCTCCGAATATAGTATGATATATGGATTCTTTCTGAGATTGTCCTCTCCGCCCACACAGGCCGCGGCCATTTCGATCAAAGCCTCGGTGTTTTCGGCATTGTGAGCGGTAAAAATAACCGGCTTGCCGGTATTGGCGGTCATCGCTTCAAACTGGTGTAAATCGCTGACCGCGGGGTTCGTATCCGAGGCAATGGCGTAACTCATAATGAAATCATAATTGGGCAAAAAGTCCATAACCTTGGCGGCTTCTACCACATCACGCTTGCTGGAGGTTCTTCTCTCCTTAGTCTCAATATCAATGGTAAAAGGAAGGTCTGAGCCGGTTCCATAATAGACCCTGTTTTTTTCCAGAGGCATAACCCGCTCCCCCAACCTGTTGGCGACGGCAACCCGCTTGGGCGCCAGGCGCAGGCACTCTTCCACCAGCCAGCCGGGTATCCGGGCCAAGTCGTCTTTAACCATGCATCCCGCATCTTTAAGCAATGCCAGTGCTTGTGGATGCTGTACCTTGATGCCGGTGCGTTCCAACACTTCCAACGAAGCATAATGGATCTGTTCCAACTGGGTTTCGGTTACCCATTTCAGCCGTGGCGTGACCTGTTCATCGTAATTAGACAGGAATTTTTCCATATCCCAAAACCTCCTTATAATTTTCCGCCGGGCGAACCTTTAAACGCCAAACGTTAATTTACATTTTTTAAGAGCGTCATAGAACCGTAGTCATAAAATATTTTTGCAAGTATTATGCCAACCAAACAATTAACAATAACCCATGCTTAATCAGTTTCATCTGCACGGGCATTTTTACACCACCCAATTATGTTTGACAAGGAACTGTCATTGCGAGCGCAATGTGTGTCCCCTTTCTTTGAATGGGGATTGCCATGTCGTTTCACTCCTCGCAATGACATATAGAAGTCGCCGGACGCAAAATTTATATGCACTATGGAAGCCTGTGAGTCATTGAAAATGGTGCAAAATTTTTTGGCATATTCCATCGCTGTGCACGACACCGGTCTCAAATTACTTTGTACCTGCAAGCTCTTCAAGCGTTATTGCTTTCGAGGGGCACGTATTGGCGCAGAGCCCGCACCCCCAGCAGAGTTCGTTGTTAAATGCAATATTAGAACCGTCAAAATAAAAAGCATTAAAGTGGCACCGCTTGACGCATAACCCGCAGGACCGGCACTTTTCAGCATCATATTTAGCCACGTACCGGGACTTGGGCCACTTGCCCTTGGTACCAAGTTTTATTGCCGCCCTGAAAGGATAACAGCAGCAAGCACAACAGTTGCAAACGACACCGGGCCCCTTTTCCCGCCAGTTGTGGGGACCACCGGTATGCATCAACCCTTCCTTGTCCAGCTTACGAACCAGATCCTTGGCTTCTTCCCTGGTAAGTTCCCTACCTATGGTTCTGTCATCAATTTTATCATCAAAGAAGATGCATATCTCTCTTGAATAATCACAGTTATCCGCCATCATTTTACAGTTGCAGGGAACAACTTTGATTTTGGTGGAGGCGTCAATCATTTCTTCCACTTCATTTAAAAGCAGCACCCATTCGTTGTGGCAATTGTCGTATTCAGGCTCGCTGTTAATGACCTTGCTGAAATATTCGTGCCGCTTGAGATATTCCTCAAAACACCATTCATCCAGCTTACTGCGTATTTTTTTGGGAATAACATAATAATTTCCGTATAAGCTGTGACTGTCCAAACGGTTATAAAAATCACCCGCGCTGTAAACGGCAACACCGTCTTCTACAGTTCTATTGATGATATGACGCCGGTAAGCCTGTTCAAGCAAAAACTTTACGTCCTCATCAGGCTCCTGCAGCAGTGTTGCAATTTCCTGCCCGGTCAATTTTTGTTCATTTAATAATACTACCAGCTGCATTTCCTTTTCCGAAGCAAAAAAATGTATATATGGCTGGACAAAATCGGGAGCCTGGATAATTTTCATAAAGTCATTTAACAACTGCATAGATTAACCTCCCCGGATTGAGTGCTGCTGGAGTTGACATCCGGCAAAATTACGGCCTTGATTCCCACCTGCGCACCTCGCCGGCGGGAAAACCAAGGCCTGAATTTTACAAATAACGTTATTATTCAGGTATTCAGAATTTAGTAGTCAGAATCCAGAATGTCCCGAGAAAATGTTTTCGCCGTTTCTCTCATTCCGACTCCTGACACCTGACTCCTGACTTCTGACTCCTGAGTAGTTACAAATATCAATAATTAATTATTTGTTACTTGATCAGTCCCTTTTCGGTGAGGAACTGCTTGGATACTTCGTCAACGCTCTTCTTGTCAACATCAACAGCCTTATTTAATTGCATGATCGTTTCGTTGTCCAGCAGCGAGCTGAGCTTTTTCATTTGCCCGGGGATGTCGGGATAGGCGTCAAGGATCTCTTTTCTAAATAGCGGTGCTGCGTTGTAAACCGGGAACGCATGCTTGTCATCTTCCAGCGCAACCAGGTTGTAAGCACCAATTCTGGCATCTGTGGTAAAGGCCAGTCCGGTATCAGCCTGTTTCGCTTTAAGAGCTTCATAGCCCATGTTCAGCGCCAGGTTTACCATATCTTGTTTAGGATATTTAAAATTGTAAACGGTTTCAAAGTGCTGCAGACCATCGGGCCGCTCAACCCATTCCTGAGCCGATGCAAACTTGAAGTGCGCGCCGCCGTTGATGGCTTTAACCAGGTCGGAAGTTGTCTTCAGGTTATACTTGTCGGCTATGTCTTTCCTGACCATAATGGCATAAGTATCGTTCATCGGTGTATAGTCCAACCAGATAATGCCGTTTTTTGCATCCCATTCTTTTACCAGCTTGTAACTTTCCTCCGAATCAAAGCTGGGGTCGTGTTTCATAACATTAATCAGTACAGTTCCGGTATATTCCCAGTAGCAATTGATTTGGCCGGATTCCAGAGCGGGCCTGATTACAGCCAATTCGCCCAGACCAACTTTGTTTTCCACGGGGTAGCCGAGGTAATCAAGGTACTGGTAAGTCATGGTGCCCAGTAACAGAGCCTCTGTGAAGGTTTTGGATCCTATAACAATAGTCGGCTTGTTTTCGCCGGATGACGCATTATCCTTGCCCTTGGAGCCTCCGCCACCGCCGCCGCAGCCTGCCAATACCACCATTGACAACGCGAGGACAGCCACCAGAGCTAATAAAACAGATCTTTTTCTCACTAAGTTCTTCCTCCCTTAATCATTAATTAATTTTTTAAATACCTCCAGATGCAGATACAATTTGTTCAATCACCTCTTTCCCAAGCAATTATTCAAAATCCTATATGATCAAGTCCCCAATCCAGGGGGAGTTATCCTATATTCCACATATGCCAGAAGCCTGTCCAGTGAAATAGCCAGTATCGCTCCCAGCCCGGCGCCGACAATTAAAAATTCAGGCCAGAACATGGCCAGTCCCGTCACAATCAAGTCGCCCAAGCCGCCGCCGCCGATATAAGCGGCCAGGGTGCCTACGCTGACCACATATACCGTAGCGGTTCTTACACCGGCCAATATGATTGGCATGGCCAGGGGCAGCTCAACCTCATATAAAATCTTTTTATGTGACATGCCCATACCAAGCGCAGCTTCTTTTACATCCGGGCTAACTCCGTACAGACCAGCTATGGTATTTCTGGCAATGGGCAAAAGCCCCTGAACGGTTAATGCAAAAATGGTTGGCTTTAAGCCCAAGCCCAGAAAGGGCATGGTCAACGCGATTATTGCCAGACCAGGTATCGTCTGCAATAAGTTTAAAATATTTAAGACAACAACGCCAAGGTTCTTGTATTTCGGCCTGGTTAACAAAACACCCAGCGGCACCGAAATGGCAATGGCAATACTGATGGTAACCAATACCATCACTATATGCACACCCAGGGCCTCAGGCGCTCTCTCCAAAAGGGCTTGCTTAACACGCATCCAGTCCATCTAATCGCCCTCTTTCTTACTGGCATGCTTTCTGATGTCCCCTAAAGAGATAACTCCAACCACCCGGTTGCCGCTAAGAACTCCAAGATATTCCGTATTAAATTCTAAAATAAGAGACAAGGCATCCCGCAATAAAACATCCCCCTCGACAAACGCTCTCTTTCTTTGGCCGGCAATCTTATTGAGCACATCGGGAGAGGCATCTTTACCCTGCTTTAAAAAGTCATCCCCGGTGATAAAGCCGGACGGCTCCCCGGCTGAATTAATTAAGAAACAGACAGCAGCTTGATAATCCTGCATCTTATTCCAGGCGTTGGGAAGTTCATTTGGCTCAATGGTACAGCCCACCGGCCTGGCAATATCTTCCACCCTGAACAAGCTCAGCATCTTAACAACTCTGTCATAGCCTATAAAATCAGCTACAAAATCATTTGCCGGCCGGGACAAAATATCCTGAGGGGTACCGTACTGCACAAGCCGGCCCCTATTAAAAATAGCAATTTTGTCTCCCATTTTAATCGCTTCATTGATATCGTGGGTTACGAAGACAATTGTTTTTTTAATCTCTCTTTGCAGGCGCAGGAATTCATCCTGTAAATGGTTTCTGGCAATGGGGTCAACAGCACCGAATGGCTCGTCCATCAACATGACGGGAGGGTCCGCCGCCATGGCGCGTGCCACGCCGATTCGCTGCATCTGGCCGCCGCTTAACTGGGAGGGAAACTTGCTCCTGGTTGTTTCCGGGTCGAGTCCGATAAGCACCAGCAGTTCATCCACCCGCCGGTTGATTTTATCTTTGGGCCAGCCGTGTAAACGCGGCACTATGGCAATGTTCTCCGCTACTGTTCTGTGCGGCAGCAGGCCGATTTGTTGAATCACATACCCGATGCCCATTCTGAGTTTATCCGGATCGCTATCCTTGATGTTTTTATTATCTATTAAAATTGTCCCTGAACTTGGTTCAATCATTCGATTGATCATACGCAAAGTGGTACTTTTTCCACAGCCGGACGGCCCAACAAAAACACAGATTTCTCCTTTTTCAATTTTCATGGTCAAACTATCAACCGCCGGAACAGATTGCCCCGTGTAGATTTTTGTTACTTCCTTTAGTTCAATCAACTTGTTTCCCCCTTACCGGCAAAAATCTTCCGCATTGCAAGTCACAGGAACGATAATATTCAAGTTAGCTTCTGCGTACTTTGAGGCCCTTGGGAACAATTTGTTTCTCTATGATCCCAAGCACTGTATCCAGGGCTATGGCTATTAAAGCGATCAGCAATGCTCCCGAAACAATCATTTCAATATTGAATCTGGTCAGGCCCTCTGCTATAAGCCGCCCTAAATTTCTCTCTCCAATGTATGTGGCGATTGCCGCAATGCCTGTAGTCATAACAACGGCAATTCTGAATCCGGCAAAAATTACCGGCGTGGCCAGCGGAAGCTGTATCTCCCATAAAATCCTCCACGAGTTCATACCCATGCCTCTGGCCGCCTCAATTACACTTTTATCGACAACCTTTACTCCCTGGTAAACATTTCGCCCCAGGGGCATCATTGAGTACAGCACCAGGGCCACCAGGGCAGACCGCCTGCCCAGTCCCAAAGCAGGGATGGTAACCATCACTGCAAACAGGGAGAGGCTGGGAATACAGAATATTGTGTTGGCAATATTTAAAACCATGCTCGCCAATTTTTCGTTTCTGGTAATTAATACACCAACCGGAACCCATAGCAGCAATGAAATAATTACCGCCGCCAAGACCAGGGAAAAGTGGTTTTCAGTGTATTCCATAATCATACTGAAATTCCTGATCATATATTCAATGTAATTCAAACACTCACCCGCTTTCAACCTTGTGTACCTGGTTAAATATTGTGTTTCTGCTGCACTTTCCAATTAAAATCATTACTTAATGGTTCGCATGCGCAATTACTGCCCATACCGGGCTCCGGCCCTGCTGTGCAGGTTTTAATTACTGTTCCTTCCGGCAAAAAGTTGTCCAGCCGCATAATTATCTTGCAATTGTCAAATAAAGTAACTGAGACGGGGTGTTTAAAAGTGCAAAAATATTATGCAAGCAACAATTATTTGCACCGGTACCAACCAGAAAAATTATCACGTTACTTGCAACCGGCGCTCCCAACTGAAACTTGAAGCTAAACGCTATCCCGGCTGCATTACAAATGAAGCAACGGATATAAACCGCGGAACAAATCAACGGTAACCAGCAGATATTCAAAATTATTTTAAAATTTTATTCGCAAAAACTGTACCAATGGCATAAATGAACAGATCTTTTTGTTCCAGATATGCGTTTAAACGGTCATTACGTTTAGCCCGGTGTTTATAACATCTTTTCCAAAAAAGTTTTGATCCTTGGATGCCGTGGTTTTTCAAAAAACTCTTTGGGGCTGGCATCCTCCAGAATCTCCCCGTTATCCATAAAAATTATTCTATCGGATATTTCCCGGGCAAACCCCATTTCATGAGTTACTATCAGCATGGTCATATGCTCTTCGGCAAGCTTTTTAATTACACCAAGCACTTCCCCTACCAACTCCGGGTCTAAAGCCGATGTCGGTTCATCAAAAAGCATTATATCCGGGTCCATAGCCAGGGCTCTGGCAATAGCCACTCTCTGTTTTTGTCCACCGGATAACTTGGAGGGATAGGTATCTTTTTTATCCAGCAAGCCAACCTTTGCCAATTGCCTCTCGGCGATTTTTACGGCATCGGTTTTGGCCATTTTATTTACGGTTATCGGAGCCTCTATTACATTTTCCAAGGCTGTCATATGGGGAAAAAGATTAAAACTTTGAAACACCATACCCATTTTCCGATAAGTATCCCTTACTTGTTGCTGGCTGGCAGACACCTTAACTCCCACATTTCCCGCCGCCTCCACCACCAGACCTTCTATCTCTAAAATTCCCCCGTCTATTTTTTCCAATTGATTCATGCAGCGGAGCAAAGTACTTTTTCCTGAACCGCTGGGGCCAATAACGGATACAATTTCCCCTTTATTTACTTCCAAAGATACCCCTTTCAAAACATGAAGGCTTCCGAAATATTTGTGAATATTGCTCATACGAATCATCGTCATTTGCTGCACCCCCCTATTCATAAATCGAATGCATCTTCTCTAATTTGCCAAACAGTTTGACAAGGACAGAAGAAATGATTAAGTACAGAACAAAAGCCACAATAAATGGAATAATATTGAAATCCCGGGTGAAAATCTGGGTGGCAATACGCAGTAAATCCGGCATACCAACAACAGCCAGAAGGGCGGTATCCTTCACCAAATTAACAGCCTCACTGCAGATGGGAGGTAAAACTCGCCTAACGGTTTGGGGAATGATGATCCTGCGCATAGTCTGGGGGTAAGTCATCCCCAGGGCTTTGGCGGCTTCATATTGACCTTTCTCTATGGATTCTATGCCTCCCCGAAAAATTTCGGTTAAATATGCCCCATAGTTTAAAACATAGGCAACAGTCGCCGCGACAAAAGGGGAAAACCTGATGCCGATTACAGGCAGGGCATAGTACATAAAGAACAATTGGAACAACAAGGGTGTACCCCGCCAAATCCACGTATATAAGAATAATATCGACTTAATAATTTTCGGGCCGGTTACCTTGCCGATAGCGGCCAAAAGACCTAAAGGCAAAGCAAAAATCAAAGTTGCCACGTAGATTTTTGCCGTTAACTTCAGGCCTGACAAAATAAACGGAAGTATTTTTAGAACATAATCCAGATGATCCATTGTTTTTCTTATCCCCTTATAATTGACTATCAATAAAGCTCAGTCGTGTTGAATCAAAGGGTACGGCACTCTTATTCATATATGGAATACTTCTTCTCCATTCTGGTAAACAACTGAACCAAAATGGAAGAAATCATTAAATATATGGCAAAGGCTACAAAAAAGGCAGTAATTTTAAAATCTGTAGTAACTACTTCCTTGGCAGAACGAAGCAGATCACCCATACCAATAGCCGCAACCAGAGCCGTATCTTTAAAGGTGAGAATGGCTTCACTGCAGGTAGCAGGCAGCACCCTTCTAATAGTTTGAGGTATAATGATGCGGCGCATAGTCTGCGGATAAGTCATTCCCAGAGCCTTGGCGGCTTCGTACTGCCCTTTGTCTATGGATTCAATCCCTGCCCGGATTATTTCTGTTTCATAAGCTCCCACATTTAATACAAAAGCAATGATCACAGAAGTTAAGGGGGATAATTTAATGCCAAAGTAAGGCAAACCGAAATAAATAAAGAACAATTGGAGCAACAATGGTGTACCCCGCCAAATCCAGGTGTATAAAAATAGAATTTTTTTAATTAATTGGGGACCGGCTACTTTACCGATAGCTGCCAGAATCGCCAGAGGAAAAATTAAAAACATCACCATAACATAAACCGTTAGCGATAGCTGCAGGCCTTTTAAAAGAACGGGTAATATTGTTAGAACGTAATCCATGGTTTTCCCATATCCCCTTATGCTTGTCTGTTGTTCTCCAAAATAAGGAATAGGAAGTATTTGCCACTACTTCCTATTCCTTATATTTTAATTACTTGTTATTTTTACTACTTAATGATATTTGTCCCAAACCATTTTTCACTGATTTTAGCTGCCGTACCGTCGGCTTTCATTTCATTGAGAACACGGTTCAGCTCAGCCAGGAAGGCTTTATCCTCCTTGCGCACACCAACGCCATACGGCTCTTTACCAAAGTCGCCTTCTTCCGCTGTCAAAACATAAAACTTATCAGCAGTTTTTTCTGAGGTAATCAAATAACGAGCGTTCATTTCATTGGTAACCACAGCATCAATACGACCGGCATCCAAATCCATCAAGGCTTGGGTAGGGCTTTCAAACTTCCTGATTTCTTTAATTTTTGAAGATATTGGGTCGTTCTGAACCGCAGGTTCCGCCGTACTGCCTAATTGAAGCCCGATAACTTTACCGGCTAAATCCGCCTTGGTCTTAATGGGAGAACCGGATTTTACCACAATAATATTCCTATCTTCCATATAACTGTCAGTAAAACCAATTTCCTTCTGTCTTTCAGGAGTAATACCCAGGGCATTCCAGATGAGATCAATATCACCATTTTTTAGATTCATCAGCACGCCATCCCATTGTACCGGCTTGAACACCGCTTTTACGCCTAACCGTTTAGCGGCTTCTTTGGCTAAGTCAATATCAACGCCAACAAGCTCACCGTTTTCATCACGAAATCCTGCAGGGGGATAATTATCGTCCAAACCTATGACAAATTCCCCTTTTTCCTTAATTTTATTCCATGAATCGTCGCCTGCTTGCTCCTTGGTACCGGCTTGTTTCCCGCCGCAACCGGCGATAAGTAAAGAAACTGCAAAAATAGCCACCAATAAAAGGATCTGGTTTTTTTTCACAGGCAGTTCTCCTTTCAAAAAAATTAAAATTATGCGTCTTTGAGGTATATACTTCAAAATGATCAGTGATCAATCTTGAAGCCTGCGCGCCATATGCTGCTTGTCCAATCACCTCTTTCCGAATCAATTATTAAAACCGTTTGTGTTCATCCCGGCCGGAGGGCACAATACTCAACAGGTGGCAAAAGACTTTTTACAGCCCACACGGACGGAGAGTATTTTAATAATTGGTTCGTAATTGTTTGTTATTTTTCCTGCACAGTTGCCAACACATTTGAGTTCTGCGCAGAACTTTTTGCACCAAATAGAAGCAACGGAGTTGAGCAAAACAGCCGGATATGTTTACCCACCGCCTGTGACGTCTATACCAAAAGCCCCACTTCCATTTCCACCTTCCGGTTAACCATACCGGTAAGCAGCAAATCGTGAACATTGTGGAGGTCCCGGTATAAAATCCGGTCCTCATCCCAGTGGGGCACTACTTCCCGCACCAGGCGCCGGGCCACCTGGGCCCCCTTGCCGATCGTGTGCCTGGCGAAATCCAAGGCCTGTGCAGCAGCCAGCATTTCCCCGGCTATAATCCAGGAAACATTGTCAATGACCGTTCCCACTTTCTTGGCGGCAATAGACCCCATGCTGACATGGTCTTCCTGGTTGCCCGAGGTGGGAATCGAATCCAAGCTGGCCGGGTGCCCCAGCACTTTGTTTTCCGAGGCCAGTGATGCGGCGGCATACTGCAGAATCATCATGCCTGAATTTAAGCCACCCCGCTCAGTTAAAAATGGAGGCAGCCCGCTTAATGCCGGGTTGACCAGCCTTTCGATCCGCCGCTCGGCGATGCTACCCAGCTCGGAAACCGCCATGGCCAAAAAATCCAATGCAAGGGCCAGCGGCTGCCCGTGAAAATTCCCACCGCTGATGACGTCCCCAGCGTCGGGGAAGATCAGCGGGTTGTCCGTGGCAGAATTAATTTCAGTTTCCAAAACCTTTTTAACATAATCAACAGCATCCAGCGATGCCCCGTGAACCTGGGGGATACACCTGAGGGTGTAGGCATCCTGCACCCTTTTGTGGTTTTTTCTAATCATTAATTCGCTGCCGTCCAGTAACCGTCGCATCGCCATGGCACAGCGTTTCTGGCCGCTATGCGGGCGCGCATCGTGGATTCTCGGGTCAAAGGCATTGGGCAATCCCTCCAGTGCTTCAAAAGTCATGGCAGCGGAAATAGCCGATGCCTTGACCAGTTCCAGCGCATCATACGCAGCAAGGCAGCCCAGCGCGCTCATATACTGCGTGCCGTTAATTAAGGCCAGGCCTTCTTTGGCCGAAAGGGTAACCGGGTGCAGCTTAACCTGTTTAAATACTTCCGCTGACGGCAACACCCGGCCATGGAACTCCACTTCACCCAGGCCGATCATGGCCAGGGCGATGTGGGCCAGGGGGACCAGGTCGCCGCTGGCACCAACGGAACCCTTGCACGGGACCACCGGGTGAATATTGTTGTTAAGCAGATCCAAAAGCAATTGCACCACTTCCAGCCGAACACCGGAGAAACCCTTGGTCAGTGAGTTTGCCCGCAGCAGCATCATCGCCCTAACCGCTTCCCGCGGCAGCGGTTCCCCAACCCCGCACGCGTGGCTCATAATGATATTTTTTTGCAACGTATTTCTGTCTTCTGCAGACACGGTAACATCGCTAAATTTGCCGAAGCCTGTGTTTACACCGTAAACCACCTGGTCGCCCGCCAGTATTTTTTCAACAGCCCCTCTTGATTTCAGCAGTTTCGCTTTACCGGACACATGCAGTTTCACCGGCGTACTGCCTCTGGCAACGGAAATAACTTGTTCCAGGGAGAGGCTTTCACCATCAATTGAGATATAATCAACAGCGCTTTTGGTCTCTATCATTTCTGTCATCCTCCAATTATAAAAATAAAAAAGGAGCAGAGCACGATTAAACTCGCCCTCTACTCCCTCTCATCTCAATTTCTTTGAGTAGAAAACCGGCACAACACCGAGAAAATTCAGTTGTATGTCAATTTAATTATAAGCTATGCGGAGATCCAAAACAAGTTCTATATTTACAAATCAAATCATTCGGTGAACAAACCGGCACGGTGCGCTTTAAGGTACTGCATGCAATAAGGGTCCTTGCCCAACAGCGCCTGGGAGGCGTAATAAAAGCCCATCATGGTTTTATCCAGGGGGTCAAGGATGTATGAATCCATACCTGCCGTCATAGTCTGGACCATGAATAACCGGTTCAGCACCTTTCTATTGGGCAGACCAAAGCTGATGTTACTGAGCCCGCAGATAATATGCACGGAAGGGTAATCAGCTTTAATAAAGCGCAGCGTATCCAAAACCTCAAGGCCGGCCCCGTCACTGACTCCCACCGGCTTAACCAGAGGGTCCAGGTAAATGTCGTCCTGGGGGACACCCGCAGCGGTAAGATCTTTAACCAGCTTTTTAATTATGACAATACGCTGTGCCGCTGTTTCGGGCATACCGCTGTCATCCATGCATAAAGCCACAACCTTGGCTTTATATTCAAGCACCAGCGGCAGCACGCTTTCATAGCGCTCTTTTTCAGCAGTAATGGAATTTACCATCGGCTGCCCCTTACCGGCCAGTTCCAATCCCGCCTTCAAAGCTTTCGGGCTGGGGCTGTCTATACACAAAGGCGCATCTACAGCCTCTTTGATCGTATTTACCAGCCAGGCCATTGTTTCCACTTCTTCATGAACCAGCGTTCCGCAGTTGACGTCCACGTAACCGGCACCTGCCTCAACCTGACGCCTGGCGATATCCTTGATATAATCCGCGTCCTTATTAGCTACTGCCTCCTTAATCAGTTTGCGGCTGGTATTGATGAGTTCTCCTACAATGAGCATTAGTCCAACCCCTCCTATATAGCTTAACTGTGAATGAACTTTATTTAAAGCAGATGTAATGCAAGAACTATACCATCCTTTGAACTCTTCATTACCTTACTTAGGTCTTTGTGAACGTAACTCTTTTGTCATTGCGAGCGTAGCGAAGCAATCTCGGGATTGCCGCGTCGTTTCACTCCTCGCAATAACATAGGCGGAACGATATAGCTTTAACATAGTCTCCAATAAAACTATTCTACATATAACAACATTTACCTGACCAAGGTAGATACCAGGGTTTTTAGATAGCAGCAATGTGTTATTGCATCTTCACAAGAGTTAAATACATACTTAATCAATGCACCAGCGACTTGGCAGTAATGCAAATAATTATTGCATGCATACCAATTTGGCTGCATTATTCCCATAACCGGTCCAGGGGCGTATCACCCGTAAGGCCTGCCAGATTCAGTTGATTTACTTTATCTTTACCTACCACCCCGTCCTCCTGCCAGCCCATTAAGGCATAGAACTCTTTCAGCATCGGGGTCAGGTTCACCACAGATCCCCGGCATGGTCCTTCTTTAATTGGTTCAGTTAAAAATTTAGCAGGCAAGGTATCATCTTTAGCGGTAGCGCCATATCTAAAATTAAATAGCCGCTCGGCATTGACAATTCTCTCTCCGGTTTTCAGCAAATCTTCACCGGTAACGGCGCTGCCGGTAAACGCTGTCACCAGTTTCGCCGCTTCCTGCAGGTCAAAGTCCATTATCATGCCGAATTCGGGAATCTTGCATATTCCGAGAGAATCGACAACCGCGTTGGCCAGCATACACTGCCGCACCATGGGAGGTTTTCCCTCCTCAGCAAGCCTGTCGGCGGCTTTTTCGGTGCCGTAGGCCTTTAATGCCTGCTCACGGGTGTACGCATATTCGGGCTTGGCGTAAACATAGCCGAAATCAGCGCCCCTGTTGGATACGGCATACCCCAGCCCGCTGCCTTTAAAACCCCTGGGGTCCATAATGGTCATGCTTAATCCTTTTACGGTATGGGTATATTTTTCTGATCCCCTGCCGATAATCCCGGCGGCTTGTTTCATCCCCCGGGCCAGGGCATCGCCGAGCCACGTGCTCCGATCGGCAATTTGGCGCAGCAGTTCCTCCATGGATTCGGCATTGCCCCAGGTAAGCTCCAGGCCGCCGGTATCTCCCACCGTAAGTATGCCCCGTTCGTAAAGATCAATGGCAAAGGCGACTGCATTCCCGGCTCCGATGCTGTCCAGGCCGTACTCGTCGCATAAGTTGCACAGGTAAATGCTTTCCAGCCCGTCTGCGTTGCCGCACTTGGGCCCCCAGGTGGAAAGCGGCTCGTATTCCCCCCGGTCGCCTTCAAAGCCTTTGTGTCGTCCCCGGTCGATTTTTACGGTGGCCTTACAGCGAACGGGACAGTTATAACAACCCCGGTATTTAACGATCATGTCTTTAAAACTGGCCCCTGTGGCGGTTTCAATGCCGTCAAAGGTCACCTGGGAGTAGTTTTTTGCGCCGCACGCACCAAGTTGGTGAGTCCAGATAACGCTGTCCGTGGAACCGAGAGTTGTCCATTCCTCCCAGTCCGGCAGGGTCTTTAATTTGGCCAGGTAATTCTTAACGGCCCGGACTGCCTCAGCCGGAACTTTTTCGGCCGCGGCAGCAGCAGTTTTTTTAACCACGATGCCTTTCAGGTTTTTGGAGCCCATTACCGCCCCCAACCCCGTTCTGCCGCAGGCATGCCCAGGCCCCACCATGATTGAGGCCAGGCTGACCAGTTTTTCGCCGGCGGGTCCGATCAGCGCCGCTCTGGCGTTTTTTTCCCCGGCCAGCTCCAATAGTTTTTCCGCGGCTTCCTGTCTTGGCAGGCCCCAGGCCGGGGAAGCATCCTCAATGGTTATTTGGTCGCCTGTGATTTTGATAAAAGCAGGTGCCTCGGACCTGCCGGTAATAACCAGGGCCAAAATTCCGCACAATTTTAATTCGGAACCAAACATTCCCCCGGAATTGGATGTGCCGATGAGGCCGGTGAGGGGTGACCGGGAGCTGACATGCACCCGGCCGGTGGTGATCATCCTTGACCCGGTCAGGAGTCCTGAGGCCACAACCAGTATATTTTCCGGGTCCAGCGGCCCGGTTGCCGCGCCCAGGTGTTTTAACAAAATGTAATCACCAAGGCCCCTGCCGCCCAGGTAGTTTTTGATCACATGCCCGGGACAAGGTTTTCTGGTTATCTCCCGGGTTGACAGGTTAATCATAACTAAATCCGAACCACTATTTATCACCGGCACCACGTCCCTTTCCACGCACAGTATGGGTTTATTTGTTACTATTCAGGTATTCAGAATTCAGTAGCCATAATTCAGAATACTTCGAGACGATAAACCGTTCTCTCATTCTGACTCCTGACTCCTGAGCAGTTTCTGTTATTTATTAAAGGTCTTATTGACAAGTTCATTGATTAATTGATCGTCGGCCAGGTAAGGCAGGGTGATGTGCCCGGCGCCCTGATAATTTCTGTTAAACTCGATTCCGGTGGCTATGGAATTTTCATTCCTGGCCCAGGAGCGCCTGGCCACGCCGCCCATAACATCCCAGAGCATAGCCGACTTGATGATGTCATCCACTCGCCGGCTGCCGTCCAGCACCAGCCCAAAGCCGCCGTTGATGGCCTTGCCGATACCCACCCCGCCGCCGTTATGCAGCGCCACCAGGCTCATACCCCTGGCCGCGTTGCCGGCATAGCACTGCACTGCCATATCCGCCATAACATTGCTGCCGTCCTTGATGTTGGCTGTTTCCCTGAAGGGCGAATCGGTCCCGCCCGTGTCGTGGTGGTCCCTGCCCAGCATAACCGGGCCGATTTCGCCGTTTCTGACCATTTCGTTAAACTTAAGGGCAATTTTCACCCTGCCTTCGGCGTCCTGGTACAGAATTCTGGCCTGTGACCCCACCACCAGCCGGTTGGCTTCCGCGTCCCTGATCCAGATGTAGTTGTCCCGGTCCTGCCCTCTTCTGCCGGGGTCGATGCAGGACATGGCGGCCCGGTCGGTTTTCACCAGGTCTTCGTGCCTGCCGCTGAGGCAGACCCAGCGGAACGGCCCGTAACCGTAATCAAATAATTCGGGGCCCATGATATCTTCAACGTAGGAGGGCCAGATAAAACCATCCTTTTCGTCAACGCCGTTCTTGGCTATTTCTTTAACCCCGGCGTCATATACCGCTTTCATGAAAGCGTTGCCGTAATCAAAGAAATAAGTACCCCGCTCCACCAGGGTTTTGATCAACTCATACTGCCGGCGCAGGCTTTGATCCACCAGCCGGCGGAATTTTTCCTGATCAGTGGCCAGCAGCCTGGTCCTTTCCTCAAAAGTTATCCCCTGGGGACAATAGCCGCCGCCGTATGCTACGTGGCAGGAGGTTTGGTCGGAGAGAAGCTCCACGTTAATATTGTTCCGCACCACATATTCCAGCAGGTCCACAATATTGCCGTGATAGGCGATGGAGAGCGGCTCCCGCCTGGCCATACAGGCATGGGCGGTCTTGAAAATTTCGTCCAGGTTGCCGGACACCATGCTGACCCAGCCCTGGTCATACCTGGTTTTGATGCGGGAAGCATCAACTTCGGCAATAATGCCTACACCGCGGGCAATCTCCACCGCTTTGCCCTGAGCCCCGCTCATTCCGCCCAGGCCGGAAGATACGAACAAGTGGCCGCTTAAATCCCCGTCGTGGGGCACTCCCAATTTTTTACGCCCGGCGTTTAAGATGGTGTTATAGGTTCCGTGCACGATGCCCTGGGGGCCGATGTACATCCACCCGCCGGCCGTCATCTGGCCGTAATTGGCAACGCCCATCTGCTCGGCAATCTCCCAGTCGTCCTGGTTGTCAAACATACCCACCATCAGGGCGTTGGTAATGATTACCCTGGGGGCTTCCGGCTTGGACGGGAAAAGGCCTACCGGGTGACCGGATTGCACCACCAGGGTCTGGTGGCCGGTCATAATTTCCAGATATTTTTTAATCAACCTGTACTGCAGCCAGTTTTGGCAAACGCTGCCGGTCTCCCCGTACGTCACCAGCTCGTAAGGGTAAAGGGCCACTTCGAAATCCAGGTTATTGTCGATCATAACCTGAAAGGCTTTCCCCTCGATGCAGTTCCCCTGGTATTCATCTATCGGCCGGGCATAGATGCGGCCTTCCGGGCGAAAACGATAGGCGTAGATCCTGCCCCTGGTCATCAGCTCATTAAGAAATTCCGGCGCCAGCTGCTCATGAAGTTCTTCCGGCACGTAGCGCAAGGCGTTTTTCAAGGCTATTTTGGTCTGTTCGGGCGTCAGGCGGAAACCCCTGTCAGGGGCTCTCCTGATGCCTTCAACGAATTGGGGCATTTCGGGGAGAACGTTGTCCAGCTTGACCGTCATGGCCCCCGCTATCTCCTTGTTGTTCAGCATTTTTATCTCTCCCATCGTTTAATTATTTATTTGGCGTTAGTCCGGATGCCCAGGCGGCGCATCCGGTACTGCAAATTCTGGCGCAATATGCCCAGCTCTTGAGCCGAGCGGGTAATGTTGCCGTTATTACTTGCCAGTACGTTTTCAATAACCTGCCGCTCCGTTTCCTCCAGTATTTTATGCAAAGTGTTTTGGGACGAGCCCGGGTTCAAAACCGGAAGTTTCTTTCTCTGCACAAACTTGGGACGCACGTAAACAGGCAAATGGTCAAAGGATACCACTTTTTCACCGGGATCCAGCATGGCCAGGCAGCTTTCGATAACATGTTCCAGCTCGCGCACGTTTCCGGGCCACTGGTAGCGCAAAAAAGCGTCTTTCAGCGCTTGATCCAACTCAACCTGGCCCTGGCCGTAAACGCTGCCATACCTGTGCATAAAGTGGGAAATTAATCTTTCAATATCTGCAGGCCTTTCCCGCAGGGGGGGCAAAAAAACAGCAAAAACGGCAAAGCGGTAATACAGGTCTTCCCTTAAAGTTCCTTTCCTGACGCACTCCAAGGGGTCCAGGTTGGTGGAAGTAAAGATACGGCAGTTTACCGGAAGTTCTTTACTGTCACCCAGCCTGCGGTAGGTTCTTTCCTGTAATACCCTGAGCAATTTCGCCTGCAGTTGGGGGCTCATTGAATTAATCTCATCAAGAAACAGGGTGCCTGCCCCCGCCTGCTCAAATAACCCGGTACTATTTATGGCCCCGGTGAAGGCTCCTTTGACGGTGCCAAACAGTATGCTTTCCAGCAGCGTGTCAGGTATGGCCGCGCAGTTGATGCCCACAAAGGGCTCGAACTGCCTGGCGCTGGCATTGTGGATGCTCTGGACAAGCACCTCCTTGCCGGTCCCGGTTTCCCCGTAAACCAATACGGCACAATCGGTTTTGGCCGCCTTTTCGGCCTGGCGAACTATACTGTACATAGTCTGGCTGGCATAGATAAGATTGCTGAAAGTATAGCGTGTTCCATTATTGTAAACGTTATCCCGGTTCTTCGACTGCATTTGTTTCTGCAATAAAATATTCCGGCTCAACAGGTCCTTTATTCTGGTGACATCGCGGCAGATGGAAAAAGCTCCAATCACCTTACCCTGTTCAAACACCGGGTAAGTGCTGGCCATCAGGTTGACCTCGCGCCCTGCAGCGGTAAAAAACATCTTTGGCAGTTCCTTAACCGGTTCTCCGGTTTGCACAACAGCCATATGCTCGCTCGTCTCCGGTGTAACCCGGTAAACCTCGGTCAGGTGCTTGCCTGTCACCTCGCTGCCCTTTAACCCTTCCATCTCCTCCAGCGCTTCATTATAGTAGATTATTTCACCTTGCGGGTCGGTAATAATTATCCCTTCAGGAACCTCGTCCAGTGTGCTTTTCAAAAGGGTCAGCCATTTTTGGCAATCCATTTCTTTTTTTGTCAGTTTGACTATGCTGGCAGGCTGCCCGTCAAATTCGCCTTGTTCATAATTGATCGACACGGGACAGTCCTCATTGTCAACTACAGTCCTGGCCTTGTTACGCACAGCCTGCTGGAGAAGTTCAACCCGTATGGTATCTAAAACACCCGGACTGGCATATATCACTTTATGCTCTTGATTAAAAACAACTATGCTTGTTTCAGCTAGTCTGCCGGCATTGGGAAGTCCGTCCTGCACACTGATTACCCCCCGGTTTCTCAAGGATCAATCGAGTTTTACAGTAGTGACTTCGACTCAATAAGACAAATATCCTATCACCGGTTAAATAGATGCAAAAATTGTTTGCATTAATATAAAAATACCACTACCACTCAACCATGCAAGCTAATTTCTTTTGCATCAGGGCCTGGATACCGGCATAAAGGCGGCCGGCCTCGGACATGATTCTGTCCCTCTCCGCCATTGACTGCTGGGTAAAGACAGGGTCTTTAATCCCTTCAAGGTTAATCGCTACATTAAACATGGCGCCGGTTATGCCGCTGTAGGCCATAAGTGAGGCCACCCCGGCGTCGCTCAGCGCGTTGGGATTGCCCAGGGTTACAACCTCCAGGCACAAAGCCAAAACCTGCAGGCATTCTCCGGCCACCAGCAGCGGGTGGCTGGCTGCACCCTTTAATGCCTCTTGAATTGCCGCAGACCTCTGTTCTTTTTCCACCTCTGTTTGTTTGGGCAGCCGGTAGGCCTGCATTACCAGGTTGAAAGCTGCGGCGTCATCGTCAACATGCCGGCTTAGTCTTTCCATGAGGCCGCCGGCTTGCTCAAGAATCCTCCGCATGTTTTCGTTACCGGCTTCGGCCCCGGTCAGCCGCGCCACCATGGAAACCAGCGCCGCAGCCAGAGAGCCGGCCAGGGCAGAAACACTTCCGCCACCGGGGGCGGGGGATTTTGAGGCAAGTTCATCCAAAAAGCCTTTCACCGTCATCTCCATTAACATTTGTCGAGTCATCCTTTCTACTATTAACCCTTATTATTGATCCAGTAGCCTCTTTTCCAGTACCTGATTTATATTGAAACCCTCCAGCCGCAGGTAAAAATCCGCTGCGTCAAGCAGCGCTTCCATGGGCAAAAGACCAACGATTTCACTGCCGGTAACATTAACTCCGTAACGGGCGGCCTCAATTTTAACCGTTTCAAATACCCGGTGCAGAGATACTTCCTTGTAGTTGCAAACATTAATCGTAACCTGGGCAATCTGGCGGTCTTCCAGCATAACCCCCAGCGCTTTAATGCTCGGGTACCCCCCGCTGCTGCCCCGGATTGATTTGGCAATGGCCTTGGCTATCGCAACGTCCGGAGTGCCCAGGTTGATATTATAAGCCACCAGAGGCGGGCGGGCCCCGACGGCAGTGGCGCCGGCGGTTGGGTGCAGTTGCGGCGGACCGAAGTCGGGTCGCCGCCCGGGCTGGGTTATTGCTGTTTTAAGTCCTTCATATTCTCCCTTGCGCACCGCGGGCAGGCTCTTTCTTTCCGGGCGGGTTGCCGCGGCCTCATACAGATAAACAGGAATACCCAGCTTATCCCCGATTTCCCGTCCCAATTCCCGCGCCAGTCCCACACATTCCTCCATAGTTGTTTCTCCAATGGGAATAAAGGGAATCACATCAGTGGCCCCGATGCGCGGGTGCGCCCCCCGGTGCTCCTCCATATTGATTAATTCGGCAGCTCTGGCCGCCGCCAGAAAAGCAGCGCTTTTCACCGGGCCGGGTTCTCCCAGAAAGGTGACCACCGCCCGGTTGTGGCTGGCATCCGTTGATGCGTCCAGCACCCTGACGCCTTCCACATCCTTGATGGTATCAATTATTTGATTCACCACTTCCTGGCGGCGTCCCTCACTGAAATTCGGTACGCATTCCACCAATTTAGCCATTATACCTACCCTCCTATAACAACTTGGCCTGCTTTAACCACTGTTTCAACTAAATTTGTGCCGAAACGATACATTAAATACCGGTAATCAGCAGCGTCAAACACCACAAGGTCGGCCTTTTTACCCGCTTCCAGACTGCCCACCTCCGCGGCGCGGCCTATGGCATGGGCAGCGTTGATCGTAACCGCCGAAATAACCTCGGCCGGATTCATTTTCAATTGACGGCAGGCAATCCCCATAACAATCTGCATCGAATTTACCGGGCTGCTCCCGGGGTTAAAGTCACTGGCCAGGGCCACGGCCACTCCGCTGTCGATCATTTTGCGGGCCGGGGCATATTTTTTACCCATCAAACAAAAAGTGGTGGCCGGCAGCAGCACGGCTACCGTTTCCGATTGTCCCAACCGCCTGATGCCCTCGTCCGATGCTTCCATCAAGTGGTCGGCAGATGTTGCTTCCAGTTCCGCGGCAAGCTCCGCTCCGCCCAGTGACACAATTTCATCGGCGTGTATTTTCAGCTTCAGCCCCAGCTTGCGCGCTTCCAGCAAGATTTGCCGGGTCTGTTCCACTGAGAAAACTCCTTCCTCGCAAAAAACATCACAGAATTCCGCCAATCCCTCCCGGGTTACCCGGGGCAGCATTTCAGCTATAATCAGGCGCACAAACCCGTCGGGGTCACCTTTGTACTCGGCGGGTATGGCGTGAGCCCCCAGGAATGTCGCCACCAAATCAACCGGGTGCGCAGCGTTTAATTCCCGAATGGCTTCCAGTGTTTTTATTTCATCCTCCACCGTAAGGCCATAACCGCTCTTGGCCTCAGCGGTAGTCGTGCCATGGGCCAGCATTTGATCGAGATACTTCCTGCCGGTTTGGACCAGTTCGTCCCTGCCGGCGGCCCTGGTGGCCCGAACGGTGTCAAGGATACCGCCACCCCGGGCCAGGATCTCCAGATACCCCATCCCGGCAATCTTCATTTCCAGCTCGTGCTCCCGGGACCCGGCAAAAACCAGGTGGGTATGGGGATCCACCAAACCCGGCAAAACCACCCTGCCGTCAGCATTGATAATCCTACAGGAATCGTCAATATCCAGTTGTTTTTCCACTTCGGCCGTCGGCCCCACTGCAATAATCACCCCGCCGGCGACAGCCACCGCTCCGTCATTGATAATACCGATTTCCGCCAGTTCCGGACCGCGTTTGGGGTGCACGGAATGCCCGGCTACTGTTATTAATTGACCGGCGTGGCAAACGAGCAAATCCGCTTTTTTCCCGCTCATAATGCACATCCCTTCAAACCAAAAAATAAAAAAGAGTAGAGCAAGAAATAAAAAACTCTCGCCTCTACTCCCTCATACCTAATTTCTCTGAGTAGCCTTAGCTGCGGCTGTAGTATATCGAATTTTATAAATTCTATCATGGAATCTAATTTATTGCAATCATGAGCCAGCAGCACTTGATGCAGTCCAAAACCGGTTACATTATTACACCGGATTGATGCCCAAACCAATCACCTCGTGTTCAAAGCCTTTAATAGGTGCCCCCATGTTTCCGTACAGGGCTACCGCTATCCATTCCCCGTCCTCGTAATCACCCGGTATTCTTGGCCCCCGGACAATGCTGAACACCAGACCCGCACTTCTTAAAACATTGCCCAAACCGAGCTGTCCCCTGCAGATGGCGTTATAGGCTTCAAGAACGGAATGGTAGATGGCGTGCTCTTCCCGGTAAAGGGCTTTTACCAGACCTTCTTTTTTAGCAGCGGTTTCCACTGCGGCAAATATTTTTGTTGAATCCATGGAGCCGACTTTTCCTTTATACAATTTATAACCAAGATCAGCACCTATTTGATATAATTCTTTTTCATCTTCCACAGAGCTTAATGCCAATAAAGAGGCAATTTTACCAAGTTTCATTGATCCGTTCATCTTAACCCCCCCTATTTAAAACAAAAAAGACAAACTCAAAACTGAGCTTGCCTCCTATTATCTAGTAACTTTAGGCAAGTTATTGATCTTTATTTTGTTTGCGGTATAAATTCTGCACCGAATATTAAAAATCCTTTAATGATCAACAGCTCTCGAGCTTGAAAACTATTTCTTCAAACTTCAGTTACTGCACCGGTTTCTTCAATATCATAATCTCCTAATCCTTGAAGTTCCAGTTTAAACTCAGCGGACTGGATTATTTTAACAACCAATGAAAACATCGGTTTTTCTAAATCCTCTTTTTTTATCACCAAATCGTAACGCTCTTTTTTTAATGGAATAAAATCAATACCCTTTACCTGCAGCGACGCTTTCTCGCATCCCAGACCCACATCCGCCTCACCCCTGGAAACCGCGCTGGCTACCGCCAAGTGCGAGTTTTCTTCGGTGTCGTAACCGGTGATATGCCTTCGATCAATTTTAAGCAGCCGCAGTGTTTCATCAAGCAAAACCCGCGTGCCGCATCCCTTTTCCCGGTTGACAAATACTACCCCTGGTCCGGTTAAATCACGCCAGTCATTGATTCCCTTTGGATTGCCGCCGGCAACGTAAAATCCTTGCATTCTGCAAGCCAAATGCACTACTATGGCTTGCATACCGGGCAGCAATCTCCGCACGTAAGGGATATTGTATATATCTTGATCCCCGTCCCATAAATGAATGGCTGCCATCTGCGCTTTTCCCTGGTACAGGTTTAACAGACCGGCAAAACTACCCACGTAATGGCGAAATGCCCGGATTCCTCCGGATAACTGCTCAAAGCGACGAGTCAAAATATCCAGCAATACATCCTGCCCGCATATTACCAAACCCTGCGCCGGTGATTGGGCCTCACGCAGATTCAGGAGGTCTTCCTGTTGAATACTGACAACCTGGTTTTTATCATCAGGTAAAAGTATATTTACATCATTAACTACATCCAACTTCCTGCCTCTTTTTTTATATTTTTCAACATCATTGATATCAACCCTAATTTTTCGGCCCACCCGGTAAGCCGGCAGTTCACCACGTTTGATCAACTCGTACACTGTATTTTTGGTAATTCTTAAAATCCCGGCTACCTCCGCCGGTGTCAGAGCATTAACTTCTTTCAATTTAAAGCCTCCATCAGGTTCTTGACAATTATTGTAGCATAATTTATGATTGATTTCATAATCATGTTTTGTTATGTTTTGTTTTCTTTTGCTATGTTTGGTTATGTTTAATTGCGTTATGTTTTACTTGGTTGTAAAATTTTTTCTAGTTAACTAGCGTAGAGAACCCAATACAGACCTCAGCCATACAGTTGCGGTTTAGTTTTATGATTTTTGTGAATGCATTTCCGGAAGGGGGAGAATTACATGTAAACACCGGCAACTCACCATACCCAGAGTGTTCCAATATTCACCGGGAGGTTTAAGTTTATGAAGAAAATTGTCCTCACCGTCGTACTTGCTATGCTTTTTATCATTGCCGCAGGCTGCGGCAATACACATAAAGCTCAAGATCAGACCGGCGGTAATGTTAACTTAACAATTGCTGCAGCGGCCAGCCTGCAGGATGCATTAAAGGAACTGGCTGATGTTTATAGCAAAACACACCCTGATGTGACCATCGATTACAATTTTGCTTCTTCAGGAACTTTACAAAAACAAATAGAAGAAGGCGCACCGGTTGACCTGTTTTTATCGGCCGGCCAAAAACAAATGGATGCCGTGGCTGAAAAAAACTTAATTGATCCAACAACCCGCAAGGATTTATTGGGTAATGAAATGGTTCTGATTGTACCGCAAAACAGCAAGCTTACCCAGTTCGACGAATTGACAGGCGCCGGCATTACCAAAATAAGCATCGGCACCCCGGAAACCGTACCTGCCGGCAAGTACGCCAAAGAAACCCTGGCGAGCCTCAACTTGTGGGACAGGCTGCAACCCAAACTGGTGCTGGCCAAGGATGTGCGACAGGTGCTTACATATGTGGAAACCGGCAATGTGGATGCCGGCCTGGTCTACAAATCCGATGCCATGGTGGGAAAAAACATCAAGATAGCAGCCATAGCCTCCGCGGATACTCACCAGCCCATCGTTTATCCGATGGCGGTAATAAAAAGCACCAAGTATCCGGAACAGGCTAAAGCTTTTGCTGATTTCTTGGCAAGCAAAGAAGCGGCAGTGAGTTTCAAAAAATACGGGTTTAATCCGCTGCTTTAACAGGTGCGCCATGCGGATTAACCCCATTGACTGGTTTCCGGTCTTACTATCACTGAAGGTTGCATTAATAGCTGTTTGCGCCGTAACTTGCCTGGGATTACCGTTCGCCCGCATCATGGCCCGCAACAGTTTTTGGGGAAAAGACATTGTTGAATCAGTGATTACCCTGCCATTAGTACTCCCACCATCCGTTATCGGCTATGGGTTACTGTTGATCATCGGCAAAAACGGCCTGCTGGGATCTATACTGTCCCACATGGGTGTATCTATTGTTTTCACCTGGTGGGCCGCTGTCCTGGCAGCTGCTGTGGTTGCTTTCCCGCTGATGTACCAGAGCGCCCGGGCCGCCTTCAGCAGCGTGGATGAAAATTATGAGAATGCGGCCCGCACCCTTGGCGCCAGTGAATTGCGTATTTTTTTCACTATCACCCTTCCACTGGCCAAGCCGGGCATTGTGGCCGGGCTGGTGCTTTCCTTTGCCAGAGCCATGGGTGAATTCGGCGCAACTTTAATGGTGGCGGGCAACATACCGGGCCAAACCCAGACCATTCCTCTGGCTATCTACTTCGCCGTAGAAGCAGGCGATAATCGAACAGCCAAAATACTGGTAACTGTTATAACTTTATTTAGTTTTCTGGTGATATACTGGGTAAACCGGTGGTCAAAAAAACAAAAATAAGCGGTGATACTAATGCTGGAAGCTGAATTCACCAAAAAATTATGGCATTTCGACCTGGAAATAGCTTTTAAAGCGGAGGGAAACATCCTGGTTCTTTGGGGTCCTTCCGGCTCCGGAAAAACTACCGTATTGCATTGCCTGGCAGGGCTAAAAAGTCCTTCCGGAGGTGTGGTCAAATTAAATGAACGTATTCTTTATTCTCATGAAGAACGGGTTAATGTTCCCACCCGGGCCAGGAATGCCGGCTACCTGTTTCAGGACTATGCGCTGTTTCCTCATCTGACCGTTAAACAAAATGTCCTTTACGGGTTAAAGTGCAACAAACTTAAATGCCCCTCGACGGATATAAAAGAGATGCTTAACACATTTGGTATTGGCCATTTAAACAACCGTTTTCCCTCCCAGCTTTCCGGAGGCGAAAAACAAAGGGTGGCCCTGGCCAGGGCACTGGCCGTGCGCCCCAACTATCTTTTATTGGATGAACCGTTTAGCGCACTGGATAAAAGCATCAAAAAGATTTTACGCAGTGAGCTTAAAAAAGTACATCGCAAATGGCAGATCCCCTTTATTTTGGTTACCCACGATGAAGAAGACGCTTCATATTTGGGTGACATCATTATATCCATTGATAAAGGGCGTTCAAGAGAAATTATAACCAATAACGCCCAGGCTGAATAACCAACTATTAGATATCCAGGTGCTCTGTGCTGTTTAGCAGCTTTAACCGGTAGCTTTCCTTGTCCCGGCGGAAGTCCCGGCAAAGAATATTGAGGCAAGCATAATCCTGGCAGATTTGAAAGATGTTTTTTAACGGCATACCCAGCAGTTGACTGATAATTACCCGGTTAACCCCCGCATGACCAACAATAAGCAAATCCCCGTCCAATTACCATTGATATATATAGGATGACAATCCATGCTCCAGCTTCCTTTCCATTTACTTTGATCAAGCAGTTTTTCAGTAATCCCCCAAATTACAGGAAGGTAAAAGTATTATCGATACCTCTTGCCCTGCTTCCACAGGGGGGTGTCCGGCAGGAAGATCTATTAACGCGTTATAATTAATTAACGACCTTAACATGCTTGATTTCTGCCCCGGTGCAAAAGACACTTGCCATTTATTTTGGTGCCAGAAAGCATGTCCCCTGACAAATCTGCGCGGACCGCCTTTTTTAAGCAAGGTGTTTCTTAACACGGCCCCAAGGCGTACCAGCCCCGGGTTGAGGCCCTGCAAGGCCCGTAAAACAGGGGTGACCAGCAAATGATACCCAACCGCACAAGCGGCGGGATTGCCCGATAAAGCAATGACCAGCCTGGAATTGATAATTGCAGCGCCGCTGTGACTGCCCGGTTTCATCCTGACACCCCAAAACAGCGGCCGTGCCCCCGTCAGCCTGATCGCATTAAGGGCCTGATCATATATTCCCGAGGCGGCCCCTCCGGTTGTCAGCACCACATCCGCCTGTCCCAGCAGTTTTTCCAACCGGCACTTAATTTGCAAAGGCTCCATATCACCGGCTGTTTCCGCCACCGTCACCTCAGCCCCGTCCCGGCGCGCCAGGGCGGCCAGGAAAATGCCGTTGCTGTCCCTGGTTTGACCGGGGGCCGGTTCCTGATGATAAGGGACAATCTCCCTCCCCAGGCTCAGCACAGCTACTTTGGGCCTTTCAAACACTTTTATTTGACTTACACCATAGGCAGCCAGCGCACCGATTAATCCCGGACTCAGAATTGTGCCCCGCTTGGCCATCATATCACCGGCATAAAAATCCTCCCCGGGTTTTTTTAGATTATCGCCCGGATTAACCCCATTCAAACAGGTAACATACCCCTCTTTAAGTTCAGTAAATTCCCGGGGTATCACAGCCCGGGTACCGGGGGGTACCGGGCCGCCGGTAACCACACCGGCAGCCTGTCCCGGTTTCAGGGAAAATCCCGGATAATCGCCCGGTCGGAGACTCTCCTTTAGCAGATATTGTTTATCATCAGCTCCATCGTCCATTGAAACGGCATAGCCATCCACTGCAGACTGTAAAAAGGGGGGTAAGTCGTGCAGGGCGTGGGTATCCTGGTAACAAACCCGGCCTGAAGCTGCTTCAAGGAGAACAAACCGGCCGGGCAAAGCAATAATGTTGCTCATGAGAAGCTCCCGGGCTTCTTCAAGCGGTATATTTGTCAACATCTTTGATTCAACCCCGCTCACATTTCTGTCGACTTGCCAAAAGAACAGGCCGGAAAACGGCAAACTTCACATTCTTCACAAAAACCTCCGTGCCCCATGCCGGCGATATCCCCCCGGCCCAGGCGGTCCCCGGCAAAAATGCGGGGCAGCACCAGATCAAATACGGTGGTCTTATTGAACATGACGCAGCCGGGGAGCCCGCAAACCGGCACATGCCCCAGGTAAGCCATCATAAACATGGCTCCGGGCAGTACCGGCGCGCCGTAAAACACAACCTCCGCCCCGGTCCCCCTAATGCCGGCCGGGGTGACATCATCGGGGTCTACCGACATACCTCCGGTCACCAGAACCAGTTCTGCCCCTTCACCAATAAAACGGCGTATTTCCATGGCAATGATCTCAGGGTCATCGGGCACAATCACCTGGCCCAGCACCCTGGCGCCGAAAAAGGCCGTTTTCTGTTTCAAAACACTGCAAAAGCCATCTTTAATGCGCCCGGCATACACCTCGCTGCCCGTGGTAACGATGCCCACCCAGAGCGGCTGAAAAGGTTTAACCGCAATCAGCGGCCCGGGCCGGCTGCAAATGCCTTCGGCCTGCTCTAAAATGCTTCTCCGGATAGCCAGCGGGATAACCCTGGTTCCCGCAACCTTTTGTCCTTCGATGACCAACCGGTTGTTGTGCAGGGTGGACATAATCACACCGTCCAGGTTATTCAGCATTGTTAACCTGTCAACCTGAACTTTGAGCAAACCGTTATAGGCAGCACGGAGGTCGACCCTGCCCTGATTGGGCTCGCCCCAGCTCAATCCCGGCCCAGCGGCATGCCGGGCCAGGCGCAGCGCGGACTCGTCTTCATGCACCAGGTCATCGTCGGGCTCCCAAACAAAAACATGCTCCTTTCCCAAATCCTGAAGCCTTGGGATATCGCCCGGCGTTATAACATGTCCTCTTTTATAGGCCCGGCCTTTTTCAAGGCCGGGAACGATGCGCGTTATATCGTGGCAAAGCGCCATACCCACTGCCTCGGTAACCGGGACTTTGCGCATTTAAACTGCCTCCCGTATTTTCTCAATTTTGATGGCACAAACTTTATACTCACCGGTTTTGGTAACCGGGTCCAGGGCGGCGCTGGTCAAAACATTAGTGGGGCTTTCCCCGTAATGGAACGACATCCAGATCATACCGGGGGGAACCCGGTCGGTTACCCTGACTTTGGCGGTAACCTCTCCACGCCGGGAGGTTACCCTTGCCGTGTCGCCGGTAACAAACCCCAGCCGGGCGGCGTCTTCCGGGTTAACCTCGGCATACTCTTCCGGCCACATGCTTTTAATGGCAGCCGAGTAAGGCGTGGTTACGTTATAGTGATACAATATCCGGCCGGTGGACAGCAGAAATGGATATTCCTGATCAGGCATTTCCGCAGGAGGAATATGCTCGATGGATTGGAAAAGACCCCTGCCCCGGACGAAGGAATTGGCGTGTAAATAAGGCGTTCCCGGGTGATCGGCGGTTGGACACGGCCACTGCAGGCCTTTTTCATCAATCCTGGCATAGCTTATACCGCCATAGGAGGGAGTCAGGGACGCCATTTCCTTAAAGATTTCTTCAGCGCTGCCGTAGCTCATTGGATATCCCATCTTTTCGCCAAGGGCCATGATGACCTGCCAGTTGGTTTTGCCCGGCAGCGGTTCAACTGCTTTTCTAACCCGCTGTACCCGGCGCTCGGTATTGGTAAAGGTCCCATCTGTTTCCGCAAAGCTGGCGGCGGGCAGGATTACATCAGCGTATTCCGCGGTTTCCGTCAGAAACAGCTCGTGAACCACCAGGAACTCCAGCTTTTCCAGTCCTGAACGGATATGATTGCTGTTGGGGTCCGTCAGCACGGGGTTTTCACCCAGAATATACATCGCCTTAACCTCACCGGCATTAGCCCGGTCAAACATTTCCGGGATCATCAGTCCAATCTCACCGGGTAAAGAAACACCCCAGGCCTGTTCAAATTTTTCCCTCGCCACCGGGTCAATCACCCGCTGGTAGCCCGAAAACACGTTTGGCAGCGCCCCCATATCGCAGGCTCCCTGAACGTTATTTTGACCGCGGATCGGGTTGACCCCCGTGCCGGGACGCCCCATATGACCGGTCAGCATGGCCAGGTTGGCAATGCTCATCACGTTGTTGGTGCCACAAACATGTTCGGTAATGCCCAGAGTATAAAAAATCATCGCTTTGTCCGTACCGGCATAAAGGCGGGCCACCGCGTACAGATCCTCAACCGGTATGCCGGTTAAGCCCGACACATACCCGGGTGTGTATTTTTCAACTGTTTCTTTAAGGGCTGCAAAGTTCTCGGTTCGCTCTTCCACAAACACCCGGTCATATAAATTTTCGGCAATGATGATGTTCATCAGACCGTTAAGAAACGGAATATCGGTACCCGGCCGGATGCGTAACCAGTAATCGGCTTCCTCCGCAAGTTCTATGCGCCTTGGGTCAACAACAGTAAGTTTTGCCCCCTTGCGTGCCGCCTGCCTCATTTTATAACCGATCACCGGGTGGGCTTCGGTTGTGTTGGTACCAATCAAGAATAATAACTCAGCCTGGGCAATTTCCGAGATTGAATTGGTCATTGCACCGCTGCCAAAGGAAGTGGCCAGACCGGCCACCGTAGGCGCGTGTCACGTCCGGGCACAATGGTCCACATTGTTGGTGCCCATCACCGCCCTGGTGAATTTCTGCACCAGATAATTCTCTTCATTGGTGCACCGTGCGGAACTCAGACTGGCAAATGCATCAGGCCCGTATTTGGCTTTAATCTCGCTTAGCCTGTCTGCTATTAAAACCAGCGCATCATCCCACGATGCAGGTTCAAATTTTCCATCGCGTTTGATTAAAGGAGTGGTCAACCGGCGATCATTATAAATAAAGTCCCAGCCAAACCTTCCCTTAATGCACAAAGCGCGGCCGTTAACTGCACCTTCCGGGCCGGAAACGACGCCAACCACCTTGCCGTCTTTGACGCACAGGTCGAAATTGCAGCCGGTACCGCAGAACGGGCAGGTTGTTCTAACCTTTTGGCATTCCCAGTGCCTGACTTTGCCCTGCATTTGTTTTTCCGTCAGCGCTCCCGTGGGACATACGGAAACACAATTCCCGCAAAATACACAATCGGATTCCACAAATGGAACATCATAAAAGGTTGTCGCCTTGGTGTCAAAACCACGGTAGGCAAAGTCCAGGTTGTTTTTACCGGTTATTTCCGCACAAGCGCGGATGCATTTACCGCATAAAATACATTTGTTAGGGTCGCGGACAATAAAGGGATTGCTGTCATCCACCGCATAATTATGTCTTTCCCCCTGCAGGGAACTTTGCTTGACTCCGTATTCATAGCAGTATTGCGCCAGTTTACAGGCACCCATTTTTTCGCACGTCAGACAATCCTGCGGGTGGTTGGCAATTAACAATTCCAGGATTGTACGCCTTGCTTCAATTACCGCCGGAGAACGGGTTTGCACAACCATTCCCGGTGCAACGGCTGTCACACACGAGGCCGGCAAGTTCCGCATCCCCTTGATTTCCACCACACATAGACGGCACGCCCCGAATGGACTCAGATCCGGTTCGTAGCAAAGCCTGGGGATGTGGATACCCGCTTGTTCGGCAGCGTTTAATACCGTCGTGCCTGCCGGAACCTCAATTTCTTTGCCGTCAATACTCAGCTTGACCATTTCCAAAATACCGTCACTCCTTTTTAATTCAGGGTTTTATTGCCTTATTTCTACCAAAAAATAATGTAGTTCGAGGGCCGGTGGTCCCCGCTACGTTCAGAACTTTCGCGCCGACAGCACCGGCGGCTATAAGTTGGGGACATTCCTCCGACCCCAAAGCCATGACCCTAAAGAGGAGGTGTGTCCCCTTTCCTTATTCATCACTTGCGGGAAGCCACCGGCCCTCCCCTATACGTTTTCATTGATCTGTTGGTGCCGTTTAGCGGCATCTATCAAAAAACTCCAGCCATGGCTGGAGTTTTTAAACAGTGATCGCAAGATTTAAAATAGCAGCAAAAAGAAACAAATATACCTGCTGGTGTACCACAAGCTACTTCTTTTTATCTTAAGATCAAGCTCCTTTCCAACCACGGGAGGCAAAGCTGTTTCCCACTTTACCCAACGGCTTCACTGCCATGGCCAAACAGCTTTAGACAGAAAAGCTCGGAGCATAATATTAAATTTTTACGGGAATATCCTTTCTGCATGGCTGTATATGCTTAGCTGCAACCCGCGGGCAAAGCCTATCACGGTTACGCCCAACTGATTGCTTAGTTCCACCGCCAGCTGCGTGGGAGCTGCACGGGAAACCACTACGGGAATATTGCTTCTTGCCGCTTTGATCAGAATCTCCGATGATACCCGCCCGCTTAATAACAAGCACTTGTCACGGTTTATCCCTAACAACTACATTGCTGACAACCTGCATCTTTTCATTGCTGTATAAAACCAGATTTACTTTCTTATAAAATGCTGTCATATAATTACGGCATAACTCCTCTTGATTTCAGAATGCAAACTGGTACAGTTATTAATCCTATTCTCCAAATAAAAAACAGACACCCAAAACGGCCCGCAAGGGGCACAGTGGTGTCTGTTTGAAAAATACACAGCTTAACACTGCACTCCTTTCCACAATGGGAGGCATAACCGTTTCCAGTAATACCCTAACGGCCAAGTTACCATAACTGTTGTTTTAGGCAAAGTGGCTCGGAGCACATTATTATTGTTTTTTAACGACAACTTATTAGAATTATATTTGACAACATTCAGTGGAATCCTGCTGCATTTAACTAAATCTTCTCTGGGTATGATAGTATAATTAAGAAATTTTTCTAAAAACCTAATGAATCAATAAATAGCTGCTGAAAGCCCTGGTGTACGGAAAGTTCAATATGCTCAACCCGGCCGGGCAGGTTTTTCGCCAGCTCCAGCTGATCCCTGGATAGCAGCGCCATCACCGCCCCCGTGCCTGCCGCGTTTCCCACCGCCTTAATCCGGCTTAACTCAATACCGGGAAACATGCCGATTTGCTGGATGCTCGCCGGTCGCAAGTTGCTGCCGAATGCGCCGGCAAGCAAAATACCCTCCAGGTCCACAGGATCTATTTTAGCCTCATCCAGTAGAACCTGAATGCCGGCCCTGATGGCGCCCTTGGCCAGCTGCAGTTCACTGATATCCTTTTGGGTGATGGCCACTTCCCGAGCGCCTGCCGCCAAAACAAATTTATAGCCCCTGCCGGCCGGTCTAATCCTTTCTTTAACTTTAACCGGCAGGTTATCCGGGCAATCCTCCGGTTTTTTGATCCTGCCGTTATGCTCTAAAACCTCCAACCTTACCAGCTCCGACACGGCGTCTACCAGACCGGAGCCGCAAATGCCGGCAGGTTCTGCATCACCAACTACTTTACAATAAACATCATCGTTGATATTGACTTCCTCAATCGCGCCGGTTTCCGCACGCATGCCCTGGCTGATCCGGGCCCCTTCAAAAGCCGGTCCGGCTGCGGTGGAACAGGTTAACAGCCTGCCGCCGGCAGCTAAAACAATTTCACCATTGGTGCCGACATCAACCGCCAGCCAGTTTCCGGGCAATTTATCAAGCTTGGTGGCCAGAATAACTCCTACCGTATCCGAGCCAACATACCCGGCAATATTGGGCAAAAGTGTGAACCGGGTGTAACCGGGCAGGCTTTTTAATCCCAGCGCTTCCACCGTGCCGTTTATACTTCTGGCAAAGGCGGGAACAAACGGGGCTGAAGCCACGCCAACCGGGGAAACGCCCAGCAGCAAATGGCTCATAACGGTATTGCCGATCAAAGTCATGCTATACACGTTATCTCTCGCAACACCGGACTTGTACAGCAAACGGCCAACCACCTCGTCGATTGTTTGGGCGGCCAGTTTTTGCATTTCCGATAAGCCACCGTCATGCTCCATGGTATAGGTTACACGAGAAATCACATCGGCGCCGTGCATCCCCTGCCGGTTGGCGGTGGAAGCTGCAGCAACAATCTTTCCTTCGGCCAGGTTTGCCAGGTAGCCGGCAACACTGGTTGTGCCTATATCCACCGCTATTCCGTAATTTTCAGCAGTTGTATTTCCCTTCTCAAAGGCTATTAGAAGGTTATTATAGACAACAGACGTCACCCGGTATTGGGCATCCCTGAATAAATCCGGGACCCCGCCGACCAACCTGACATCGGCGTCCGCAGCATCCGGCAGCCGTTGCATTAATCTGTCCAGGTCGGCGGTATTGTTTTGAACAGTAGGCGGTTCCAGAATATGAAACCGTTTTATTACAGCCGGCTTTAATTCCAAGTCCAAACTGATAATGGTTGCTTTTTCTGTGCCACTGTCGCCGGTTCCGGCGCTAGCCGTCACAACTTCAACCGTGATGTCCTGTTCGGGCCTTCTTTGACACATTAAGCATAAACCCTGTTTATTTTCTTCTGTGGTTAAATGAATCTTTTCTGTTTCCGTCGCATCTCCTACCGGGCCGTCAATAATTTTGGCCCGGCATTTTCCGCAGCTCCCCGTCCCCCCGCAGTCGGCATTTATTCTTACGCCGGCCTGTTTTGCCGCTTCCAGCAAAGTAGTACCGGGAATTACGCCTATTTTAGCGCGGGCCGGTAAAAAAGTTATCATAATCTTTCCATGCGTCATAATTAATCCAACCGCCTGCAAATAAGTTTAATGGCCACCCCTTTTGGGTTGCCGGACAAAATAGCTATTTTCATTATTCAAAACCTAAATTTTTATCTTCCTGTTGCTAAAACCTTTCGACAGGACATTGCGGCTGATGATACCATGATTGAAAAGGCGGTGCTATTTTCTTTATTTATTCCTTTCCAGCACATTTAACCAGGTTTCTTTTTCAAGAAAGCTTCCGGGCGCGTTTGCTTCCATTTCCAGATACATTTTGTAGGGAACTGTAAAGGATAGAATGTCTTTATCAACTTGTTTTCGGGCAGAAATGTCAGTTAAACCGATTATTGCTTTTGGATTTGCCAATTCAGCTTCTGCATATGGAATTATGCAGGTGCTGTGGCAGCCCGCACCAAAAGGTGCCACAACGTTAATGTTTGCTTCCCTTCCATAGTTGGCCAGCACCACCAGGGCGGAAAGCTGGTCGGGATTGGCTAAAAATACAATCACCTTTGGTGTTTCATTTTTTTGCACCAGTTCCAGCGGCTTGAATACAACATACTCCGTGGGCACATCAACCATAGGTAATGCGTCAACAAATTTTTTGGCCAGCTCGGGTGTTTTTAAATAGCCTTCACCATGTTCCAGGGCTGGCATATTTCTTACAATATTCTTACCCACTTCGCTTTGGCAAAACTGCGGGTTGCCGGTGGAAAGAAAATATTCAATGCCTCCCGGGAAATTAACATACTGATCGCCAAACCCCAAACCGGTTCCCCCACCCATACAGCCAAAAGTTTTTCGGTCAAAAACCGCTGTTTTACCTCTGGCGGCACCCCTTAACATCGCCACCACACAACCCCAGCGCCCTTCCTTGAATTGTAAGGCACCTTCCGGCTTTTCATCAGTCCATAGTACGGCAACAGGCGAATACTTTAAATTAATAGCCTCCGCAATAATACTGTTCATTTTACCACCTACCTTAAATAAATCTATCACTGTTAATCTAATTCTAATACAAAAATATTTAATATGCTAACTATTAGTGTAAACTTTTAAAAAAACAGAAGCGGCTGTAAGCCACGTTTCAAATTTACAGCCGCTTGATTATTGACCATTTTAAAAATCATGAATAATCCGGTCGTTTAGTTCGGCCACTTTGCTGTCGTTGAACCGGTCCACCGTGCTCAGGTAACCCGTAATGCGACGTACCCTGCGGATAGCCGTCGAACCGCAGCGGGGGCAGTTATCTTCGTTAATTACGCCCAGGGTTCTGCAGCCGGTGCAAAAATCCACCGGGAAGTTGACTGCTGCATAACCCATGTCGCTGTCGCGCATATGCCTGATAATTGCTTCCATCGCCTCGGGGTTATGCACCGGCGGTGATGCCATCTCCACATAGCTGATGTGCCCGGCGTTGCAGTATTTGTGGTAAACCCCCTCCAAGCTGATCTTTTCAAAACTGGAAATCGGGAAACTAACCGGAATATGGAATGAATTTGTGTAATATTCCTTGTTTGTAACCCCGGGGATTATACCATATTCCTTACGGTCCTTGCCGATAAACCTGCCGCTGAGCCCTTCCGCCGGAGTTGCCAGCAGCGTGTAATTCAGGTCGTATTCCTCACAGGCTTCGTCAATGAGTCGCCGCATGCGGGCTACAATCTCTTCGCCCAAAGCTTGAGCGTCCTTGTCCTGGCCGTGATGACGCCCGGTCAGCGCCGTCAGGGCCTCGGCCAGCCCGATAAAGCCAACTGAGAGGGTTCCGTTAACAATGGCGTCCCTGATGGGGTCGCAGTCCCTGAGGCCCCTGGATTCAAGGTAAAGTCCCTGCCCCATGACAAAGGGCATATCCTTAACCTTTAGCTTGGCCTGAACCCCAAACCTGTGATACAGCTGGCGAATGGCCAGGTTCATCATATCGTCCAGCAGGCGGTAAAATTTTTGCATATCCCGCTCGGCCTTGATGGCCAATCTGGGCAAATTGATGGTGGTAAAGGAAAGGTTCCCGCGCCCGTCGGTTACCGCCGGGCCGCGGCGGTTGGCCATAACCCTGGTGCGGCAGCCCATGTAGCTTACCTGGTCCCCCCACTCCTTGTTGAAGCTGGAATCCATAAAACTGAAAGTGGGGTTAAGCCGTTTAGCCGCCACCCTCAAAGCCAATTTAAACAGATCGTAGTTGGGATCTTCCGGGTTGTAATTTACTCCTTCCTGAACCCTGAAAATTATGTTGGGAAAGATTGGGTTCTCACCCCGGCCCAGGCCGGCCTCGTAGGCTAATAACAGATTCCTGGTCACCTTGCGGGCCGCTTCGGAAGTTTCGGTGCCAACATTGAGTGAACTGAACGGCACCTGCGCGCCCGCGCGGCTGTGCATGGAATTTAAATTATAGACCAGGGCTTCCATCGCCTGGTAGGTTTCATCGTCACTGGCGTTTTCCACGTAAGGGGCGATATCCCGGTCAAAAAAGGCAAAGGACTGCCCGCCGTGCATGTCGTTCTGGGAACTCTGCAGGATAATCGCCGCCAGGGCCGTTGCTGACGCCGGCCGCTTGGGCGGGCGAATGTACCCGTGCCCGTTGTCAAACCCTTCCGCTAAAAGCCTGCCAAGCGGGATTTGAATACAGGTTAAGGTTTTTCCGTAGAAGTCCAAATCGTGTATATGGATATCCCCGCGCTGGTGGGCCAGGGAAAATTCTTCGTCAATCAGCCGGGTCAGATAATATTTTTTACTGGCGGCACTGGCAATCTGGAGCATCTTAGCCGAAGGGGAATTGCTAATGTTGGCGTTTTCTTTACTGGTCTCCTCCAGGATTTCCTCCACCGCATCCATTAAGTCGCCCTTTGCTTCCCTGATGCGGGTCCTCCTGTCCCGGTAAAGGATATACGCCTTGGCTGTTCTGGCGTGGCCGGCTTCAATCAGCACCTTTTCAACTATATCCTGGACGTCTTCAACACCGAAAGCGTGCCCGTTGAATTTTTTCTTTAACATCTTCAGCACTTCAATGGTAAGTTCCATGGCAGTTTGCTTGTCTTCACCACCCACTGCCCGGGCTGCCTGGAAGATGGCATCTGTTATCTTACCCTCATCGAAGGGCACTTCACGCCCGTCTCTTTTCCTGATCACCTTGAACAAAACTGCTGCCTCCTCTTCAACTAGTTATTCTATTTCTTAAAAGCTGGCCATACGTGTCAATGATTTAATCTTTTTTAAGCACCAGCTGCTCTATTTCCCGCATAAATTCCTTCACATCCCGAAATTCGCGGTAAACAGAAGCGAAACGCACATAAGCCACCTCATCCAGCTCGCGCAGGCGTAACATTACTTGCTCGCCAATGTCCCTGCTTTGCACTTCCCGTTCGGTAACGCCTTTAAAATCCCGTTCGATTTCGTTAACCAGTTCCTCCAGCTGGCCGGTCGGGACAGGGCGCTTCTGGCACGCAATAATCAGCCCGGCCAGTAATTTAGCCCGGTCAAAGACCTCCCTGCGGCCATCTTTCTTGACCACCATTAACGGAAGCTCGTCCACCCGCTCGTAGGTGGTAAAGCGCCTGGCGCACTCGCTGCACTCCCGGCGCCTGCGCACCGAATTGCCTTCTTCCGCAGGCCTGGAATCCAGCACCCTGCTGTCAGCAACACCACAATATGGACATCGCATACCTGTACACCGCCTGCTAATCAGTATATATAGTATATATGTAGTTACTATTATACTAAACCTTGTTTTAAAAAACAAAAAAGAAAAACAACACCAATAACCAACTGGCTATGTTTTCCTTTGGTTTTCTGATTAAACATGGTTTTTTCAAATTCCAACAACGTTTTTAACAGGAGGCGGCGGGGGCGGCTACGCTTTGCATCAAGGACATGGGGGCCAAACTGAGAAAACCTTAAGTTAAGGGCCTGGCAACCAGGCTTAAAAATATTTACCCCGTATCCCGCCGTGCAGTTCCCCTCCGCCCGGGGCTTCAAAAGAAAGATCGACCAAAATCACATCCACCCCAATTTTTCTTATTCTCTGCCAGGGTACTACAATTTCTTCCTCCCGTCCCAGGATGCCCATAAGCCTCCCCCCGCCGTGACCGGGCAGGATAATGGCGTTGATCCGGCCCTCCTCCAAGTTTACATCTATGTCCTTTATGGGCCCAAGGCGGCGCCCATCGGCTATATTGATGACCTCACGCATACGCAAATCGGTTATTCTCACCATGGAAAAAACACCCCCATATACTGATGTATATGAGGGCATTTGAAGAAACTGAACAGGAAAATATTATTAATATGGTTGGTTTGGTTTGCCGGGGTAATCATTTTCATAGTAAAGGTTATGCTGGTTGTATGCGTGTATTGCTTCTTCTCCGGGAGCGGCAACACCGGTCTTCATAAAGAACATTGCCAGCAGCAATATGGATAAGCCAAATCCAACGGCAATTATTTTTGCAGGTATGTCCTCCCACCTCCGTATCACTAAATTAAGGCAGTTGTTACAGGTGTGTCCCCGTTTCAATTAGGGGCATACCTTCGACCCCATAGATCTGACCCCAAAGAGAAGGTGTGTCCCCTTTCCTATATATGCTTGCGCATATGGCTCAGCGCCGCTTTTTCCAGCCGCGAAACCTGGGCCTGAGATATCCCGATTTCATCTGCCACTTCCATTTGAGTTTTTCCTTCAAAAAAACGCAGAGTTAGAATTAACTTTTCCCTGTCACTTAATTTGCGCAGGGCGTCCCTAATGGCAATGCCCTCCAACCAGTTCAGGTCCTGATGCTTTTCGTCACTGATTTGATCCATTACAAATATCGGGTCGCCCCCGTCATGGTAAATAGGCTCGAATAAAGAAATAGGCTCTTGTATGGCATCAAGGGCAAAAACGATATCCTCCCGGGGCATCTTCAACTCACTGGCGATTTCATTGATCGACGGCTCCCGTGAATGTTTGTTGACCAGAGCATCCCGCACTTGCAGTGCTTTATAAGCAACATCCCTGAGGGAGCGGCTGACCCTGATAGGATTGTTATCCCTTAAATAACGCCTAATTTCTCCGATAATCATTGGAACAGCATAAGTGGAAAATTTAACGTTCTGGGAAAGGTCAAAATTATCTATGGCCTTCATTAGACCAATGCAACCGACTTGAAAAAGGTCATCAACGTATTCTCCGCGGTTGGTGAAACGTTGAATCACGCTTAAGACCAGTCGAAGATTTCCGTTTATTAGCTGGTTTCTGGCGGAACCGTCTCCGTTCTGCATAGCCTCAAAAAGTTCCCTCATCCTGGCGCTTTTGAGTACCGGGAGCTTTGATGTGTTAACACCGCAAATTTCCACCTTGTTAACCAGCATAAATCATCTCCCACCTTTTCCCGCGAATTTTGCTAAGTTCAATTTCATTATTACCTCGGGGTTGGTGATTTATACATCACTTGTTGATACGAGAAGACTGATTTATTCCATGCGGTTGATTTCCTTTTTCAGCCGTTTGATGATTCTTTTTTCCAACCGGGAAATGTATGACTGCGAAATTCCAAGCATATCGGCGACTTCTTTTTGTGTTTTCTCCTTTCCGCTGTTTAACCCAAAACGTAATTCCATTATCCTTCTCTCCCTGCCGGTTAGTTTCTGAAGGGCCAGATGGAGCAGTTTCCGATCCACTTCCTCCTCAATTAACTTGTAGATAATATCGTTTTCCGTCCCCAGCACGTCGGAGAGCAGCAGTTCATTTCCGTCCCAATCAATATTGAGGGGTTCGTCAAAAGATACTTCTGTCCTGGTTTTATTGTTCCGGCGGAGGTACATCAATATTTCATTTTCAATGCACCGGGACGCGTAAGTTGCCAGTTTAATTTTCTTAGCAGGATCAAAAGTATTTACGGCTTTAATCAGCCCGATGCTTCCGATTGATACCAGGTCTTCAATGCCAACCCCGGTGTTCTCAAATTTCCGCGCTATATAAACAACTAAACGCAAATTCCGCTCTATCAGCACGCTACGCACTGCGCCGTCGCCCGATTCCAGTTTATTAATCAGGTAGCACTCTTCATCATTAGTCAACGGGGGCGGAAGGGCTTCGCTGCTGCCCACGTAATATACGCCGGATTTTATACCCAGTCTGGTCATTAGTTTAACCAGGTTCAGTCGCAGGATCAGTTTTATCTTCCAGAACCGCCTCAACATTTTCCCTCCTTCATACAATATTTCATGCACTATGATTATGGTGGAATGTATTTAAAAGGTTATTCGGGTATTCATAATTCAGTAGTCAGAATTCAGAATACTACGAGACGATAAACCGTTCTCTTATGCTGACTCCTGGTAGTTACTTTAAATGCTTATCAGCCGGCCAACCTCGTTTCCAGAAAATCAGGTGGCAACAAAGCCCGGCAGGGCGTATCCCCCTGTAACCGGTCCGGGCAGAGAGCAATGATCACCTCATTAGTCCTAATAACGCAACCTCCCTGCCTTACCAGAACTTCATCGGGCCTGAACCCGATTAACCAACCGTTGTCGCGGCCCACCGAGCAAAAAGGTATTAAACGAAAATTTCCTTCCCGGATGCCCTCGCCCATTTCAGACAGCAGCGTGCCGCCGTCTTTCCAACCTTGCTTTTGCACAGCACTGCTAACTTGCTCCGGCAGAATATCTTTTACCGCATCAAATTCAGCTATAATCACCGGGTTTCCGGACAAGGGATCAGTAAGACTGTTACCTGTGTCCACCATTGCGGCGAGGCATACTTTTTTTCCTCTCAAATTTATATCCAAATCCGCCCTGAGCAGAGGCAGCATTAACCTTTTCCGCAGCGCTGCCGGCACAATTTTACCCCCAAGCCAAAATATCGCCAGCGCTATTAATATTCCGTACCACAGGTAAGTGTCCACCGCCTGCATAATCCCGGCCATCGTTTCACCCGGCACACTCCGGTACATAAAATTAATAATCCCCATTACCGTACCGCCCAGGGCAAAAGTGCACAGGTAAAAATAAGCAATTAACATCAAAGCCTTTTTAGGCTGCTGCGGTATAAAAGCAGCGGCCACCATCAGCATGGACACCAGCAATTTATAACCAGGAGCGGTAAATGCCTGCAGCGCGGGAATAAAGATTACCAGCGAGTATATTGACCCCAGGGCAGCCGCTATAGCCAGGCGCCAGCGGCGGTAAGCTATTCTGCCCAGCCTGGCTGCCAGCCAGAGAATCATTAAATTCATCACCAGGCTGCCCGCAATCACTTGGTCCACATACACAACATAAGACGGCATTAATCTATCTCCCTGCTACCCAGAAAATAATGTAGTTCGAGGGCCGGTGGTCCACGCTGCGTTCAGAACTTTCGTGCCGACAGCACCAGCGGCTATAAATTGGGGACATTCCTCCGACCCCAAAGCCATGACCTCAAAAGAGGAGGTGCGTCCCTTTTCCTCTAATGACAAAGTATCCCTGCTACATTCATATGGCTCGTATCTTGTATTTATGACAGCGTCATAAAAATAAAAAGCCCCGGCTTTATTATACATGCCGTGGCTGGTAAAATTTGTTAACAATTGTCTTTAATTTAAAATAGTTTTAATTATTCTTCGACATTATTTCCGGCGCAAAAATGCGGGAATGTCCAGATCGTCGTGCCCGCCGCCCGAAATCGGTTTTAGCTCAATGCCTTCGCCGGCCCTCTTAGTTTTTTGAACACCGGCAAACTGCTTTTTATCAAACCCGGTTGCTATTACCGTTACCCTGACTTCATCCTCCATACGCTCATCAATAACGGCCCCAAAAATTATATTTGCTTCATTATCAGCAGCTTGGGAAATAATCTCCGCTGCTTCGTTCACTTCAAATAAGCCTAAAGATGTGCCGCCCGTTATGTTAAGTAAAACGCCCCGCGCACCCTCAATGGTAGTTTCCAGCAACGGGCTGGAAATAGCTGCCTTGGCTGCTTCGACAGAGCGGTTATCACCACTGGCACTTCCTATGCCCATTAATGCCGATCCGGTATCTTTCATAATCGTTTTGACGTCAGCGAAATCAAGGTTGATCAGACCAGGAACCGCTATTAAATCGGATATGCCCTGAACGCCTTGACGCAATACGTCGTCGGCAATACGAAATGCCTCGACAATAGAGGTGTTTTTTTCCACCACCTGCAGCAGCCGGTCATTGGGTATGGTAATTAGGGTATCAACTTTACTTTTTAAATTATCAATTCCAACCTCTGCCTGGTTCTGGCGCTTTTTGCCTTCAAAGGTGAACGGCTTGGTCACCACCCCAACCGTCAGAGCACCGAGTTCTTTAGCCACTTCAGCCACCACCGGCGCTGCTCCGGTACCGGTACCGCCGCCCATGCCGGCCGTTACAAAGACCATGTCGGCGCCCTTGAGTGCCTGTTCAATGTCCTCTCTGCTTTCTTCTGCCGCTTTCTGGCCTATATCGGGATTGGCACCTGCGCCCAAACCCTTGGTCAGCTTGGTGCCAATCTGTATTTTAGTACCTGCCAGCGCCATCTGAAGCGCCTGGGCGTCGGTGTTAACCGCAATAAACTCCACGCCCTTCAACCCGGCGTTAATCATGCGATTAACTGCATTATTGCCACCTCCGCCAACCCCAATTACTTTAATGTGTGCGTATTGATCAAGGTCAATATCAAAATCCAGCATCAAAAATCCTCCTTCTAGGGGGTCAGAATTTTATAACAAAAGTGAAAGTTTAACGCCATTTGGTCAACCGATTAAAAATACCTCCCCCCGTTCTGCGCCTTATCCTGCTATAAGTTTTGATCTGACGGGAACCCCAGAGTCCAAGACCAATTGCTCCGGCATACCTGTATGCTTCATCCTCTGTAATACCGGGTGGCGTCATCCGGGGAGTTCCTACCCGAACAGGCATTTCGAAAAAGGATTCACCAAGTTCCGCAATGCCATCAATTAATGAGCAACCTCCCATCAAAACAATCCCCCCGGGTAAAGAAGCGTTTAATTTCAAATTTTCAATAAAGTTGTCATTAACAAAACTAAATATTTCTTCAATCCTGGATCTAATGATTCTATTAATTAGATCCCCCGGAACGCTGTGTTCACCCTGCCCGGAAATATTGGCCAGTTCAATGTGGCCTTCAATGTCCTTAAGGCCATTAAACATCAAAGTTGCACGGGCAACATCAAGAGATGTGTGCAACCCTACCGCCAGGTCGGAGACGACATGGTCACCGCCTACCGGGAAAATACCGAGGTTTTTCATTATTCCGTGATTGAAATATACTGCATTGGTCAAACCAGAACCTATATTTACAAGGATAACACCCAGTTCCCGTTCCGCCGCGTCCAACACTGTTTCCGCGGCCGCCAAAGGTCCGGCCACAAATTGCTGAACCTTAAGGCCTGAACATTCAAGGCAACGCCTCAATGCCTCCATGGGCGCTGCCGGTGCAGTAACGACGAGGGCCTTCATTTCCAACTTTCTGCCTTTGCAATTTTCCGGACGTAAAACTGGCTCATTGTCTATGTAATAACGTATCCCAATCGTTTGCACAATTGAATGGTCATCATTCCGGATACTCTTATAAAGCTTTTGCAAGGTTTCATCCAACTCACGCAAACTTAGACCATGCTTGCCGATATCATGCCTGATAACTGCCTTGTGAACAGCCATGCCGGGCATATCATAGCTTACAAAAATCTTTTTTATTTCCACGCCGGCGGCAAATTCCGCATCTGCCACCGCTCTCCGAATGGAACTCACTAATTCATGGGGCCTGGTAACAGATCCGTTTTCTATCCCAATGGAAGGGCTGAAACCAACCCCGGTCAATTCCTGTCTGGCCCCGAAACCGGTATTGATAACGGCCACAGCTATTCCCGAAGTTCCAATTTCCATGCCCACCACGACGTTTGTCTCCGTCCCGGCCAAGCAGGTTTCCCCCCAACCAAGCTTTACTTAAAATGTAAAATTCAACATCCAATAATAATTCCCTTTTTTATTACCTAAATTTCTTTTTTAATAAATAACGGCGGATGAACGCCAGATTTTGAAATAAACGGACACCAAAAGCAACAACGGCAGCCAGGTATAGGTCAATACCAAGGCGGTCACCGATATAAGTAAGGCCGGCCGCCAATAAGGCATTGCTAAAAAAGCCGGACACAAAAATGCCCTGATCGAACTTATCCTCCATGGCCGCCCTGATTCCGCCAAAAACCGAGTCCAGCGCCGCCAGGGCGGCAACCGACATATACTTGGCATAATCCTGGGGCAAAACAACCGGAATATTAAAACCAATCAGTACCCCCAGCCCAAGTCCCAGCACAGCCAATAATACACCCACCCACATATATGTCCCCCGCTTCCCGCTTTAATTATTTGTTACTATTCAGGTAGTCAGAATTACTAATTAGAATTTCAGTAGTCAGTAGTCAGAATTCAGAAGGATTTCTTGCCTTCCTTCATGGTTTTAAACCCTTTAATCGCACCCCGTATTATTCTGACTCCTGACTTCTGACTCCTGAGTAGTTACATATTTTTACCTGGCCGCGTAGGCCGGTATGGTTAAATCATCATGTTTTTCCACGGTCACCTGAAAACCTATATCACGATAATATTCGACCAGTCCTCCAGGGAGTTCCAGCGCATTCGCCATTGAATCAGGACTGCCGATAGCCAATACCTGGTAAGGCGGTACCACTCTGGTAGTGTTGATATTGATAAAAGGAGCAGCCAACCTTATTTCTGTCGTGGCAATGATGCGCTGGCCGTTGATGGAAATTGCCTCTGCCCCTGACCCCCAAAGCTCGTTGACTAAACCAAGCAGGTCCTGGTCCTGAATAAAAGAAAGCTCCGGCGAAGTTGTTTTGCCTCCATTTTCCGGGTTATCCAGTACCACTTCGATCCCTGGTCCGGTCACAGTTACCAGCCCGGCAAGCATCCTAACCTTTCCCAGCTCACTGTTAAGCGCGTTTAGTGCTTCAGTTCTACCCTTGTTTAACTGGTTTAACTTATATGTTAAGTCGTTAATTTCTTTTGTGAGATTATCTCTTTCATGATTTACCTGTTTAAGCTCAGTCATCATTTCTTTGGCCCTGTCCGTAGGAATACCACCAGGTGCCCGGTTGGCCGCTCGGAACTGAACTGCCAGCATTAATCCCATAAACGCTGTAACCAGCATGATTGAAAGGTACGCTGTATTTTTCTTGGGCATTTTTTTAGCTCCCTTTATTTTGATGGCTTGGCATAATCAAATACCAGCCCCCCGGAGTAAGGCGGCATGACAACTTTATCCACTTTTTTAACATCAACCTGGATTCCCCAAATTTGAAGGGACTCAACAACCCCGCCTTTCATTTTCAACGCGTTAGCCAGCGTCTCGGGGTTGCCCAAAGCGTAGATCACAAACGGCGGGCTTAACCTCTGGTTCTTATTAACCAGAATGGTTGGGCCGATACAGCGAACTTCTGAAGTGGAGATAAGTCTTTGGTCATTAATTGATATTGCCTTTGCCCCGGCTGCTTTCAACTCATTTAAGATACTCAAAACATCACCGTCGTGCAACACGTAAAAATTTGGGTTCTCACCGGGCTGAAGCACGTTGTTGCTGTCGTTTAACGTGACTTCAACCCCGGAACCCCGCAGTTCCGTCAGACCGGCCTCCTTACGGGCGCGGTCAAGTTCTTCCTTTACCCTGGCCAGTTCCGGCCCGCCGGCAGCCTGGTCCAGTTGCCCCCGCAGGCTGTCCACTTTTTTTTGCTGTTCATCCCTGGACTCCTTGGCTTTATCAAGTTCCTGAGCCAGCGCGATGGGCCTGTCAATGGAGGGAGACTCATTTTGGGCGATATTCGAAGTCATTCTGAACTGAACTGCCAGTATAAAACCCATAATCAATCCAATAAGCACCAATATCAAATAAAAAGATTTATTTTTCATACCTCATCCCCCGCACCCGCACGTCAATTCCGGTATTTAACCACCGGAGAGTTGGCAATAGAAAAATCAACATATTCAATTTTCTTACCTTTTTCTTTTAATTCCTGCAAAACCTGCCAAATGTAATTCCCTTTTTTACCGGCATCTTCCGCAAAACCCAATCTGCATTCTGTCCCCTCAATGGTATATAAGGTAACCCTTTCATCACCACTGACGTTAACTTCCGACAGGTTTTGCCGCAGTTCCACCGGCAGCTGTCCCACCACTTTTAATGCCTTCTCAAATTCCGTCCCCTTCACCGGCTTTCCGGGGCCAAAGGCTTGCAACCGGCCGCCGGTGATAACCGGCAACCCCGTAGTTCCGGCCTTACCCCGGCGCAAATAAACACCCTCGGCGTCAACCTCAACGAAGCGCCCGTCCCAAAGGACCAAAGCTATGGGTGCGCGTTCACTTATTTCGATAACAACTGTGTGAGGGAACTTTCTTGTTGCTTTAACATCTTTAACCATTGGAATTGCCTTTATTTTGCTGACAGCAGTGTTTATATCAGCCTTAAATATATTCATTCCCGTTACAATACCGGATACTTTGATAACATCCCCCGCGGGAAGGCTGTTATTACCCGTCACATAAATATTACTTATAGTAAATATGGGCGATTGGAGTAAAACATATGCTGCTAAAAGAACAATAAATATAAAAAAAAAGCTCTGCCAGAATATAAATTTTTTGGTGTTTTTTGTATAAGGCATACTCTTACCATTCCTCGCGCACAAATACAATCATAATTATTCGCCGCATCTTCACCTGTACCTTTTTTGCAATTAAAAATCAGGAAATCGTGAGCTAAAAACGGTAACACAAATTAATTCGCTATACGGGCTGACAGGGTCGTCCGCCCACTTGGACAAAGAAAGGGGACATACCTCCTTCGGAGAAATGTCCCCAACGTATGAATGTCCTCAACTTAATGAATAATATAAACCGGGGGTGAAGATATAGTGATGATAATTCAACAATTTGAAGACAACTGGGCGGTTGTGGAATATAACAATGTCACTTTTAACCTGCCAAAGGAATTACTACCGGAAGAAGCCGTAGTGGGTGATGCAATAAATGTATCAGTAACCTTGAATACAGATACCATAACTGAATATGATGAAGATATCGACTTATTATCAAATCAACATAAATAGCAACTATCCAACACCTGTACCTACTTAGTAGTCAGAAGTCAGGAGTCAGAATGAGAGAACGGGACACGGGGCATTCCGGCTGCTGAATTCCGGCTCCTGAATATTGAAGAGTAACCATAAATAAACATCCCATAATGACTCCATATATGTGTAAGGCTCCGCCATACGATGTTCAACAGGGGAGAAAAATCCGAAACAAAGTCCCCACGCCTTCCCTGCTTATTACTTCAATACGGCCCTTATGGGCAGCTACAATTGCATAAGAGATGCTAAGCCCCAGTCCCGTTCCCGTTGCCTTGGTTGAGAAGAAAGGAACTCCTAGGTTTTCCATTTGGTCAGAGGGGATGCCACAGCCGGTATCCTTAATATTGATAAAAACTTCGTTATTCTTCGGCAGGTATCCTACCTCAACGTCAATCACACCCCCGCCGGGCATTGCTTCTATCGCGTTATAGCATAAATTCAGCAAGACCTGTTTGATCTGATTCCGGTCGATCATGCATTGTGGCAAATCCTGATCGGGTTTATAGTTAACAGATATATTACTTAAAAAAGCCTGGGGCGATACAATGGCCAGGGTCTCCTCCACCAAATCTCCGACACATTCCCTGGCCAACACGGAAGGTTTGGGTCGAGCCAGCTGTAAAAAATCAGAAAGGACTTTATTGGCCCGGTCAACCTCCTCAATTATTATCCCGGCATACTGTGCAAGAACCTGATTGTCATTACATTTTTGGGCCAGCAGTTGAGCGAACCCCCTAACCGCGGTGAGGGGATTTTTTATTTCATGGGCCATGCCGGCAGCCATTTGGCCGATAATTGAAAGCTTTTCTCTTTCCCGCAACACATTTTGGGTTTCCTTCAGTTCCTTAATAGTGTTTTGCAGTACAGCTTCGGCTTGTTTGCGCACGGTTATGTCTTCGGCCAAAACCATACCGCCGGTAATATTACCATCTACGACTATCGATGATGTATTTAATTTGATAATCCTGGTGCTCCCGTCTTTATGATAGATCGGGGTTTCGTAACTCCCCGGTTCTCCCTTGTCCAACCTGGAGCGTATACCCTGCCATACCATTTCTTTATATTCATCAGGCACAAACTCCAGCAGACTTCTACCGATCATTTTTTCCGGGCTGTAACCGGTTATTTCGTTGGATTTCTTATTGATAAAAGTAATTCTGGCATTATTATCATAGGTATAAAAAAGCTCGTTCATGTTTTCTATTAATAAATTAAGATAATTAACCCGTTCTTTCAGATTTCTTTCGCTATTAATCAACGCCCATTGAGTTCTCCGCTTTTTGGTGATATCGCGGACAATACCCCTAAATCCTGTTACCGACCCATCACAGGCCATAATCGGCGCAACAGAAGTGGCAACTATTCTTTCCGAGCCATCTTTTCTGTATATGGTGTAATCAAAAATAGCCGGCTTGCAGGTCTGCAAAACCATATAAAAAGTTTGGCTGATTCTTTTGGCGTTTGTTTCATCCATGAACCTTTTATAGTTTAAACCCAGCAATTCCTCACGGGGATAGTTTAAAATTCTACATAAAGCCAGGTTGGAAAAAATTATATTACCTTGCAGGTCAGATTCGAAAAAACCATCCTCAATGCTGTCCAATATACTGATACAATGCCTGTGGCTAAAATTAATGGAGCTGACTTTTTGATCCGCTTTCCCCGCCATCAACCAATCTCCCCTTAAATAAGGTAAATATTTAACATATTATCGACATTTTCCTCTATATTTTGTTTATTTTTTTAAAATTTAGCCCGGCCTCTTGGCAGGCAGGAAATTAAGTGTTGCGAAGCCAAATAGTCTTCAATACTTATTTTGGAAAAGGTGAGTAGAAAATGAGGTTTTTACATACTTCAGACTGGCATCTTGGGCGCATTTTTCACGGTGTGCACCTGACCGGAGACCAGGCCCACATTCTGGATGGATTTGTAGATTTAGTCGGCTGGTCCAAACCCGATGCTGTCCTTATCGCCGGGGATATCTATGACCGGGCGGTCCCTCCCGTTGAAGCGGTCCAATTATTGGATGAAACTATCACCAGGATCCTGCTGGACCACCGGGTTCCGGTTATCATGATTGCCGGAAACCATGACAGCGCGGAAAGACTCGGTTTCGGCACCAGGCTGCTGGCCCGCCAGGGGCTGCACCTGGTGGTCCGGCCGGGCCAAAACCTGGCGCCGGTGGTGATACACGACGAGCACGGCCCGGTTTATTTCTGCCCGTTTCCTTACGCCGAACCACCCCTGGTACAGCTAACCTTTGAAGATCCCGAAATCCGGGACCACAACCAGGCACTTACCCGGCTGGCCCAACACTATTCGCTGCAATTACCGCCCGGGCAGCGGGCGGTGGCCGTAGCCCATGCCTTTGTTGCAGGAGGACGGGAGAGTGATTCGGAGCGCCCTCTCTCCCTGGGTGGAACCGGCTGGGTGGATACTTGCTGTTTTCAGCCATTTAATTATACCGCCCTGGGACACCTGCACCAGTGTCAAAGCTTTGGTGAAACCAGTATCTGTTACGCCGGCTCTTTGATGAAATATTCTTTTTCCGAGGCGAGCCATAAAAAATCTGTAAACCTGGTGGAGATGGACCAAACCGGAAAAGTAGCTCTGGAAAGGATCTCCCTTACACTTCAAAAAGACGTGCGTTGCATTGAGGGTTTTTTAGCCGAGCTATTGAAAGGACCTCAACCAGGAGAAAACAGGAACGACTACCTGATGGTTACCCTGAAGGATTCCGGCGCCATTCTGGACGCCATCGGAAAACTACGGGAAGTATATCCCAACGTGCTCCACATTGAGCGGCCCCATTTGGCTGTTAACGGGGAATTGCGGGGTCCCGGCGGGGATCACCGCCGCACCGGCGTAATGGAACTTTTTGATTCATTTTTCCAGCAGACCGTCGGTGAACCGCTGCCCGAGGACCTGGCCGGAGCGTTCTCGGAAACAGTTGAAAAGCTGTACCTCAGGGACCGGGAGGTGCCGGCATGAAACCGTTAAAATTAGCGATGACCGCCTTCGGACCATACGCGGGCACCCAGGTCATTGACTTTTCCGAACTGGGCAATCGCTCGTTCTTTCTCATCCACGGCCCCACAGGTTCGGGCAAAACCACAATTTTAGACGCTATGTGTTATGCCCTCTACGGAGATACCAGCGGCGCGCTGCGGGACGGCAAACAAATGCGCAGCGATCACGCCGGCCCGGCAACAGAGACGGAGGTGGTTTTTGATTTTGCCGTTGGCAGCCGGCATTATTGCATCCGCCGCCACCCGGAGCAGGAACGGCTGAAAAAACGCGGTGAGGGAACCACCACCATGCCCGCGGGCGCAGAATTATGGAGTTCCGGCGAATTACCGGAGGGAAAAATCTCTTTAATTGCCAGCGGTGCCGGAAAGGTTACCGAAGCTGTGGAAAGGCTGCTGGGCTTTAAAAGCGATCAGTTCCGGCAGGTGGTCATGCTGCCGCAGGGTGAATTTCGCAAGCTTTTAATGGCGGATTCAAAAGAGCGCCAGGTAATTCTGGAGGCTTTATTCAGGACGGAGTTTTACCGGCAGGTTGAGGAATTTTTAAAAAACGAAGCCAAACAACTGAAAAATGATTACGACCGGTTAACGGATCAAAAAAACTGGGTATTGCACCAGGCTGGAGTTCAATCACCGCAAGAGCTGCTGGAATTACATCAAAGTCATTTAAAAGCTCTGGAGGAAGCCTCAAAGCACCTTGTTGCAAGCAAAGCCGCCGCGGCCAGGGCCCAGGAGCAGCTGTCTGCCGGCATGCAGGCCAGGGATAAGCTTAATGAAAAAAAAGCAGCACACCGGGCCTTTGCCGCTATTGATGCAGGCAGGGAAAATATTGAGGCTGCCAAAAAAGATCTGGCAGCAGCCCGGCGGGCTCTGACTCTGGTGGAAGCAGAAAATTCATTTAAAATCAGGCGCAGGGAAGCGGTAGAAGCGGAAAAAGCATACCAACAAAAACTTGCGGACAGAAAGCAAGCACTCCTGGTCATGGAAAAAGCCAGGGAAAAAGCGACAGCCGAAAGGGAAAAGGAACCGGAAAGGGAAGCCGCCCGGCGGGAGGCCAACCGCCTGGAAGATTTAAAACAGAAGGTCATCGCCATGCAGGAGGCAAAGAAAGCTGAAACTGAAGCACAAACAAACCTGAAAGCGGCAGAAAAACACCTGAATCAAAACAAAGAAGAATTAGCCTGGTTAAAAACTGATATTGAAACAAAAACCAAAGAAAGGGACGCAGCGCAAAACCTGGCGGCCAGGGCGGAAATCTTGGAAGCTGCTTACAAAGACGCCGGAAGAACGTTAAGGCAAAAACAGGCCCTGGAAGCACTGCGCGGCGAATTAGCCCGGCTGCAAAAGAAATATGACAAAACCCACAGCACTTATCAGCAAGCCGAAAACAATTATCACCAGACGAAAGAAGAGTTGACCTCGCTGCAGGAAGCATGGAACAAGGGGCAGGCCGCCATACTGGCCGGCGGGCTGGTCAGGGGAAATCCCTGCCCTGTATGCGGCTCAACGGAACACCCTGCCCCGGCCCGAAGTGACACCCCGCTTCCTTCAGAAAAAGACTTAAAAATTTACCGGCAAAACCTGAGCAACCTCGAAGCAGCCAGAGATAAACTGAGGGAACAGCTAAGTGCCCTGGAAGCCCAAAAAAGAGAGGCTGCCGGCCGGGCGGGCGACCTGCAAAAAGAATTGGGCGATAAAGCCTGGAGTACTTTAGCAGCAATCCAAAAACAAGCTGTGGAAACAAAAAACATGTGGGAAAGCGCTTTAAAAGCAACGGAGACTCTGGCAAGAATCAACAAGGAACTTGCTGATTTGGAGCTCAGGCAAAAATCTTTGACAGAGAAACAGGAAGAACTGCAGCGTGAACAGCAGCAATCTTCCCTGGCACTGGAATCAGCCCGGACCAGGGTGCTGGAACGCGAAGCAGAGATTCCGGAAAAATTACGCAACCCGCCGGATTTACTGGCGGCACAGGAGGCGGCCAATAAGCGCCTGGAGCAATTGATGCTGGCTTACGAAACCAGCCGTAAAAACGCAGAGGAAGCCGGCAAAGCGCTGGCCCAGGCCGAAACGGCGGAGCAGGCCGCGCTGGAAGCGTTTACCGCGGCCAGGGCACGGGCCCGGGATGAATACACTTTGTTTATCAGCCGAATGCAGGAAGCCGGGTTTGAAACAACTGACCAGTACATAAAAGCCAGAAAAACGCCCGGGCAAATCCAATTGCTGGAGCAGCAAATAACGGAATTCGGTGAAAAGCTGCGCGCCGCCAAAGACCGCCTGGAACGTGCGGCACAAGCCGCAGAGGGTCTGGAAGAGCCTGAGCTGGACAAGCTGTCGGCAGCGTTATCCGAGGCAGAGAATGCCCGGGAACTGGCGGTTAAAGAATATTCCGGACTGCAGGCACAAACCGGGCAAGAAGTTGAATGGCTGAAAACAGTTGGCGATTTAGCAGAAGCAATAGCCAATTTGGAAAAACGGTACTTCGTAATGGGTCGCCTGGCTGATGTAGCCGGCGGCAAAAATAATTACGGTATAACTTTTCAGCGTTTTGTACTTGGAGCACTGCTGGATGATGTGACTGTGGCGGCAACGGAGCGGCTTAAACTGATGAGCCGGGGCCGCTACCACCTGCACCGCACCTTGGACCGGGTCCGCAGGAACGCCGCCGGCGGGCTGGAGCTTGAGGTTTTCGACGCTTATACCGGCGTAGCCCGCAGCGTGGCAACCCTGTCGGGAGGGGAAACCTTTCTGGCCTCCCTTTCTCTGGCCCTGGGTCTGGCAGACGTAGTGCAATCATATGCCGGAGGCATCCATTTGGATACGATTTTCGTAGATGAGGGGTTCGGCACTCTGGACACCGAAGCATTAGATCTGGCCTTGCGGGCTCTGGTTGACTTGCAAAAGGGCGGCCGCCTGGTGGGAATAATTTCGCACGTGCCTGAACTAAAAGAGCGAATAGACGCCAGGCTTGAAGTTAAGCCCTCGGAAAAGGGCAGCGTGGCGAAATTCGTAGTGGTTTAGGCGCCAAAGAATACATTGACTTGGTCATTGTTTAGTAGTAACATAAGATATATAAAATGAGATATAATGATAATATAATTATTGTTATATGTGTTGTTTCTATTTTTACGGTTAACCTATAAATATACAATTAAGATACTAAGGGAGGCTTCATTTTTATGGAAGAACAAAAAACATTAGTACAGGTATTCGGCATTGACGCGCCAATACCGACAGGTGGCTGAGGCTGCGGCAGTGGCTCCACTGGATGTGGGCCTGCGAAAACTATGAAGGAAGAAGCGGCTGAATTAGGAGATAAGCTAAAATTTGCTTTAGGCGACCGGGTAGAAACCAGTTTTATTGATGTCAGCACCAGTGAAATAAAAAATTACCCTGAAATTGAAAAGATTTTGCCTAAGGTCAGGCTGCCCCTGACCGTCATCAACGGCCAGCCCCGGTTCCATGGCGGCCTGGGAGTGGATATGATTGTTGATGCCATTAAGGAATTAAACACCAAATAAAACTAATTTACCATTTTTGTAAAGAACAGGCCAGTCTCAAGGTGGAATCCACTCAAGGTTGGCCTGTTTTATCATTATATTATCCGGCCATGCCTGGCCAGGCTTGCCGGTTTCATGAAAGAGTTCATCAAGCTGCTTAAAAAAATAGAAGACATAAAGTTGGGGACATAGGAGGTATGTCCCCTTTTTAAATGCTACGCCAGGGTTTGTTTCATCCACTCCACCAGGCTCATGTTAAGCTCGCCGCGGATATTATCAATTTCTTCTACTTTAAGCACCTGCCCGTCCCTGATAGCCACCACCAAATCCAACACCGGCTCAATTTCCGCAACTTCGTGGGTGGTCATGATTACCGTCTGAGTTTCCAGGTCAATAAAAGAAATCATACCTTTGATAATAGATTCCCGGACAATGGGATCAAGTCCGGACAATGGTTCGTCCATCAGTATCAGCGCAGCGCGGCGGGAAAGGGCCAGCACAATTTTCAACCGGCCGCGGTTCCCCTTGGACAGGTTTTTTACCCGGTCACCGGGGTTTAGCTGCATAAAAGCCAGCATCTCGTGCGCCTTTTCCTGGTTAAAGTCTTCGTAGAGACCCTGGTGCAGCCTAATTGTTTCTTCAATGGTAAAGCTGGAGTAAAGGGCGTCCAACTCCGAAAGGTAAGCCACTTCACCGCCGATTCGCCTTGTAGCAGGCTTGCCGTTAATCGCAACAGTTCCCCCGCTGGCCCTGAGTAACCCGGCCATTAGCTTAAGCACGGTGGATTTCCCGCTGCCATTGGGGCCGATTAAACCTATCACCTTCCCCCGGGGCAGCGTAAAAGTGGCGTCACGCAATGCAACCTTCCCCGGGTATCGTTTTGTTACATGGTCAAACCGCACAATATCTGTAGCCAATGCCAGGTCCTCCTTTATAGCCTCATTTATCTTCAGCAAGATGTTCCTCCACACCTTCCATAATTTCTTCTGAAGAAAAACCCATCTCTTTCATATCCAATACAAAAGCCGTTATTTGGTTATCTTTAAGCTGTTCACGCAACTCATCAAGTCGTGCCGCATCTTCCGTTACAAACGTTCCCAAGCCTCTGCGAGACTCCACCACCGCTAATCGTTCCAATTCAGCATAGGCCCGCTGCACCGTATTGGGATTAACACTGTTCCGAACGGCAAAATCCCGGACCGAGGGGAGTTTTTCTCCGGCTCTTAAAACGCCGCCTACAATTTGTCTGCAAACCCGCTGTACCAACTGGTGATAAATCGGTTGTGTAGAATTGAATTCTTCTCCCATAGGCTACACCTCAACTTTGTGATCCAGCAGCCAACCCGAGATGAAAAGCAACGCTGCCATGATTATGGCGTAAAATAATATTTCACCGGTGTAAAGAGAATGGAAATGCAGGTTTCTAAGTTCAACAATAGGTGTCTGCGGCAGGTAGACGGCCCCCCAGCGCACCAGGCGGTCGTACACAACAGTTCCCTGGAAAAATCCCATACCCCAGGTTGGGATTAAGAAAATCGCCAGGCCGACGAAAAAGCGTCCTTTGCTGAGAATGCTTTTGGATGCTGCCATGCCTACCGAAATCATCATCGACCATAATCCGGTATAGATACTGCCTAAAACAATCAGCACGGCTATATACCATCCATAGTAATTAATCGTAGCCCACGCCAGGTCTATGTTTTGAAAACCAGGTCGCGCAAAGTTGTTTAACTCAATCCAGGTTATCCAAAGGGTGAAACAGCAGGTTACCCCAAAGAGAGCCAACAAATTGATAAACCCGCCAGCCAGTTTAGCTGAAAGCAGCATCCAGCCCGGCTGTGGTGTATTGAGCCACGAATGAGAAGTGTGCTCCCATTCTTCTCTTAGACTTTTAAACATATAAGCCGCAAGGTAAAACACATAAAACGCAACCACCATAACCGCCAATACCACAATAAGTCCGGGACGGTCATTGTTCCGGTAGGCAAAATACACTCCCAGCAAACCGGCTATAACCAGAAAGAGCAATTTCCATAATAAGCTGCTTCTGGTCAATAGAAATTCCTTTTTCAGTAAAGTCAACCAAGCCTTCATACCTGAACCTCCGTTCAAAATGTGTTATTGTACCAGTGTACTAACAATATAATACACACATACACGTTGTCAATACCCTCGATAAAAAAGTAACGCACTGACCAATGTCAGAGCTCACCCGGCCGAGCACAAACTCTCCGCCAGGGCACTGGTTCAGCGAATATTACATTTATTATGCATGCGGGTGGCAAGTGGGGATGGTTTCAATCATTTTGAGGTCAGACTTAAACTATCTATACTTGTAACAATCTTGCTACCTTGTTCAAAAGTTATTATACTTAATTCAAATCTAACCCCATAAAAATAAATTTTGGGGGATTTTCTATGCTGGTGCAAACGCTTTACCTATTATCCAGGCTTTTACCAGGTATCGCCCTGATGCTGGCGGTAGCCGTGTTGGCCAGAGGCGGTGCAGACTTGGGTTTCCCGCAGTGGCCGGGATTGGAAACGCTTTTCGCCTCAAGGCCGCTGACCAGTAAAATCTTAATTGATGTACTGCACCTGAATTATATTCTCATTTCTATCTTAACCGGCATGCTGCTGAGAAATGTGGTCGGCCTGCCGGGGATGCTTATGCCGGGCGTAAGGACTTCCCGGCTGTTTATCAAAATAGGTGTGATTCTGCTGGGTTCATTGTACAGCATCGCTGACCTGGCCAACCTGGGCTTAAAAGCCTTTTTAATTATCTTTGTGTTTATTTCCTTTACCCTGTTATTTACCCTGTACCTGGGGAAAAAGGCGGGCATGTCCCCCGCCGCCGCTTCACTGCTGGCCGCCGGCGCAGCCGTTTGCGGGGTCTCGGCTATTGTGGCCACCGCCCCCGCCGTCCGGGCCAAAATATCCGACGTGGCTTATTCCATAGCCACCATCCTTACCGTGGGGCTGATCTTTTTGTTAATCTTCCCCACCGCCGGCACGATGCTGGGGCTGAGTCCCCACCAGTTCGGGGTCTGGGCCGGCACGGGGATAGTCAATTCCGGCCAGGTGCTGGCGGCTGCTCTGGCCTTCGACCACGGCACCGCCCAGCGAGTTTCTGAAAGTTTAAAAACAGGGGAAATTTTCAACTTAACCAGGATCATATTTCTCCCTTTTGTGGTGCTGGCCCTGGCAGTATATAACAGCCGCCGGTCGGAAGAGGAAGAAGACGAGTACGCCATTCAAACAGGCTTTTGGGATAAATTCCCTTTGTTCGTGATCGGTTTTATCGTAGTGGTTCTGCTGACCTCATTCGGCCTGCTGGGGGAAACCTCCCCGCCTTCGCCCGAACTGGTGTTTATACGCAACCTTTACAACTGGTTTTTTGCCATCGGCCTTTCAGGCCTGGGTATGCAGATATCCTTCAATGAACTGCGTAAAGCGGGCGGCAAACCACTCCTGGTTGGGACAATCGCCGCCGTGGTCAAGGCGGTAGGCGCGCTGCTGGTGGTGCTGCTGTTCATCCAACACCGGCCGTAATAGCACCGGCGCGCCACCAGCTAAAAAATGAAATTTGGTTGTTTTTAGGAGGAATTGTGTTGCCGGACAATCATGGCCAGGAAAATCATGACCAGGACAATTTAAACCTGCTTTTTAATTCCGACCGGCTGGAGGATTACGCCGCCCTGGCCGTATCGGCCCTGATTTTAATGCTGGTGCTGCTGTTTTATTAACCGGATTTGCTGCTGTCTTTTAAAAACACCACCGTACCGGCATAAAACCCGCCGGCGTCATACAGGGGCGCCAGTTCGCAGTAAATATCACCGAAGGACAAGTTTTCTCTGGTTACTGAACCGGACCCGATACTGTTTTCAATCAGGCCGGCCAGTTCGGTGCTCACATGGTCAATATTTAAATCCGGTTTCACGTTGCCCAAGTAATAGCTGGCCATCATGTTGCAGGTAACCACCTTGCCGTCCTTATCCACGAAAACCACCCCGTCCGGAGATAACTCAATTATTTTGTCCAGCGCCCGGCCGCACAGTTTTTCCTTCTCATGGCTCAGACTGACCACCACCAGCGCCCCCAGCAGCTTGCCGTTTTTTACAATGGGTGCGGATATAATCTCCAGCAGGTTATTTGCTTTTTTTAACGTCAGCCTGCTTTCAAAGCTATCCAGAGGCCCGGTTATTTCCTTAAGGGATGTTTTTTTTAAAACAATTTCCTTTTCGGCAAATATCTCGTGAATAACATTGTTGGCAAATACCACCCGGTTAAACTTATTGGCAATAATTATTCCTTCTTTTAAATGGTTGAAAATATTGAAGTCAATGTTTTCGAAATAGGATTGGATATTGTTGGCGTTGAGCAGTTCTACGATAAACTGGTAAATTAAGAAATAAAGCATAAACAGCAAAAACATAATGGTGATGATTCTGTAAGCATCAAAATTGCTTTGCCTGTCAAAAAAGTAAACATCCAGGGAGGAGTTTTCCAGGTCCGCCCTACTTACGGCATAACGTTCATTTTGAAATTTGAGTGTTTCAACGCCGGTGCTAAAATTGGCCAGGGCTGCCTGGTCAAAGGGCCAAACCAGCGGCAGCCCCTCCTGGTTCATGATGCCCGCCTTTACCTGGCTGGTATTATACTTGAGTATAAACTGATTTACAAAATCATTGACATTGTAGGTCAGCACCAGAAAAAGCTTGCCCGCCTGCCCTGAGACAACTGCGGCAACCCCCACCTGGTCCAGGCGGCCGTTTTTTTCGACACCGAATATATAGGGGATACCCTGTGCGCTCCCGGCCAGCGCGCCCCGGTGGACACCCGGTTCATTTCCTTTAAAAGAGCTGATTATCTTCCCCGTCTGGTCCAGCAGGTATACTCCTGTAATCCTTTCATCCCTGCCGGCAACCGACCGCAGCGACTGGATGGCCGGCCCGTTTTCATCCTCAACGAAATTAGCCGCGTCTTCAGTAAGTAATTGCAGGTCGCGCATGTAGGAATAAACTTCGCTTAACACGATCTGCCTGATGTTATCCCGGTTTTCACTGACTACCCGGTTAATATAGCGAAATTCCAGTACGAAAAATAAAATTATCAGCGTTAAAAAAAAGATTATGGCAAAGTAAACCAGAATCTTTTTTTTGCTTTTCAACCTGTCCACCTACTGAATCAACCCCTTTTTAACTGCTGAGGCCAGGGCTTCCTCAATGGTATCCACGCCCATTTTAGTGCAAATTCCCTTAATCCTTCTTCTTAAAGTCGAGATACTGATAAACAGGGCTGCGGCAACATTTTTCTGGTTTTCGCCGCTGGCAATCCTGCGCAGTATCTGTATTTCAAACTCCGACAGCCCCGTTTCCGAAAGGCCCATCAAGGCCTGCATGTTCAGCCCGGGGTAAAGGTAACGCCCGTCCCTCAGGGTGATGTGGATGGCCGACTTGATCTCGTCAAAGGAAGCATACTTGGGGATAAACCCCTGCACGCCGTGCTCCAGGGCTTTTTTAATGAATAGGGCGTCATCATAGGTGGTCAGCGCTATAAATTTCACCTGCGGAGTTTTCATTCTGATTTCCTGGCACAGTTCCAGGCCGTCCCCGTCGGGCAGTTTGATATCCAGCAGGATAACATCCGTATCATCCCGCAGGTTAGCCCTGGCCTGGGCACAGGTGCCCGCCTCAGCCACCACCGTCATGCCTTCTTCCATTTCAATCAACCTTTTCAGACCCTCGCGCACTATGTTGTGGTCTTCCACCAGCATTATTTTAATCATACCCATGTTTATTACCCTTTCGAATGAGCGGGAACAGTCAAGATCAAGGAAAAACCGGTTTCATCACTGACGTATACCAGGTCGCCGCCGATTAAATTGGCCCTTTCCTTCATGCCCCACAAACCTTTGCCCGCCACGAAATTTTCCGGCGGTTTGCCGTTGTCCATAATTTCTATCTTTAGGATATCATTTTCAACTTTAAAGTAAATGTCTACTTCCGTAGCGCTGCTGTGCTTAACCACATTGCTCAGCGCCTCCTGGATTATCCTGTAAATGATAATCTCCGCGGTTTTGCTCACATTGAAGGTCCGCTCCTTGTAAAACATGTACACCCTGATACCCTGCATCTGCTCAAAATTGGACGCATAAGACTCCAGGGCCGGGATCAACCCCACCTTGTCAATTAAGTACGGGTGGATGTCATTCATGATACTGCGCATATCCATAGCTGCATTCTGGCAGTGTTCCCTTAACCTGGCCAGGTCGGCATAAACATCTTCAGGAATTTGCTTGTGGGCCCGCAGTATATAGTCCAGCGAGTGGATGATGGGGGACATGCCCCTGCCGATCCAGTCATGTATTTCGATGGATATTTTTTTGCGCTCGGCTTCAATGGTGTCAAACAAATACCTTTTATTTTTGTGCATCTCCACGGGATGGGCCAGCATGGCCGCCCCGGTAAGCCTGTTAAAATTCAGCAGGGGGTAGTAATCAATGTTGATAAATGTTTTTTCTTCCGCTTCATTTAAAACAACCTGGTTATTTAATATTTTTTTATGGTTCAACAGCACATTAAATAGCGGCTGAGTCAGTCCCTGGATCTTGGGATACATCACATGCAGGTCATTAAGGGATTTGGACTGAATTTCTTGGCCGGGAATATGCAGTAGCTCCGTCCAGGCCTGGTTTACCCGGGTGATATTTCCCCTGGGATCGATCACCATCACGGCGTCCCTGGTATTATCAAGTAATTTTTGGGCGTGGTTATACCTTACCAGCGCGGGATAAATCAGGTTCCGGGCGCCCAGCGCCGCAATAACCAGGGCGAGCAAAACTAAAATGGCCGATAAAAAACCCGTTTTATCCAGCAATTGTACTTCGCCGGCGGCCGCCTTTTTAACGGTGTCCTGGCGTTCGGTCAGCAGTCGCCGGGATGCATCCAGCAGCTGCGCAGCCAGCAGGTCGTACTGCTCCCGGTACAGGACCTGGAAATCCTCCCGGTCGCCCGACTGAATCAGCGGGGCCACTTCCCCGCGCATGTACGCAACGTATTCCTGGGTTAAAAGAACCAGCTTTTTCAGATCCGCTTTTCTTGTACCTTCACAGGCCCGGTTATAAAGGTCCATCTCCTTTTTAATTAACGTGGTGCCCAATTCGTTGAACTTGTCCAAAAAACGCCGGTCATTGTACGAAATATAGGCCTGGGCATAATATACCAGCAGCCCCATATCCGGTGACAGGGCATAATTTTCCGCCAGCTGTTCAAAATCACCGGACAATGCTTCAATTCTTATCGTCGCTACCCGGGTGCTGTACAGGTGCAGTGCGGGCACCATTAATAGCAGTACCAGGGTGGCGTAAAACCAGTTTCGCACGCTTTTGCCTGTGGCCATTTTTTCACCCCGCTACATATTACCCTATTATACGCATATTTCCCTTGTGAATCGTAATTATCTAAAAATTGAACCAAAATGTTCACCCCATTGAAATCTTATTGCCAAGTAGAAAGCTGAAAATATTCATCCTGTGCCGGGGGGATATGATTGTAATTAAAAATAAGATAAGATTTTTTTAATATTAGCTCGAATTATTCCAGCTATAAGTTCCAATAATATTAACTTTTACAGTTTTAGCCCGGGTAGTACATGGTGCCTGTTAACTGCCGGCTGTTGCAGGCATCCTTACTTATCAACTGATTATTTACATTTTAAAGGAGGAATTATGCTATGTCCAACAAACCTGCTGTAAGCGGCGGCTGGTCAGACCTTTACAAAAAAGAAGATTGGTGGGCGGTATGGCTTGGTCTCGGCCTGGTAATTGCCGCGATGTTGCTGTGGTTTTCCGGTAGTTCTATTAAGCCAATCAGTGTATCCATCCCCAAGTGGTCGGAATTCGGCGTCGTTACTTCATTCCTGGGCGCCAATTTCGGCTCGCTGGTATTTATGTTCATAACCTTCGCGGTGATTTTCTCCATAGCCGTGAAAATTCTGGGACACAAATTAAGCGAATTCATTCCCGGCTTTCTCCTGATCTTTGCAGCCAGCGTGCTGGTCTCCATCTTCGGCGCCTGGGAATGGGCCAGCAGGTATAACCTGGAAGCTCCGCTGGTGGCCCTTGCCCTGGGACTCATCATCGGCAACATTGTAAAGATGCCCAAATGGATGGAAGCTTCACTGCGCACCGAGTTTTACGTTAAAGTAGGTATTGTTTTACTGGGTGCTACCCTGCCCTTTACCAAAATCGTGCAGGCCGGCCCGGTAGCTTTTACTCAGGCCACTGTCATTGCCGTTTCTACATTTTTGGCCATTTATTTTGCAGGTACCAGGCTGTTCGGACTGGATAAAAGATTTGCCGCCACCCTGGGCGCAGGCGGTTCCATCTGCGGTGTTTCCGCCTCTATCGCCATCGGTGGTGCGGTAAAAGCTGATAAGCAGCACGTTTCCGTAGCTATTTCCCTGGTGGTTGTCTGGGCTATTATCATGATTTACGCCCTGCCGGTATTCATCACCATCTTCGGTATTCCCGCCGGTCCCGCCGGGGCCTGGATCGGCACCTCCGAGTTCGCCGACGCTGCCGGTATGGCCGCCGCTGCCGCCATCGGTGACCAGGCCATCACCACCTTTACTTTGATGAAGGTTGTGGGCCGTGATATGTTCGTAGGTATTTGGTGCTTTATCCTGGCTATTATTTCCATCACCATGTGGGAAAAGAGGGAAGACGGAACCAAACCCCAGGCTTCGGAAATCTGGTTTAGGTTCCCCAAATTCGTACTTGGTTTCTTTGTGGCTTCTGCGCTGGTCACTATGCTTATCGCCGGCAGTGATGCCTCAACCTCCAACATGATAACTGATGATATTATTAAACCCATTACCACTTTAAGAACCTGGGCTTTCATATTCTGCTTCCTGGCCATCGGCCTGACCACCCGTTTCAAAGAACTAACCTCCGTGGGCTGGAGACCCTTCGCGGCCTTCACCACCGGTGTATTAATCAACGTACCGCTGGGTTACATTTTCTCCATTCTGGTACTGGGCGGCTACTGGGCCGCTGTGGCTATCAAGTAGATTAACAAACAATTTACTTGATAAAAAACCCCGGGCACATGCCTTGGTGCACCCGGGGTCTTTTATTTAACCTTTAGGGATCAGCCTGCTTATTCAACTAACATCTTAATCCATGTTAGGCAGCCCATGCGGGGATAACGGGGATGTTACAGCAGTCCCCACTTACGCTCGTACTCTACCTTGAGCACGAACTCATCATCGTTAAAGCCGTTTTCCTTGAGCAGTTTAAGAGCGTCGTTAAAATCATAGGAATCTGTTTCCATAATCACCCTGTCCTTTTTGCCGCTTACGCCCCACCGGTCATGGGCGTCTATCAGTATTTCCATCATCCGGGCGATACGTTCCAACCGGTTGGCCAGGAAATTACCCAAATGCCTGACCGCCCCGGGCTCAACCCGGGCAGCTTTGACAACCCCGCTCAATGGAGGCTCTTCACCTGGCTGCCACTCTCTCTTTTCATAAAACTCAAAGATAAACTTGGCTTTTTGGATACAGGTAATATTGTTTTTATCCATAACCATCTTCCCATCATTATTTTATATTCCATGTCAGGTTATCTAATTTTATTATATCATGCACCATAGCATACTGGCCAAGCTGTGCTTGGATCCCCACTTACACGAAACAATTTACACTCCCCTTTACCGGGCGCCCTTATCCTCAAGCAGGGCCGCCACGGCGGCAAAATTCTGTTCCTTCGCCAGGTCTAACGCCGTTTTACCCCCATTGTTTTTTTCATTAATGTTTGCTTGATGCTTCACGAGAATACTCGCCACCTCCGGATACCCACCCAGGGCCGCATACATCAGCGCCGTATCCCCCCCGGCATTTTTCCGGTTAACATCCGCCCCCCGGTCTGATAATAACTTAACAACGTCAACTTGCCCTTTGGCCGAGGCAAACATTAAAGCCGTCCAGTTATCCTTGCCCTGCATGTCCGGCTCCGCTCCGCTGTCCAGCAGCAGTTTAACCATGTCGTAGTTTCCCTTGTACGCGGCCCACATCAGGGCGGTGTTACCGTCACCGTTTTTCGTATTCACATCGCCGCCACTCCCCAGCGCCTCCCGCGCCGCTTCCATATCTTCTTCCATTGCCGCTTTAATCAAAGCAGCATTGCTGTTTGAGGAACAGGCAGCAAGCAGCATGGATAGCAATAAAACCAGAGAAACCACGATCTTATTTTTTATTAACATACATATCACCTTATAGCAATTATGTTTTATTATACTATTAAACACCATGCCACTAAAATGGGATATAAAGCATTCTATTAAACCCTCACACCACAGAAAGGAAGGATGCCATGCCGGCGCAAATATTATATGTAACTGACGGCTCGCCGTCGGCCCGTGGGGCGGGTTTGGCGGCGCTGGAACTGGCCGGCTTATGGGAAGCGGCTATACGGGCCGTTTTTATCATTGACGAAAGCTGGGGCCATATCCTGGGCGATGAGTGGATGAGCGGAGCCGTTACCCGGGCTAATTTTTTCCGCTGGCTTGGGGAAGGCCTGCAAAAACAGGCATCTGTCGTGCTGGATGAATTCTGTGACCTGGCCAAATCCCGCGAGGTACGGGTGGAAAAACAAATACTGGCGGGCAGCACCGAAAAGCTAATCATTTCCCTGGCCAAAGAGGCGGACCTGCTGGTACTGCCCAATCCCTACGCCGCCGGTCACCCGGCCGAGGCCGGGTTAAAATTTAATATCAATAAACTGGCTCGGGCGATAAAATGCCCCGTCTGGCTGGGTAACGATAAAAACTAAATCATCAAGAAAGCGGGCAAAAAATTAATTCCTGATTTGCTGCATATATATCAATAAGAACCAGCCAAAACCATTGAGGTGATAAAATGAATAGTATACAGAGAAAACTGCTTTACATTTTTTTGCCCATGACTTTGGTTATTGTCTTGCTTGACAACTTATTTCCCGGAGATGCTTTTGTTAATTACGTCAAATATGCCACGATTATTGCACTGTTTTTATTCACTCTGTGTATTAAAAAAAGGCACATTGAACAGCTATATATGAACATAGCCATATTTTTTATAGTTGTTGCTGATTTCTTTCTTGTTTTTTGTGATACTATTCCAGGTATAGGAGATAAATTGGTTATTCTAGGCGTGCTGGCATTCCTGTTCGCTTATATATTCCTTATCCTCGCTTTTCAGAAAAATTTCAAAGTGGGGGGATGGGAATTACTAGCTGCACTACTTGTCCTGATCTTATTCGTTCCAAACTATATCACCCTTTGGCCCCACGTCACGGGGTTAATGTTTTATGGGGGAACCTTGTTTGGCATCGTATTGTGTTACATGGCTTGGACCTGCATTTGTACATTATTCAAGTACCACTACAGATTTGGTGTTGCCTGCCGAATAGCTCTGGCAGGCTGTTTGATGCTCATTAGTGACATTGGGGTTTCCCAATCGTTTTTTAATCCCGCTTTTCAGCACCGGTTTAATCCCGGTCTTGCGAGCTTAATCTGGGCAACATATGTTCCGGCCTGGACACTGATTGCGACTATCATTGCTGAAAATAATCTCCTGGCTAACCACCTATTTCCGAATTGATCATTTTCCTTTCTCCCATTCCAGTTACCATGTTATTAGCGGCATTAGCCCCCCATGCCGCTAACGATGACCGGCCCCGAAATCCCATAGTGGGTGAACAGCATCTCACCAAATTCTTCCGCCACGGTTTGCTCTTCTACCATAACCATGCCCGCCGGCCCCCCGCCCACCACAATCAAATCATATCCCACACCAAAACCTCCCAAAATTTTATGAAACTGTGCAGGAAATAGCTTGGCCAAGCATAACTATTAATGCAGGCACATACGCAAATTCTTAAATTCTAATGTCTTGCCGGCCCCCAAATGTGATGAGTGAGGTGTCCTACTATGTTGGAGCTTTTAGGCTGGATAGGATTGTTATTGCTGCTTATTTCACTAACACCCTTTCTGTTGCGCAGGCTTTGGCCCCAAGGAACAGCATGGGCCCGGTATCACCACCGTCTGGCCTTAGCCTGCCTGGGGGTATTAACCCTGCATGGCGTTTTGGCTCTGAACCTGCCGCGTGGCAGAGGCGTTCGCTCTCATTTTCTTGCTCAGATAACTTCAGGCGTTTTAACATGGGTGATACTCCTGGTCATATGTCTTTTGGCTATCTCTGCTTACAGGAACAAAACCTTTTCACGCCACCACTGCTGGTTGGCGGCGCTGTTGATACTGGGATTAGCTTTACACTTATAATATTAGTATTGTTTGGAAATGCCAGCCAGTTTTTTGGCCTGGCGCGTCATCCCTTTGACAATTTATCTAAAATTATGTTACAAAACTAGATAAAAAATTAGGGCGGGATCAGTCGCTAGAACAGCTATAGGTCAAGAAAATGAAGACTGGAAGGTGAATCATGTATATTTCTCTTCATGAGCTGGGTCTATTCATTTTGTTTGCAATGTTATTAATTGCAGCAATATTTCTCATTATTACCCTACACAATGTTAATAAATTAGTTTCAAATATTAACAGTAAAATTACGGATTATACAAAGGATATTCAAAAAACCATGGCCAACCTGACCGCTACCACGGATAACCTCAATGCACTAACTGATTCTCTAGTAAAAAATAAACATCTTTATGAGGAGAAAATTCCTGGTTCTATTGATAACATTCATTCCATCACCTCAACATTAAAAAATACTGGCAAAAAAATAGAGAGTTCAATGGACGTTATTGGTTTAAATCTAATCGAAACTGCCGGCACTGTTAAAGAAAACACCCGGGATATTCTTACTTATGCAAAGGTTATCAGTGAGTGTATAAGGATTTTAATTAGTAAATTCAGTAAAAAGTAAGCCAAGCTTCCTAAACTATGATTATCAAACGTATCCCGGCCCCCCTGTTTAATCATACCGTTTATCTCCAGATGGTATAAGCAAGTATAAGCTGGCGATTTTTATAACATAATATGTTGAAAAGGGGGATTATCTTGGATTTAGATTGGAAGCGCAACCTGAGCAATACCGATCGAATTATACGGATAGCCATAGGAATAATACTGCTGGCACTGGTATTTACCAAGTTCGTCACAAAGGTATGGGCGGTTGTTGCCGTAATATTCGCGCTGTCACAATTTGTTGAAGCTTATTTTGCATACTGAATTGTTTATGATCTGCTGGGTTGGTCAACCCGCAAAGAAACAAAACGGGATAAAATAGTTTAAAAACCGCAGTATTCTTACTGCTGTACTGTTCATCTATTATTACTAAGGGTAACCCCATATTATTCTAAATTGCGTCCAGGTCCCGGTGTATCTGACATTCGGTGACTTTGTATTTTTCACCTAATTCCCGCAAAGGTCCGGTGACCAACTTTTTAGCTACCAAATCCGGTATTTGCTCCTCAGGGCAGGGCACCAAATCAACCGATAAGCCGGCCACAACTATTGTGTCAACGTTAAAATCAGGCCTGGTGGCACAGTCTGTTACACAGCCGCTTAAAATCAATAACGCCGCCATATTAGCGCCAGGCACAGTAAATTTACATTCCGGCAGCAGACCGGTGAGCTTAGCCAGTATTTCCTTACTATTAATTACGGGATTACAATTGCCGCAAAATTTAACCCCTAACTCAAACATGCGGATACATCTCCCTGTTGGACAACAGCCATTTTTTAACCTGGTCAATTTTAAAAGCAAGGGCGATTTCCACCACGCATTCCAACCGGGATAAATCTATCTTCAATAACTTCTCAATCTTTTTAATCCTGTAGCGCAGAGTGTTGGGATGAATGTAAAGTTTATCTGCGGTTAACGCAAGGTTACAGTTATTATCCAGGTAATTAACCAATGAGTTATATAATTCTGTTCTGTGTAACTGGTCATAATTCACCAGAACACCCAGCTTATGTCCCCAAAAACTGCTCATTTGGCTGGTCATGGAACGGTTACCGCACATGCCGTACAGCAGGCCATAGATCCCAAGCTCATCAAAATTTATAAAAGCGCTGCTTTCCTTACCTGCCAGGCCCAACTCCAAGGCATAGCCGGCTTCCCGGTACCCCTGGGCCAGATTATATTCCTGGCGCGAGACGGATTGACAGGCCAAAACCAGCCGCAGGCCTTCAGGCATCCTGATACAGGTTTGCTTGTAGACATTCCTCATTAGTTTGATGGCAGCCTGGACATCACCACCGGGGGGTTCAAGCAGAATAACGTGCCGGTCCCTGTGCAGCAGGTGAATAAAGTTATTAACAGCCAGCTGCTCCAAATTACTGATTATCATTCTAGTACAATTTTTTTGATCCCGCAGCTGCCCGGGGCTACATTCGGCAACAAATATCAGGTGCGGCCGGGTTAAATCCCTGCCCCAGGCCCGCGATGCCAGTTCCTGCTTGTGCCTGGGCTGCTCTTGATGCAGCAGAAGGTCTAATAAAAATTGCGTTTTATATTTCTTTTCCACTGAAAGAATCATTTTCTCCCGGTCCAGTGCCAGAGCCAGCACCCGGGCAGAGGCATACAGCAGTTCCCACAATTGATCGTCCTGATTTGGTGTACCGGCCCCAACCAACAGGTAAGCAGTCACTTCATTTTGCCGCCCGACCGGCACCACTAAACACTCAAAACCGGCGCCATCAACCCGGGCAATGGTTTTTTCCCGCCACGGTACCGGGCCGGCAAACTGGTCTGCCTGCTCAGGTGGAAAGGATACCGGCCACCCGAGTTTGGGAGGCCGCGGGCAACCGGCATAAAACATTACTTCTCCTTCGGTGGTAATCAACAAAACCCGGCGGTTTGTTTCATTATGAATGGTTTCAATTATCCCCGCCGCGCCATCGCCCGCCAGTACTATATCAATTAGCTGTTGATAAACATTGCTTCTGCTTAACCGGTCATCCTGCTGCCTGGCATAGCTCAGTGCATCGTTTTTATTTTCTTGCAAATATTCTGCTAACATGTCCTCCCCCTCCTTTGGCCGCTATGTTTTTACCAGCAACTGGGTCAATACGGGACAAATGGCAGCGCCAGAGCATGGACAAGCAAATCAAGTAATGATAAATTTAAATGGAAAGATAAAACGTATTAATCATTAAATTGTTCTTATATTTCTGAAAAATGCAATTACTATGCCAGAGACAATTAAACACGGATACCTGGAATTCTGGCTTTTAATCTGTTTACTTGTACAAGATTTAGTGCAATTACGCACTCGTTTCTGTGCAGACCTGCACAAAGGGGGTATACCATGACAGCTAACCGCACCTTTAGTAACGACGCTGCTCAAAAGAAAGAGGAAGATACCTGCGGAATTTGGATAACTGACGGAAAAGGTTACAATGTTGGCGCCAGCAAGTCTTATGAACTGCTCAGCGGCCTGGAAGCCAGCGATTTTATTGGACTGCACATGAGCGAAATGGTTAAGCAAAAAGTACTTGATCAATCCGTAACCTTAAAGATCCTGGCTGAAAAAAGACCGGTAACCATCCCCCAAACTATCTTAACCAATAAAAGAAAACTGTTCGCCTCCGGCACCCCCATTTACGATCAAGATGGCAACATCATTCTGGTGGTGACCCGGGTAAGCCCTGATATAGGACTATCCGGGAAACCAATTGATGTCGGCAAACAAATATATATTGAAGGTATCGATAAAGTAGTAGCATCCAGTCCGGCCATGCAAAATGTTTTGGCCAAAGGAGCCCGGGCGGCCAACTTTGACTCTACTGTGCTCATTACAGGGGAGTCGGGGGTGGGCAAGGAGGTTGTCGCCAGGTTAATCCATTATTTAAGCAGGCGCAGCAGCGGGCCCTTTGTCAGAATTAACGTGGGGGCCATTCCGGAGGAACTGTTTGAATCGGAACTATTTGGTTACCGGGCCGGGGCCTTTACCGGGGCCGTGCATAGCGGCAAAAAAGGCTTGGTCCAGACCGCACAAGGAGGCACTCTCTTTCTGGATGAAATAGGCGAACTGCCGGTTTCCATGCAGGTAAAATTACTGCACCTGCTGCAATCGGGAGAATACCTGCCGGTTGGGGCAGTACAGCCGGAATTTGCGGATGTAAGGTTTATTGCCGCCACCAATCGCAACCTGCGGGAACTGGTAACCCAGGGTAAATTCCGGGAAGATTTGTTCTACCGGCTTAATGTCGTGCCCATTAATATTCCTCCACTGCGCCAGAGGGTAGAAGACATACACCTTTTAATCAATTATTTTTTGGACAGGCTAAAAAGAAGATACCGGGTTGAGAAAGATTTTACACCGGAGGCAAGGTCCTTGTTGGTTGGCTATAAATGGCCGGGTAATGTGCGGGAACTGGAAAACATAGTTGAACGCTTTGTGGTGCTTTACCCCGATGCTCAGATAGCTCAAGGTATGGTGGAAGAAGAATTGGGTCTTGCAAAGGAGCATTCAAGCCTGGAAAGCGATGAATTGGAGCTGCCCAATTTGCAGCAGGCGGTACAAAATTTTGAAAAAGAACTGATTATAAAAGCGCTCCGCAATAGCGGTTCCCCGGAAGAGGCAGCCAAAACCCTGGGCATCCACCGCACCACCCTGCTCCGTAAAATGCAAAAATATAACCTTACCACGCCAGGTAGATACTGAACTGAAGCAAGCACCCGGCGAAACAGAGGAAAGGGGACACACCTCTCCGAGGAATGTCCCCAATATATATGAGATTGCCACGTCGCTTCGCTCCTCGCAATGACATGTATGTACGTCAAGCCCCGCCTTTTGGCGGGGCTTTTGGCAGGACTTTAATTATTTTACTCGTAAAACTCAGGGGCTAATTTCAATGCGCTGAACTGTTCGGGATCATGGCCAAATATAACTTTGGCGTTATATTTTTTCTGCAGCTTTCTTACTTTTTCCACAGTGTTCACAAAGCCCAGGCTATCATAAATCAGTCCGGGGATATTGGCCGGGGGGCCATAATTCTTGCTGCTGTAAACACCATCGGAAGTGAAAATTAAGGTACCTTCTTTCTCCAGATGTACAACCATACCCATAACCCCCGGAGTATGCCCGGGCAGCGCTACAACTTCCAGCCCCCTGGCCAGCTCGCCATCTTCCAGTACCGGCTTATAAACAATACCCGGGATATCGCTAAAGTCAGCTTTTACATATGCGCCCACGTTGGGTTCCGGTCCGATGTGGGTAACATAGAAGGCATATTCCAGTTCTTTTTTATGCACATATACATTTTGGCCGGCTTTGGTGCCCTTGAAAAGATCAATATTGCCGGCATGGTCCATATGCAAGTGAGAAACAATTAAAGCGTCGATATCATTGGGGGTCAAGTTTAACTCCTTTAATTTTTCCACCAGAGGGACTTCCCTGGTCCAGGGGAATACTCCCTGCAGTCCCTCGGGCCAGCGGCTTTTCCACTGGGGAGAACAGCCGCAGTCGAAGAGTACCCGTCCCATTTCGGGATGATCCACCAGTACCGCGTAGGTGGGAACAGTTACCCAGTTGGCCGGCGGGTTAGGATTGGTTAAGGTGCCGGGGTTGGGAGCCGAAGCAAGCCATACCTCATCGCACTCTAAAACGCCTAAATCAAGAATATAAACTTTAGTCTGTGACATTTTTACAAAACTCCTTTCCAAAATTTATTTCACTGATGCATTTCCCGCAAAACATTTTTCATTACCTTGCCATTGGGGTTCTTGGGCAGCTCGGTTAAAAACTGCACAAATTTAGGAACTTTATATTTAGCCAGGCGCTCTCTCACCCAATCCTGCACTTCCTCTTCCGTAAGGGTCGCGCCGGGCCTGGGTACGATGCAGGCTTTAACCACTTCGCCGAAAACTTCGTCCGGCACACCAACCACCGCAGCCTCCATCACTTTGCTGTTGCTGTAGAGGACATCTTCCACTTCCACGCAGAATATTTTCTCACCGCCCCGGTTAATCATGTCCTTGATGCGGTCCATAATGTAAACATAGCCCTCTTCATCAATTTTGGCGATATCACCGGTATGCAGCCACCCATCAATAATAGCTTTAGCTGTGGCCTCCTGGTTTTGCCAGTAGCCCGGGGTAAGGTTGGGGGAATTAATTAAAAGTTCCCCCTCGGTATTGGGCGGCAATTCCTCACCCGTAACCGGGTCGACAATTTTACATTTGTTGACCGGGAATGGCAGGCCGATGGATCCTAATTTCCGCATGGCATCTTCTTTGGGCATACAAGTGCCCGGAGAGGCAATTTCCGTAAGCCCGTAGGTGTTATGCAATTCGATGCCGGGCAGCCATTCTTCCAGCATTTTAACCGTTTCACCGGACATGGGCGCCCCGCCGAAACCTGCCACCCGCAAGTTGGAGAGGTCGTAATTTTTATGTTCGGGGTGCATCAACATCATTACATAAATGGTGGGCACCACAATCATACTGGTGATTTTCTCTTCTTCCAGAATCCGCAGCATCTCGTCAGTTTTATACATGGGCAGCAGGGCAATTGTGCAGCCCAGGTTAATATAAGTGAGCAGCTGGGCGTAAAGGCCGGTGACATGGAATAGCGGCACGGCAATTACAGTCCTGTCATCGGGCGTAAGGTCGTAGATTCTTTTATAACTAATCATGGTATGAATAACGTTAAAATTGGTGTTCATAGCACCCTTGGGCAGCCCGGTGGTGCCGGAGGTATACATTATCAGAGCGACATCGTGCTCATCTATTTGCTCCGTTACCACTTCCGGCGCATCGGAATCAATTAACTCGGTAAATGACCTGGTGCCGGCTATTTCCTGTCCTACCACGAAAAATTCACGGCAGTTGCCAATGGAGCTTTTAATCGGCTCAATATTTACCCACCAGCTGTCGTTCAGCACCAGCAGGCTGGAGCCTGAATTGTTAAGCATAAACTCAAGTTCAGAGCTCTTCAGCCTGGTATTCAGCGGCACACAGATGCCGCCCAGTTGCGCCACGGCATACAGGCTGATCACAAAGGGAATCCCGTTGGTCAGCAAAATGGCCACCCGGTCACCTTTTTTAATGCCATACCTGGTACGCAGGGCATAAGCCATGTTGTTAACCCGCCTGTTCAACTCACCATAGGTAATGCGCTCACTGCCGGCTACCAGCGCCTCCTTGTCTGGGAACAGGCGGGCGCTGTTTTGCAGTGTTTCAATAACGGATTTAGGGCGGTCGGCATAAGTGTTAACCGTTACCCCGTTGATGGTCTCTTCTACAATACCCTCAGTATAACGAGGCGCCCAGAGATCCTTGCCGATAGAAACCATAGTAAAACCTCCTTTTAGTCTTGCTCGGGAATACCGGCCAGTCTTCTGGCCAGGCGCTTCTTATGCTCCATATTGGACTGGCGCATAATCATTACCCTTTGCGCCTGGGGCGACCCGGCGCCATGCATACTTTCGGCCAGAGCGGTACCACCGGTCATATTCTCCACCAACCGGGCCATTCTGACCCTGTATTCAGTGGGCACATCGGACACGCCGCGGAAATATTTTTCCAGATAGGGGCCGGTTTTGGCGTCTTTAAAATCCTTCTCCGAAGGTAAAGTAGCAATAAACCCACCGGCGATATCGTGAGCCAGCCGGCAAATTTCATAAATATGGCGGGTAACATTTTGTTTAAGCACATTGGCCAGCAGCGGGTTGACAAAATAGGCGCCGGAAGGGGTCTTGCCGCCCTCGGCCGAACAGGCTATGGAACAGCAGTACATGGTTTCGCTCAAATGCACCATTTCGGTAATTTTATCTTTGATATGGGAGGCCTTGGCCACCCCGTTATATTCGGCCATAGCTGTTGTGGCGCCGATGATAACATCGCTGACGCCGCATTTGCAGCCGCCATAGTTTTGCCGGTGATAGCAGGCAAACCGCTCCACCAGCATCCCGGCATACTGATTTTCACCGCACATAAACACTTTATCCCAGGGTACAAAAACATCTTCCAGCACGGTCAACGCCTCGCCGCCCACCACGGCATACCTGGCGTTGCCGGTATCTATTTCACCTTCCAGGCGCCGCTCATCATTGGTCTGGCGGCCGAATATATGGAACACGCCTGGAGCGTCCACCGGCACGGCACAGGCAACGGCATAGTCCCGGTCGGCCTCGCCCAGGGCAACGGTAGGCATAATGATCATGTAATGTGAATTGACGATGCCTGTCTGGTGCGCCTTGGCCCCCCTGATAACAATGCCCTCGTCCGTTCTTTTAACTACGTGCACATACATATCCGGATCAGCCTGCTGGCTGGGGCGCAAACCACGGTCACCCTTGGGGTCAGTCATGGAACCGGCGGACATCAAATCGTTTTCCTGCACGTACTTTAAAAATTCCACGAAGCGGGTGTGGTAATTGGTGCCCAGTGCCTGGTCCATTTCATAAGTAGTGGTGTATAAAGCATTTAACCCGTCAAAACCCACGCAGCGCTGGAAGCAGGTGCCGGTCCGCTGGGCAATCATGCGCAGCATTTTTATCTTTTTGACCAAATCTTCGCTGCTTTGGTGAATATGGGTGAAACGGCTTATCTTCTTCCCGGTAAGATGGGATTTGACCGTAATTAGATCCTCAAACTCGGGTTCGTGGGCCATATCATAGGTCACGGCCGCAGCATTGATATGCGGGCGGAAAAGAGGATGGTCCACAAAGTTGGTTATCTTTTCACCAAAAGCATAGATTTCCGTTTTCAACTGACGCAAACTTTCGATATATTCTGTTCCTGTCATCATAGTTTTGCATATCCTCCCTGTTAAACAAATTAATACTGTAAGGGTTTTCACCTCCGTTTCGGCATTGTCTAAATATTTGCGATTATTTGAAACTTAACCTTTGTAGATACTTACAAAGGTTGATAAGCTGCTTTGTAGATGCTGACAAAACAACAAAAGGGCCCTCTTGGGCCCTTTCATTATTGGCAGTTACACCGGTTTTTGGATAGGACTGTTCTTCGACTAATTGATTATGAGATGCCACACGTTCTGCTTCGGCCACTGTTCTAATTGAGCGGTTCACAGAACCAGGCATCTCAAATTTACTTGGTCTTTTTTTGGCGAATAAAAGTTCTGCCTCTAAATATCGTTCCAGCCATTCACGTAAAAAGGGCGGCTTTGGCTGCCCGGCTTTAAATATAATACTTTTCAATGTAACTATTTCACGATTTCCATAAGCCGCTGGTAACTGTCAACCACGTCATACTGCACGGAATTATTGCTTATTGCTGCAAAATGTTTTCTGGCGCAGTATATTTTGGCCTTTTCAATTTTAATTAAAATCAACAAATCCAGTATTGGCCAAGCTTTCAACTTTATTTATCTAAATTCCTGCATGTAATGATCATTTGTATTTCCCTTTATACCTGTCAATCGGGTACTTTTGAGCGTTTGACCTTACTTTAGCCCTTACCGCATCTGTAATATCTATCTCCAAAGCGTTGGCCATAGACAGGCAATAAATTATTACATCCGACAATTCCTCTCTTACTCTGTCCACCGGTATTTCATCCAGGTCACTTGAATCGGCCCATTGAAACAACTCCATCAGTTCCGCGGCTTCAATAGCTATTGACATGGACAAATTTTTGGAACTATGAAACCGGTTCCAATTGCGCTCTTGCACAAAACAAGCCACCAAATCTTTTAATTCCTGGATATGTGTAGTTCTGTCGGGCATTTTGGTCCTCCTACTTAACATAATTAAAGTTCAGCAATACTTACGGACAATATGTTGTCAATCAAAACCAAGCAAGCGGGTTACCCCGCCTTACTTGAACAATTTGCCCAGCAGTTTACTTGTTGCTTTGCCCGCCGCCCTTCTGGCAATTCTTTTACCAACGGCACCCGGCCCTTTGCTTATTGCTGAAATGTCACCCAGGATCTTAGCCGCAGTGTATAGGGCACTGCGGGTTTGGCTGATCTTGCTTTTTCTTCCGGCCATTTTTTCAAACCTCCGTTTCTATTGATTGGTTAACTGGACAAGCAGCATATGTGCGTTTTAATTGTAGCAATAGCCGCTGACAGCAGTTTGTCCGAGCTATCCGTCAAATTCATTATTGATCATAAAACCACAGCTTGTTTTTCTGAAATTTAATTATCCAAACTGAATTTTAAGTATTACAATTAGAAAAGTAAGCTTGTAATATAAAACCGGAGGAGATCTATGAAAAAGGTAATTGTAATTTTGTCGGGCGGCCTGGACAGCACGGTCTGCATGTCAGTGGCCGACAAGGAAGGCTATGAGATCCACCCCATCACCTTCGCCTATGGCCAGCGCCACAGCAGGGAGGTTGAGCAGGCCAAAAAAGTTGCTGATTACTATGGCTGCACAAATCACTTGGTCTTGGATATCAGGTTTTTTAAGGAGATTGGCGCCAGCGCCCTTACTTCCCGGGAAATTGAGGTGCCAACCAACAGGGATATGGATAATGAAATCCCGGTAACTTATGTACCATTTAGAAATGCTGTTTTCCTTTCGATGGCTGTGGGCTATGCCGAGGCGATAAGAGCAGAAAAGATTTATATTGGGGTCAACGCCATGGATTATTCCGGATATCCGGACTGCCGCCCGCAGTTTATTCAGGCTTTTCAAGAATTGGTCAACACTGGGGCGGCAGCCCCCCAAAAGGGTTGCCCCATAACTATTGAAGCACCCCTTCTTTCTTTAACCAAGGCTGAGATTGTAAAATTAGGCGTTAAAAACGGTGCGCCCCTGCACTTGACGACAAGCTGCTATAATGGTGGCGAAAAGGCCTGCGGGATCTGCGATTCCTGCCGGCTGAGGCTAAAAGGTTTCACCGGGGCCGGGCTGAAGGACCCAATTGAATACGCTTGACCGGTTTTAAGCAATTTGACCCGACATATTAATTATGTATTAGATTTGAGCCGCCCTCCTCTTTACACCCGCCCCGGATCCAGTAAACCAGGGCATAAAAGAACGGGGTATTGATAATTGTTATGCCTACCTTCACTACGTATTGGGCTATAATCATGTTAATCAGAGCAATATTGGGCACCAAGCCGTAAAAAGCCAGGGTGATAAATATCATTGTATCTACGGCCTGGGATAAATATGTTGAGCCGTTATTCCTCAACCATAAGTAGCGCCCCCCGGTCAGTTTTTTTATCGCCAGGAAGGCCCAGACATCTGTAAACTGAGATACCAGGTAGGCAGACAGGCTTGCACCAACAATTCGTATAGAACCATTTAAAATTAACTTATATGATTCCTGGTTGGCCCAAAACGGTGCCGCCGGAAGGTGAATGCTAATCTGTAGAAGCGCAACCATTAAGATATTCATATACAGGCCAAGTATTACCACCTTTTTGGCCCGGTCCTTGCCCCATATCTCAGACACCGCGTCGGTCATCAAAAACGTCAGGGAATAGGCCACAAAGCCGGCCGGAACAAAAAGGCCAAATAGCGTTATTACCTTTGATGAAGCCACATTGGCCACCATCAGTGCCGTTATGTACACACAAAGAATGACGTAAAATTTGCTCTCGATTTCTTTAAACAAGCTTTACAACTCCTTCAAGATATTGATGAGATATTAAACAAATTCTCCGGTAAAATATATATCCCTCCAACTCTATACGTTTTTGCGCCATGAAATATACCTCAGCATCGCCCCACCGGCAAAAACTGCTCATATTATATCTTTACAAACAAATGTTTGCATAGTATAATTCTTACAATTAAATTTTAAATAATTAATAGGATGTGTAATATATGTACAACAACATATTAATAAACATTTATAATTCAATTCATAAAGTGGAGTCCAGACTGAATCACATGGAGTGCAAATATCCCAATATCGTCAAGGAAGATGATGTATCCAAGGTTTATAACCTCCTGGCGGAGCTCTGTGAGGAAACCAACACTTTGGGCAATATGATAAATGCTTTTGGGCAACTTAGTCCTTCCGCTCTTGAAATAATTAACAATCTGTTGAATAGTGAATTAAACAATAATAACAACGATAAGCAAGTAACCCAAGATTTGTTGGTTATCAAAAGAATTATTGATGAATTAATAGTATTAAAAAAACAGGGAGAATAAAATGCATAACACCAAGGAGCACATACTTATAATTCTTCAGCGCATCAAGCAAGCTTTATGGCAAATGGACAAAGAATACGGAATTGCGGGCGACTATTTTAGTTCAATGCAATATGAACTGGATACAATAGTCACCAACGTAGCCAATTTAACTATATATTGCGAAATGCATATAGAGTCGCTGGAAAAATTGATAGACCTTTTAAAAAACCATGTAGAGCGGGAAGAAAACGAAGTTATAAGAGAAGATATTAAAAACTTGATCAATACACTGGAAAAAGAAATTGCTCGGAAGATAAAAAAATTAAATTAAAAACCCTGCCGCTTGGGCAGGGTCATAGGGCCGGCGCTTAAATTACAAATTAATTGTCATCGCCAGTGTTGTCAGGAGCCGTTTGATTAGTTCTATTATGTCTGTTCTCCATATTTTGCAGGATTTTATCGGCTTGCTCCTGTGTTAATTTACCGTCTGTTACGGCCTGGGAAATTGCATCCTTCTTAATTTGCAGCATTTTTTGTTGGAACTCTTCAAAAGTCAGGCCGTGTGCTGTAACAATATCCTGCATTTTTTTATTCTGAAGCTCGGTTTTAAGTTCGTCAACCGTTATACCCAGCACATTTGCTATGTTATCGAGGCTGCGGCCTTCTCTCGCAAAAAAATTACCGCTTTTTTTGACTGGACCAAGTTCACCAAAACCGAAACCTTTACCGGAGGCGATTTTATCAGCCTGCTCCCGGGTTAATTGGCCCCGCTGTACGGCTTCGTCAAGCATTTGTTGTTTTGTTTTGTCCAGGGCCGCTGTCACTTGCTCCTGGCTCACACCAAGATTCGCTGCGAATTTTGCCACAAAACTCTGGTATAAGTTGCTTGGATCCGGTTTTTTTGTTTGAGTAGAGTCTGCAAAAGCCGAGGTTACAGTACCCGCCAAAATGACCACCGCCAATAACAATGCGCCAATATGCCATTTTTTAGTCTTCATTTCATTCCTCCTTACATCTGTTATATTCGGTGCACCGGATGATTTAATTATATTTGCTTTAGCTTAAGATAACCTTAAGAAAATAAGTAATTTTGTGTGATTGTTATGGGAAATTATGAAAAGGGAGGGCGACTGGCAGTAATTGATCTACTTGTCCCCCATAAAACCAAAAAAGAGTCCACATTAAAATCAATTAATTGTGCACTCGAATGATACGCGCCCCCAGGGCGTTATATTTATTTTCAAGCCTCTCGTAACCTCGATCTATATGCTCCACACGTTCTATTACGGAGCCGTTTTCCGCCGCCATGGCCGCCAGTACCAGCGCCGCGCCGGCCCGTAAGTCGGTGGCTTCCACGCATGCCCCCGATAAACCGGGTACACCCCTTACAACCGCCGTCTGGCCTTCCAGGCGGATGTCCGCTCCCATGCGGCGCATTTCCATTACGTGTTTATACCTGTTCTCAAAAACTGTCTCTGTGATTATGCCGGTTCCCTCGCACATAGTCAGCAGGGCCATGAACTGGGGCTGCATATCGGTGGGAAATCCGGGGTAAGGCATTGTCTTTATATCTACCGCCTTTAATTTTTTATCCACCGCCACCCTAACCTGACTATCTTTCACCTCTACAAAGGCTCCGGCTTCACGCAATTTATTGATAACAGGCTCAAGATGTTCAGGAATCACATCTGCAACAATCACATCGCCGCCGGTAATCGCCCCGGCAATCATGTGTGTACCGGCTTCAATCCGGTCGGGTATTACGGTATGTTCAGCCCCATACAGGCCCTCGACACCCTGAATTTTAATTACACCGGTACCTGCTCCGTTTATCCTTGCACCCAACAGGTTAAGAAAATTTTGCAGGTCCGTTATTTCCGGTTCACGCGCGGCATTTTTTATTACTGTTATTCCCTTGGCGTAAACCGCAGCCATCATCAGGTTTTCTGTCGCTCCCACGCTTGGTACGTCAAGGTAAATTTCGGTGCCAACCAGGTTTTTGACTTCTGCCGAAATGTAACCGAATTTCTCAGTGATAGTAGCACCTAAACCTTGCAGCCCTTTAAGGTGGAGATTCATCGGGCGGGAACCGATCTGGCAGCCCCCGGGGTAAGATATCCTGGCCTGCCTGAACCTGCCGACCAGCGGCCCCAGCACCAGGTTTGAAGCACGCATGCGTCTCATTAAATCTTCCGATACTTCCTGGCAGCTGACATTTCTGGCGTCGATATACATAGTATCTTTTTCCCAGACCACGCCGGCCCCGAGATATACCAGCACATCGCGCATAACCGCCACATCCCTGAGGCGGGGTATGCCCCTGATAATGCACTGGCCGTCCAGCAGCAAGCTGGCTGCCATAATGGGCAGCGTGGCGTTTTTGGAACCGCTCGCGCGCACTGTGCCCACCAGGCGGTTTCCGCCAACGACCATAAACCTTTGCAATTGTGTCACCTCCGCTAAAACTCTCCCAGCTTTTGCACCTCCATTAAAAGTTTGCAGCCAAATTTTTCAAAAACACATTGCTGCACTTTTTCCACCAGTGTCAGGACCTGCTCGGCAGTCCCTCCACCCAGATTGACAAAGAAGTTGGCGTGGCACATTGAGACCTGGATATTCCCTTCCCGCATACCCTTGCATCCGGACTGTTCAATCAGTTTTCCCGCCGAATTACCGGGAGGATTTTTAAAAACACTGCCGGCATTGGGGAATTCAAGAGGTTGGGTCTTCCTTCGACGTTCAAGGTAGCTGTCCATCTTCGCTTTTATTGCTTCCGGGACGCCGGGGATGCCTTCAAATTCTACTTCCGCTACGACCAGTTTTCTTCCGGCCAGGCAACTGTAGCGGTAGGAAAACTCCAGCTCCTGGTTGTTTAACTGGACTTCTTTACCTTCGAGGTCAACGGCCGTTACCTGCCGGACCCTTTCACCCACCGCGCACCCGTTGGCGCCGGCGTTCATCACCAGCGCGCCGCCCACCGTACCCGGGATGCCGGCAAGGAACTCAAAACCTGAAAGACTGGAGCGCAAGGCTACAGCAGCAAGACGGGGCAGGGGCACACCGGCTCCCGCCCGAATTCTCTCGCCTCGCACCTCAATCTGACACAGCCCCGGCCCGATTTTAATCACCATGCCCCTTATACCAAAATCCGAAACCAAAAGGTTAGTGCCGTTACCGATAATGCTAACCGGCAATTCACTACGTTTGGCGTAGGAGAGGGCCTCCCGCAAGTCGGCAATATCCTTCGGCATAACAAATATATCCGCCATACCGCCGATGTGCCAGCTGGTGTGTTTACTCATCGGCTCATTGAACCTGACTTCGCCTTTAATTTTTTCGCTTAATAATTGGGCTGGGAAGCTCACATCAATTCTCCTTTAAACGGTCCAGCAAAGCCAGACCTGTCTTCCATACATCCCCGGCACCCATTGTTAATACGAGGTCGCCTGCTTGATAATTATCCAGCAAGTATTCAACCGTATCCCTTGCTGAAGGAAGGAATATTATATCGTCCCCCTTAAATTCGCGCGCAGCGTCAACGATCAGCTGCGCTGATACGCCTTCAACAGGTTTTTCGCCGGCACTATAAATATCATTAATTATTACCAGGTCCGCATCTTTAAAACATGACCCAAACCGCCGGTGCAACAATGAAGTCCTGGTATACCTGTGCGGCTGAAAAACAACCACTACGCGACCGGCATGAACCTGCCGGGCTGCCCGCAGCGTAGCCGCGATCTCCGTTGGATGATGCGCGTAATCGTCTACCACGGTGACGCCTTTTTCGCAACCGTGGAATTGATACCGCCTGCCTGCACCCCTGAACTCTTTCAAGCTAGCCGCAACATCATCGAATTCCAAACCCAGCCGAAGGCAGGCAGCAATAACCGCCAGGGCGTTGGCCAGGTTGTGCCTGCCGGGCACAACCAGTTCCAAAAGGCCCAGACGCCGCCCCCGGAAGAACACTTCCCCGGCCGACCCTGCGGAGTCAAGCCTGATATCGCGCAGCACATAATCAGCCTCCGGGTTATCCAAAGCGTATGATATTACGGTGCCGCCACAACCCGGGGCAACATCCCGGACATTGACATCATCAAAACAAAGTACCCCCGCACCATCGGCCGGTATCTTTTGCAGGAAATGGCTGAATGATTTAATAATCTCATCCACCGACCCGTAATGATCCAAATGATCATCTTCAATGTTTGTAACAATTGCCAGATAAGGGCGCAATCTTAAAAATGACCGGTCGCTTTCATCCGCTTCCGCCACCAAATATTCTCCCCGTCCAAGTTTGGCGTTTCCGCCAACATCAGTCAATTCACCTCCGATTAATATAGTGGGATCCTGGTGGCATCTTTCCATGACCAGCGCCAGCATGGCTGTAGTGGTGGTTTTACCGTGCGCGCCGGCCACGGCCAAGCCCTTTTGCCTTTCCATGAGCAAGCCCAGCAAATCCGCCCTGTGGATAACCGGAATGCCGCTTTCAGCGGCTGCCTTTAGTTCAGGGTTATCACCGCTTATTGCAGTGGATACCACTACAAGGCCGGCACCCCTGACATTATGGCCGTGGTGGCCTTCAAACACAGTGGCGCCGGCTGCTGCGAGCCGCTCTGTAACCGGGCTTGTGTTTAAATCCGAGCCACTGACTTCAAACCCAAGGTCAAGCAGCACTCTGGCCAGACCGCTCATGCCGGCGCCGCCAATACCTATGAAATGAACTTTATCTGGAATATCCTGCACCCGCTAATCAGCTCCTTCCTGCACCGGGCAGCGCAAGTGCGACAAGCCGGAAGAAAGAGATACCTTATATTATGCTTGATTCAAATAAGGTGTTACTTGCACCTGCTTCCACCTATGGCTTGTCCCAATGTATTGTATTTGAAAGCAGAACCGTTATCAGACAAGTTCCGCTATCCCGTCTAATATGTCAGCTAAAGCTCCGGGCTTCCCCAGCCTGAGGCTGGCCTCTGCCATTTTCGCCAGCTTTTGGCGGCTATCCAACAGTTGTTTTAGTTTATTAACCAGTGTTGTCCCATTAAGTTCCGCATCCCTGACCATTTCCGCCGCCCCTCTGGAAACCAGCGCTCTGGCATTGTATTCCTGGTGATTTCCGGTAGCATATGGGAAAGGCACCAGCACAGAGGGCAGCCCCCTGGCTGTTATTTCGGCCAGGGTGGCCGCCCCGGCCCTGCTGATTACCAAATCTGCGGCAGCAAGCGCTTCAGGCATATCGTACATATACGGCACAATGTTGATATTGCCCGGCGGATCACTTTGGCCGGCGACTGATTGGAGCATTTGTAAAAACTCCCGGTGCTGGCCGCTACCGGTTACATGCAGCAATTTTAAACCCGGCAGGTCGGAAAGCGGGCCTATGGCTTCGGCTACCGCCCGGTTGATGCTGCGCGCGCCCTGGCTGCCGCCAAAACAAAGCACCATTATTTCCCCTGCACCGACACCAAATTTTGCTCTGGCTTTTTCTCTGTCTGCAGAAAGAATTTCCGGGCGAACCGGCAGTCCCGTCAGGTATGGCTTGGCCCGGCCCGGGAAATATCGTAAGGAATCTTCAAAAGTAACCGCCACCCGGTCCACCACCCGGGACAAAATCCGGTTGGTAATCCCCGGCAGCGCGTTCTGCTCATGAATTAAAGTCGGTATTTTCAGCCGTGACGCAGCAAGCAGCACCGGACCACAAACGTAGCCTCCGGTGCCTATTACAACCCGGGGGGCAAAACCCCGGATCAGCTTGCGAGATTCCCTGTAGCCGGCCAGAGCCTCCAGCGGCACTTTCAGATTCTGCAGGGTCAAACTGCGCTTGATACCTACGGCACGAACAGCGTGAAACTCGTATCCCGCCTTGGGCACGATATCAGCTTCAAGCCCCCGGCCGGTGCCGATATACATTATTTTACAATTGGGATAACGCTGCTTTAGACCACGCGCAATGGCCAGCGCCGGGTAAATATGCCCCCCGGTTCCGCCACCCGCCACAACAAAACGCAAAAAACCTTCACCCCTCACCACGCGGCCGGGCAGAGCCGTCCGCCCCTACAGACTCCTTGATATAGTTTCATCCAGCGCATTATCTGGATGAGGTATAGCGTGATATATTTAAAATTATACCCACACCCGTCAGGGAAAATATTAAGGACGTTGATCCAAAACTGATAAAAGGCAGCGTAATCCCCGTTACCGGCAATGTACCGGTTACCACCCCAATGTTAACAAATGCCTGCAGGACAATTCCGGTGACCAGCCCGGCGGCCAGCAAGCTCCCAAAAGTATCGGGACAAGTTATGGCGATCCTGTAGCCCCGCCAGGCCAGCAGCACAAACAACAGGATGATCAGGCAACCGCCGATAAAACCAAGCTCTTCACCGATAGCGGCAAAGATAAAGTCGGTATGCCGCTCGGGCAAAAACAAAAACTTGGAATGGCGCCCCTGGCCCAAACCTTCCCCGAGCAACCCCCCCGAGGCCAGTGACATTAAGGCGTTGATAATATTCCAGCCTGATCCCTTGGGGTCGGCGTTGGGATCCATAAAAGCCATAAACCTACGCATACGATAGGGCTCCAAAAAAATGGCCGCAACCACCCCGGCGACACCCGCTGCGCCCAAAGCTGTTAAATGCCCGCCCCTGGCCCCCGCCGCAAACATTAGTACAAAAACAGTCCCCAGCAGTGTTGCCGCAGTGCCAAGGTCGGGCTGGGCCAAGATCAATAAAGCCGCCCCCCCGGCGGCTAATAAAAAGGGCATCAACCCGGGGATAAATCTTTGCACAAGTTCTTCCTTTTTGGATAAACCGTAAGCCACATAGGTTATAATACATAGTTTAACCAATTCGGACGGTTGGAAACTTGTAAAGCCGAGATCAAGCCAGCGCCTGGCGCCCAGGTATTCCTGGCCGAAGGCTAAAACCGCGAACAGCGTCAGGTAAGAGCAGATCAGCATCAATCCCACCCAGCGCTTCAACTTCCAGTAATCATAATTCATCATGAATCCCATGGCTGCGAGGCCCAGTACCGCCCCCAACAGCTGCCTTTTGAAAAAATGAAATGGATCTTTAAAAGGCCCCTGAGGGTCTCCGGCAAAATACGAGCTGGCGCTGAAGACCATAACCAGGCCGATGCTTAACAGCATCAACACAGTCAGGAATAAAACAAAATCCGTTGGCCCCCTGCGCATACGCATTGATTTACCCCCTTTGGCGCCAGTGCTTAATACCCTTATTTTAAGCCACTTACAATCTGGCGAAAAAGCTCGCCCCGCTCTTCATAATTTTTAAACATATCCCAGCTGGCGCAGGCGGGGGACAGTAACACCACATCACCTGGTTTAGCTGCCCCGTGCGCCATTAAAACTGCTTCGTTAAAACTGGCAGCCTTTAGAATACTGCTTATTCCTGCTTGCCGCGCCGCCTGCTCAATTTCAGCGGCACACTCACCCAAAATAACCATCACCCTGGCCTTTTTCCCGGCCAGGCGGGCAAATTCAGTAAAATCACTGCCCTTGTTCCGCCCCCCGGCCAGCAGGACGATGGGGCTGTCAAAAGCCTCCAGTGCTTTGATGCTGGCTTCAGGGTTGGTACCTTTGGAATCGTTTACGTATTTAACTCCGTTTATTTCCGCCACTGTTTCCAATCTGTGGGCCACCCCGGGAAAGGTTTTAAGTGTCAGTTCCAGCAGCTCCGGGGAGGCACCCAGCACTGCCGCAGCCGCCGCTGCGGCCAAAGCATTTTCCAGGTTATGCCCGCCGGGGATGGCAATATCTTTAACCGGCATGATTTCTTGATCAATTCCCCCCAGGCGCAGCAGCATGTTTCCTTCCCGGACAAATACCCCTTCTTCTAAAATATGCCTGCGGCTGAAGAATATGACTTTCCCTCCGGTAATGCCGGCTAAAGCCCGGGTTTTGGGATCGTCATAATTTAAAACTGTATAGTCACCGGCCTCCTGGCGGGCAAAAATTCTAGCTTTAGCCGCTGTGTATGCTTCCATGGTCCCGTGGCGATCCAGGTGATCGGGGGTTATGTTGGTAATAATCGCCACCCTGGGCCGAAAGAGCTCCACAGTTTCCAGCTGAAAACTTGAAACCTCAGCCACGATGATATCCTCGGGGCCGTAGTCCTCAACAACATCCACCAGGGGCACACCTATGTTTCCTCCCACCAGGGTTTTATACCCGGCCGCCTTGAAAATTTCTCCTACCAGCGCGGTTGTGGTGGTTTTTCCGTTGGTGCCCGTGATCGCGATAAAAGGGGTCCGGGCAAAGCGCCAGGCCAATTCGAGCTCTCCGGTAACCGGCACTCCCCGTTCCCTGGCCGAAACCACCGGCGCCACCGTAAGGGGTACGCCGGGGCTTACCACCACCAGATCAAATAAACCGGGTGCGACATCCGGATAATTTCCCAGCGCTGCTCTTACACCGGAAACCAGCAAATCATCCAGTTCACCATTAAATTGATCTCTGTCCCTGTTGTCGGTAAGCGTTACTATGGCCTCTTTTTGCATGAGAAACCGGGTAACTGAAATTCCGCTTTTGCCGGCGCCAACCACAAGTATTTTTTTACCCTTTAAGTTCAAAAAGGTTACCTTCTTCCTTAATAAGGTTGTAATTAATTAAGTTTTACCTGAATCCCGTCATGCCCACTATTGCGAACAGCACTGCCGCAAGCCAGAAGGTACGCACCACCCGCACTTCGCTCCAGCCGCCCAATTCAAAATGATGGTGCAGCGGGCTCATACGGAAGATGCGTCTGCCGAAAACCTGAAAAGAAAATACCTGCAGTATTACAGATGCAACTTCCAGCACAAATACGCCTCCGATAACCAACAGCAGCAGCTCGCTTCCTGTAATCAGAGACGCTGCACCCAGAGCACCCCCCAGTGCCAGCGATCCGGTATCACCCATAAACACCCTCGCCGGAAACCGGTTGTAAAACAAAAACCCGGTGCAGCCCCCGGCCAGCGCGGCCATGGCCAGCGCAACTCCCGTTTTGCCGGAAAGCAATCCCACAAGAACAAATGCGACTGCCGACACGGTAGTAACACCTGCTGCCAGCCCGTCAAGGCCGTCGGTTAAATTAACGGCGTTAGCCATGCCTACTATGAGAATAGTGCTAAACACCAGGTAAAACCAGGGACCCCAGTCCAATATAACATAATGTCCCGCAAAAACTTTACTGAAAGGAACTGCTATGGCTGTGCCCCGGTTGAGCACTGTTACAATCAATACCACCAGCAGTGCCGCCAATAGGAACTGCCCCAGAAGTTTTTCCCTGGCCCTCAGTCCCAGTGATCGCTTTAACGCCACTTTAATATAATCGTCAATAAAACCAATTAGACCAAAACCCAGCAGCGCCCCCAGCACCACCAGCGCATCCCTGTCACTCCATCCCAACACAAGCCCTGCCGCAAGTGAACCAGTAATAAAAATAACCCCGCCCATGGTGGGTGTCCCGGCCTTGCTCAGGTGACGTGAAGGACCGTCATTTCTTATGCTCTGTCCGAATTTAAGCCTGCGCAAAAGGGGGATCACCAGCGGTCCCAGGATTAAAGAAACCACCAAAGCTATAGTAAATGCCGGTAATATTTGGCTGTTAAATACGACATCCATCTGACTTCTCCTGTACCTTAGCCTGTCATTGCGAACAGTACAACGACGCGGCAATCCCGCTGCGTTCGCAATGACAGGCTTGTAAAATATGGTTTAGATGCTAATCTAATCAAGAAGTATTAATTAATCTTTCAACAAGTCCTTAACAATCTCCTCCATGCGCATGCCCCTGGATCCTTTTACCAGCACCATGTCTCCGGAGCGTAATTCCCGGCGCAGCACTTTTAAAGCTTCAGGCTTCTCAGCACATGAAAATATTTGCATAGCAGTATTTTTCCCCGCTTGCAGAGCGCCCTCCGCAATTTGTTCGGCGAGCTCGCCAACCGTAACAAGCAGTTTAACCCCGTGCCTCACCGCAGCGGCGCCAACTCGAAGATGCCCGGCCACCGCGCCGGTGCCTAATTCCAACATATCTCCCAGCACTGCCACTTTTCTCCGGTCCCCGGCCAGTTCCTCAAGCGCCTGCAAAGCGGCAACGGCAGAATCTGGGTTGGCATTATAAGCGTCATTAACAATTGTGTAGCCTGCTTGATTGATTATTTCGGTCCTCATACCCGATAGCGCCACCCCGGCCAATCCCTTTTCTATTTCCCCGGGGGTAAGACCCAGCAGCAATCCGGTTCCCACGGCGGCGAGGGCGTTCATAACATTATGAAGCCCGGGCAGTGGCAGAAAAATGTTGCACCGGTTATTTCCCATTACCGCGGTAAACCTGTTTCCACCAGCCTCGGGGTGTATATCTTCAGCATAAATATCAAAGTTTTGGTCAAACCCGAAATAAAGCACTTTGCCATAACAGCGGCTTGCCTGTTCCCTGGCCGGCTCACTGTCCCCCGGCAGCAAAGCAAAGCCTGTCGGGGAAATATGGTCTAAGATCTCACCCTTGGCCCGGGCGATGTTGGCTTCAGAGCCCAACCTTTCCAGGTGGGCAACACCGATATTGTTGATAATAGCGCAGGTTGGTCTGGCGAGCCTGCACAACGAATCAATTTCACCAGGACCACGCATGGCCATCTCTACGACCGCAACGTCATGCTGATCCGAAAAGTCAAGTAATGTCAACGGCAAACCAATTTCGTTATTAAAATTGCCTTTTGTTTTTAATACTTTATAACGAGTTCCCAGTATGGCCGCAACCATGTCCTTGGTGGTTGTTTTCCCGCTGCTGCCGGTAATCCCCACCACCGGTACGTTAAATTGGCGCCGGTTATATGCCGCCAATTCCTGCAAACCCACCAGCGTGTCCCGAACCTGTATCACCGGCACTCCTTCAGGAACTGTTACTTTCCGGCTGATCACCAGGGCACCGGCGCCACCATTTATGGCCTGATCAATAAAATCGTGAGCGTCAAATTTTTCCCCCAGCAGGGCAAAAAACAAGTCCCCTTTTTGGATTTGCCTGGTGTCTGTGCACACCCGGGACAAGGTTATGCTTTCATCCCCCTGCAGAAGCCGGCCGCCTATGGCCCTGTATATTTGCCCCACCGTCATAGTTTTCATGGGTTTACCCCCCTCAATTCCAGTGCTTCTGCCGCTTCTTCCCGGTCATCAAAGTGCATGCGCCTGGCGCCGATAATTTGGTAATCTTCATGACCCTTACCGGCAATAACCACAACGTCGCCGCTTTTCGCTTCCCTGACGGCCTGCCTGATGGCCTCCCGCCGGTCTGGTATCACAACGTAGTTGGCTCCGGTTATGCCACGGATACCCGGTAAAATATCTTCAATAATGCTCATGGGGTCTTCAGTACGGGGGTTATCCGAAGTGACCACCGCCAGATCGCTCATCCTGGCTGTTATTGCCCCCATTTGGGGCCGTTTCGTCCTGTCACGGTCCCCGCCGCAGCCAAAAACAGTGATCAGCCTGCCGGAGGTAATCTCTCTGGCAGTCGATAAAACATTTTGCAAACCGTCGGGAGTGTGGGCATAATCCACAATAACCGCAAAATCCTGTCCCCGGTCTACCAGTTCAAACCGCCCGGGCACGCCCGTCACACCTTCGAGCGCCCTTTTAATAACAGGTACCGGTATACCGCCGGCAATACAAGCGGCCACTGCCGCCAGAGCATTATATACATTGAACTTGCCGGTTAACTTCAAGTGCAGGTTTATAGTTTCTCCAGGCACCTCAGCTGTAAAGCAAACCCCGCGGGCCGTCACTAAAACGTCCCGGGCCACAACATCCGCGGGCTGTTCTATGCCATAGGTCAACACATCAACACTGCAGGCATTAATCAGTTTTTCCGCCGCAGGATCATCGGCATTAATAACGGCGTGCTTCTTGCCGGTTTTTTGGGCGTTTACACCCAGCCCCCTAAACAGCAGCGTTTTAGCTTCGAGGTATTCTTCCATGGTACCGTGAAAATCAAGGTGATCCTGAGTTATATTGGTAAAAACTGCAGTATCATATTCGCACTGGTCAACCCGGCCCAGGGCCAGCGCGTGTGAACTGACTTCCATTACCAGCGCCTGCACACCTTCTTGAGACATTTGATCTAAAAGACGCTGTAAATCAGTAGACTCCGGTGTCGTGTGCTCCACCGCCAGTAACCTGTTTCCAATGCGGTTATGAATGGTGCCGATGAGACCTGTTTTCAGGCCCTGCTCTTGATATACTGCGTTAATTAAATTGGTGGTGGTTGTTTTTCCGTTTGTCCCCGTCACCCCGATCAGTTTCATTTTTCGGGCCGGGTAACCGTAATAACGGGCAGATATCACCGGCAGAATTTGCCGGGTGTTGCTGACCATAACCCGTGCTATGCCCGGGGGTACATCAACTACCTCCTGTACCGCCACTGCTGTTGCACCTCGCGCCACAGCATCCCTTACATAAAAATGGCCGTCGGTTTTATATCCTTTAATAGCTACGAATAGAAAACCAGGCCCGGCCTGTCGCGAGTCGTAGGCAATTCCCCGCACCTCCGGGTTAGCATCCGCAGGAACATTAGCCGGCAGCCCGGAAAACAAGTCGGATAACAGCAACCCGCAGTCCTCCTTTTCATTATTAAACATTATTGCCACAATTAGCATATTTAACCTTTTTAGCGCCAAAAAGACGGCCGCCGGGACGGTGTGTCCGCCCGGCGGTTTTAATCTACATATAAATTTTCCAGTTTTTTTGAATCAGTTACTTGATTGGTCTGTGGCTGGGGCTTTGAATTATCATAATTAGGCGGCTTAAAAATTACTTTAACAGTTGAACCGGCCTTTAATTTGGTTCCCGGTTTAACATCTTGCGCATATGCCACCCCGCTCCCCTCCGGCAGCAGCAGCAAGCCTATGCTTTCAAGAATATTGCCGGCTTCTTTTATGGTCATTCCCTTTAAATTTGGTACAGTTACCGGCTCACCGCTGTCCTTGTTGCCGGCTGGCTGCAGTTCCAGAAGCACCTTGGTTCCGTTATTCACCCTGGCACCTGGTTTAGGGACCTGGTCACAAACAATGAGCCCTTCCCCGTTGGTCTGGGGATCAAGCCCGGCTGCCTGCAATGCTCTGATTGCTTCCTCCACCGGGTAATTAACCACGTTGGGCACTGTCACAGTCACTTTGGGTATATCAATTTCATATGGCTTTTTGGGTTTTTCCAAGCCTGGCGTTTCCGGCAGCTGCATATATCTAAGAACATCTTTGGCGATGCCCTGGAACAGAGGCGCTGCTATTACGCCACCGTAATATTGCCCGCCCTGCGGTTCCGCGATAACCACCAGCGCCACCATCTTGGGATCATCTACCGGAGCTATTCCGGCAAAGGAGGCTACGTATTTGCCGCTGACGTATCCACCTTTTTCACCTACCACCTGGGCTGTTCCGGTTTTGCCTCCAACACGATAACCTTCGACAAATGCGCCTTGCCCGGTGCCGTTTACAACTACATTCTCCAACAACAAGCGCAGTTGGGCGGCGGTATCCTTGGAAATCACCTGACGGATTTTTTCCGGCTTGATTACTTTGGCAGGCTTTCCGTCCTCCCTGATTTCCTTTACCAGGTGCGGCTTCATCATCACCCCGTCATTGGCAACAGCGCTGATCGCAGTGAGAAGTTGGATGGGGGTAACCGCAATGGACTGGCCGATGGACATGGTGGCCAGGTTAAGATTGGTTACTTTCTTTTCCGGTATGACAATACCGCTGGCCTCGCCCGGCAGGCTGATACCTGTGCGCTGGCCGAAACCAAAAGCATTTATGTATTTATAAAACTTAGTTATACCTGTATTCAACCCGACAGTGATAAAACCCGGGTTGCAGGAATTTTGGACCACCTCGACAAAACTCTCGCTACCGTGGCCGCCGGCTTTCCAGCAGCGGATCCGGCGATCGGCCACAATAGCATAACCGGGGTCATAAAACCTGTCTTGGAGATGAACCGTACCTTCCTCCAGAGCCGCGGAGGCTGTGATAATTTTAAAAGTTGATCCCGGCTCGTAATTATACCAGATAGCAGGGTTCTTATCCCAAACTTCCCTGGGCTCACCGGCCCAATTATTCGGATCAAAGGTGGGGCGGTTGCCCATAGCCAAAATTTCGCCCGTTTCAGGGTCCATAATGATAGCCAGGGCAAATTTAGGTTTATATTGGGCGACAACTTTGTCTAACTCTCTCTCCACAAAATACTGGATTGTTTCATCTATGGTCAGCACCAGGTCGGAGCCCTTTTGGGCCGGAATATACTGGTGGATGGCTTCGGGAACTTCCCGGCCTGCAGCATCGTGCTCCACCACTATCCTGCCCGGTTCCCCCCGCAGTTCCTCGTCGTAGCTTTTTTCAATACCGATCAGGCCCTGGTTGTCGATCCCTGTAAATCCCAGCACATGCGCCGCCAGTGTCGAATTAAGATAATAGCGTTTGCTTTCCTCAACAAAGCCAATGCCGCTTATTTTGCCATCATTCAGCAGTTTTCTGATTTCGCCGGCAACTTTATTATCAACTTTGCGTTTAATCCATTCAAATGAAGACTTCTTAGATAATTTATCGGCCAGTTTATCAACATCCATGTCCAAAATAGGCGCCAGCCTCTCGGCCGTGTCCCGGGGGTCTTTCACATGACCGGGATTGCAATATATTGAATCTACGCTGATACTGGTTACCAGCTCATTGCCGTTGCGGTCAAATATGCTGCCACGCTTGGCCTCAACAGGCACATCGCGCATCCGGACTTCCAGCGCTTTTTTTTGCAGTTCATCGCCCCGCACGAACTGCACCCACGCCAGCCTGCCCACCAAAATCATAAACGCCGCGCTGGCCAGCAGGAATGTCCAGGTTAATCTTTTGCGGACGGTTATGTTGGTTCCGTGCATCCCTGACCCTCCAGTTTCGCCTACGCCTTAACCGGTCTGTATGCTTTGCTCCATCCTGCCGAGCATTTTGGAAAAAGCCTTGATCATCCAGTTCCCGTCCCGTCCCGCTTGCTTAGTCTCAGGCTTATTCCCGGCCACGCTCCGTCCCGCTGCCGGCGCCGAACTTTTTGGCCCCGCCTGGCTAACGGCCTGCACCACAACAACCTCATCATTGGCCGGCCTGACCATGCCAAGCTTATTAACGGCTACCGTTTCAACATAGTCCAGGCTGGAAATCTCGTTGACTTCGGCAAACAGGCCGTTGCTTTCTGTGCGCAGCAGCGATAATTCTTTCTCCACAGCGTTAATTTTGTATCCTGTGGCCAGCACCTGGGCATAATAACCGGCGATAACCGCACAGGAGCAAAAAATGATTACCACCAGTCCAGTATACATAATCCGGTCCTTCATGGCCAGTTGTTCTGAAAGCGGCCGCACCCGGGCGCGCCTTTTCTTTTCAGGCTGTTCAGGCAACCCGTAGTATTCCGCCTTTTCTCTGGCTACTATCAAAACTTATTCACCCTCCCGGTTTTTTAGAACAGAGCATATTTTTTCCGCCACCCGGAGCTTTGCACTCCTGGATCGCGGGTTCTCAGCCAATTCTTGTTCCGTAGGAGTCACGGGCCGGCTGTTGACCAACTTTATTACAGGCTTCTGCCCGCAGGTGCAAACAGGAAAGCTGGGCGGGCACTTACACGGATGGGCAAGTTTTTTCAATGTGTCCTTGGTTATCCGGTCCTCCAGCGAGTGAAAGGTGATCACACACAGTCTGCCACCCGGTGCCAACACACCTGCGGCATCTTTTATAACTTGCGGCAATATCTCAAGTTCGTTATTTACAGCTATGCGCAGAGCCTGAAACGTTCTTTTCGCCGGGTGCGGCCCTTCGCGCCTGGCGGCGGCGGGGACGGCTTTTTTGATAATTTCCACCAGCTCAGCAGTGGTTTCAATTTCCCTGCTTTTTCTGGCCTTGACGATAAACGCTGCAATTCTTGACGCCCAGCGTTCTTCTCCAAAGCGCTTGATTATACCGGCCAATTCCCGCTCCGGTAGGGTATTAACCAGATCCCTCGCTGTAACGTTGCCCTCTGCATCCATGCGCATATCAAGCGGCGCCTCACGCATATAGCTAAACCCCCGTGCCGGGTTGTCCAGCTGGTAGGAGCTAACTCCCAGATCAAATAAAATGCCATTGACTGCTTCTAAACCCAAATCCGCCAGCACCCGTACCAGGTCTTTAAAGTTTGATCGCACCAAAGTGTACCGCCCCTGGAATGGGGTCAGCTTTTCGGAAGCAGCAGCCAGAGCCTCCGGGTCCTGGTCCAGCCCCACCAATTTTACCCCGGGTCCGGTTCTTTCCAGCAAGGCACGGGAGTGCCCGCCACCTCCAACCGTACAGTCAACATATACCCCTTCGTTTCCGGGATTCAGACCCGCCAGTACTTCCTCCAGCATAACCGGCAAGTGGTTAAAGGAAATCGACGCCACAATATCCACCCTCAGTATCGCTTATTCAGGTATTCAGAATTCAGAATACCATGAGACGATAAACTATTCCCTCATTCTGACTCCTGACTTCTGACCCCTGAATAGTTACCACTCACTATTATATGCCGATATCGAAATCCACAATCTTTTCTGCGATTTCCTCAACAGATGAGGCGGATTCGGAGCAGTACTGCTTCCACCGCTCAACAGACCAGATTTCTACCCTGCTGGAAACACCGAGCACCATGACATCCTTTTCCAAGCCGGCATAATCTCTGAGATTGGATGGTATTAAAATTCGACCTTGCTTATCAAATTCGCACTCTGACGCGCCGGCAAAGAAAAATCGCACGAAGGCCCTGGTATCAGCTCTGGTGGAGGGCAGGGACCGCATCTTCCGCTCAATATTGGACCACTCATCGGGAGGGTAAGCAAAAAGACAGCTATCCAAGCCTTTGGTCATAATGAACCGATCCCCAAGACCTTCGCGGAGACGGGCTGGAATTATTAATCTTCCCTTTGTATCTATCGTATGTTGGTATTCACCCAAAAACATGCCGGGCACCCCACAGGGCATAAAGTATTTACCACTTTACCCCACTTCACACCACTTATTTTATCTTTTTTTTATTTTTCCTGCAATAGTCAAGAAGTCCTATACAAAAAAAATAAACCAGAGCTGTAAACATCTGGTATATTTTTGCCTTGCTTTTGTCATTGCGAAGAGCGAAGCGACGTGGCAATCTCAAACCGGCCAGCCGGGACCCCTTTTTCTTTGCTCGAATGTTGCAAGTCCGGTATACCCGGATTGGACCAGTATGTCCCTGACCCAATCAAACCGGTAGCCAACCTGGTCAGGGGCGTGGGCATCGGACCCCAAGGTGACGGGTACGCCATATTGACAGCAAACAGCAAGGAACTCCGGAGCAGGATATATTTCGCAAACAGGGGCCCTCAAACCTGCGGCGTTGACCTCCAGACAGACCCCCGACTCCTTTAAAACCCGGGCGGTATCAATATAAAGCTGCCGGATGTTCTTGGATGGCCGGTAATTGAACTTTTTAACCAGGTCGGGATGTGCCATGATATCGAACAATCCACTGCGGGCAGCCGCTTGAAACCGGGTAAAATATTTGTGATAAAGGTCATTGATATTGATGTGCCGGTACTGCTCCAAATAAGCCGGGTTATCAAAGCCCCAGCCATCTATATGGTGTACCGATCCCAGCACATAATCAAACGGGTAGGCGTCTATTATTCGCCTGGCCTTATCTTCACAGCCGGGAATATAATCCACCTCAAGGCCCAGCTTAATGGTTATCGTTTCCTTGTAAGTTTCCTGCAGGCGCAAAACCTGTGCAACGTATTCGGGCAGCTGTTCCTCCGGCATAGCCAAACCTGGATCCCGCTGTCCTTCATCAAGCCAGTACATTGGAATGTGATCGGCAAAGCCCATTTCTTTAATACCCAGCTTTATCGCATATTCCACATATTCTTTCATTTCACCCGCGGCGTGACCGCAGCGGGAGGTATGGACGTGGTAATCGGGCCAATAATTCATTGCGCTAAATCCTTCACCTTTTCTGAAACCTCCGCTGTCAGCCGGTAGATCTTTTCCGCCAGTCCCGGCTCCAGTAATCCGGTGCCGCAGGCTGGTGTAATCATGCTTTGCCGCAAGATCACCTGCCGGTCCATGCCACGGGACGCCAGTTCAGTCCACAGTTTTTCCAGGCGCGCCAGCAATGATTCGGCACTTTCCTTAAAAGCCAGTTCAAGTGTGGGCACTATGCCCCAGGCCATGATCCCGCCCCGCTCCAGGTATGTTTTCATTTCCCTGGCATAAGGGATCAGAGAATCACCGAACTGGTACGTGTCCAGGTTGACGATATCAAGGTTGGATTCAAATAAAACCGACCAGTCTATGGCATCGCAGGAATGCACCCCGGCAAGGCCGCCGGCGGCATGTATGGCTGAAAAAATAGCATTGAGGTCTCCCGTCACCATTTCCCTGGTTACCGTGATATAACTGCTGCTTCCATATACCCTGATGCCGGGCTCGTCCACAAAAATAATGACCGGTAGACCGGCTCCGGCCAACTCCACTGCCTGCCAGCGGGCGTGCATCGCCAGCGTTTTAACCACCAGGTCACGTAATTGTTCTTCATAATAGGCTAAACGTCCCCTCTCGTCTTTCAACTGAAAACCTATGGTTAGGGGACCGGCCAGGTGCCCTTTTAGGTATATCGCACTACCTGACCCATTCCTATGTATATTTTCCATAAATGCATAAAAGCCCGCAGCTGATTCAGGGGGGAAAGCAAATTGCCGGAGAGCCTTCGCATCTCCTGCTTCAGCGGAAAGGTAAGTAGAGTAAAACTCTGTTAATCTCTGCGGCCATTCCGGGTTGTCCACCGGGAAAACAACTTTATCCTCTCGTTTTTCCAACAAGCCCAAACGCACCAGCGGGTCAAGAAACTGCCGCACAAAGCCCTCGTCCGCACCGCGCCGCGGCAATTGAGGCCAGTGAGGTATCTCCGGCAGGTTTTGGCTAATTAAAACAAGCGCGGGATCCGGCTGTGTAAACGGCATACTGCCTATACCTGTGGCCAGCCCCCGGGGCAAAAATTTCATAACAACCCCTCCCAACAAGCTAATTATACCTTTGCGGGTAATGAGTGTAAAGCGGAAAGGGGACACACCTCCTCTTCGGGGTCAAACCTTTAAGGTCGGAGGAATGTCCCCAATAACGTTTGAGTCCGGAGGAATATTCACAAAGATAAGTATTCTTATATTTTGTGCTCTGTAGGGGCGGACGACCCTGTCCGCCCGCCGGCCCTTAACCACAAGTTTTAAAGGCGGAGTTATTTGTAGCTCTCAATTTTACGCTTAATTTCATCCACCTTCTTCCTGGTTTCCAATTCCCCCTGTTTGATGCAGTAACCTATTCTCTCAAATTCCCAGGGTCCCATTTTAATTACCGGGCGGATAATTACGTCGGCGTAACGTTCAATTTTTAAATTCATACTCTCAGACATCATAATCTCATAACTCTGGACTACAATGTCAAAGATATTATCCACCCGGTGCGTGCTGCTGCCGTCGTAACCCACATCAACGGCAATAACAATATCCGCCCCCATACGGCGCAGCACGGAGGCCGGCACATTGTCTCGCAAGCCTCCGTCCACCAGCAAGCGCTCGCCCAGACGGACCGGCTCAAACATACCGGGCACCGATGAACTGGCCCTCACCGCCAGCGAAATTTTTTGATTGCTGATATATTTATCTTCCGGCGGCAAAACAGTACGCGTTGCTATATCACCGTCTAAAAAAATTACCAGGCCGGCGTCCCTTACATCAACGGCAACAATGGCCAGAGGGATTTTAGTTTGGGCGAATAAACGGGTTTGGCCAAGCCACTTATTTAATAAAACGTCCAATTTTATGCCCTTCATCAGCCCCAGTGGCTTTCTGAAGGGGTAAGGTATCCGCAGCAGGCCGGCTGTAGTGTCACCTGCAATTAAAAAAAGATTGCCCATCAGCGAGGCATAATCAAATATATCCCGCGACTTCAATTTTTCCACTATTTCCTGCATCTGGCGCGGGCTGTAACCTGAAGCGTATAATGCCGCCACAATACTGCCCGCGCTGGTTCCGGCCACCATGTCAACGGGAATTCCCGCCTCGCGCAGCGCTCGAAGCACCCCTATATGCGCCATCCCCCGCAAAACCCCACCGCCCAGCGCCAGTCCAACCAATGGTTTAGGGGGCATAAAAAATCACCGCCCTGTTTAGGTTTAATACATCATATGAAACAACTGCGGTGATTGTGTAATTAATTATTATCTTTCAAACGTTCCAGCTCGTCTTCAAGCTCTTCCAGCCGGTTAACCATTTCCGGCTTTATAGAATGGGCAGGAAATCTTTTTTTCAAGTCTGCAATTTGTTCCTCAAGCTCTTGGATGCGTTTTACACGCTCGTTTATGATTGTTGTCATTCCTTTATATTTTTGGTCACACATTCGCTGCACCGTCCGAATATTTTAAGTTCATGATCGCTAATGGTAAAATTATATGTCCTGTTGACCCTTTCTTCCAGTTCCTCTAACAGGTCTTCATTCATCTCAATTATTTTACCACATTGAACACAAATTAAGTGGTGGTGCCTGTGCCCGTCAGCGTTATCCACCCCGAACTCATAACGCTTTCTGCCATCTCCAAAATCCATGCTGTGGATAATATCAAAGCTGGAAAACAGCTCCAGAGTACGGTACACCGTTGCCAGGCCAACATCAGGTGCCTTTAACTTAACCAAATTATATACTTCTTCGGCACTGAGATGCTTATCTTTGTTTTCTAATAACACCCTCAGCACGTACTCCCGCTTGGGAGTCATTTTATATTCGTTGGAGCGCAGCTTTTCCTCTACTTCATCAATTACCCCGCGCATTTAAAACACCACCAAAAAGTTTCTATTAAGGTACGGAGACACACCTCCGCTCTGGGGTCAGGCCTCCTGGGTCGGAGGAATGTCCCCAATTAAGGAACGGGGACACACACCAGCTTTGGGGCAGTAACTTTGAGGGTCGGAGGATCCCCCAATTAATAGTATATCTAAATGTATTAGCCCCTGTCAATATGAACGTATGTCAATAATTTTAAAATAAAAGAATCCCCGTCAATCGACGGGGAGAAAATTGGATGGACTCTTTTGATATATTATACTACTCAAATATTTCGCTTGCAATAAAGAAAAAGCGAAAATTAATTGATATACAAAAAATGCGCGCGCATATCAGTACCATTGCGCACGCATTTTATATCTTTCAACCTTGTATAAAACAGGCTCACCCGTGTAAAAGATTATATAAACAATTACAATCCCGCTGCATTGATAAAAAGATGAACATAAAATACCAGGGCTTAATGGTAGAATCGAGGTGGTTTCAAATGTATAACAGAATCATATGCGACATGACCAACCCCGCCCTCAGAGAGGCCCTTGATCTCTTGGAAGAGGCGCAAAACCATTTCAACAACGCCAGTGATGACACTCTTGACGCAGCAATTTATGACCTTAACGCAGCGGAGTTTCATCTACGGGCAACCCTTAGAAGAGCCCGAGAAGGAATCCCCGTTAAAACCGACAAAAAATTGAATGCACAAACCTTTGGAGCAACAGCTTATCCTGCGCCCCAGCTAAAACAGCTGCGCAATGATCGCAATGATCGCAACGATAGGGTAGACGCCCATGCCGCTGACGCGTCACCAACAGAAGAATGGAAATAGCCGTTTAAGAGCAACCAGGTCACATGTTATTTACCGACGACTATTTCAGGCAGCATCCTTTTTTTTAAATACGTCAAGCAATTTAAGAAACCCTTCCAAAATTTGAACAGAAGACTTTAATAGCAGGTCAGTATTTTCAAGGGTTTTTTCTTCCGCCAGCCGACTGCCCGCCTCGTGCACCAAACGATGAGGTTCGTCAATAGTATTAAATTCATTAATATGATTGTATTTATTACGATTAGCATCATACCATTTACCAAAGGCACAGTCGTGATGGTTAACTAAATTACCACCCTTGCCGGCATTTATAATAACATTTTTCAAGAACACCGCGTGATCAAAAAGGCGGGCTGCCAGAATACTGATAACGGAATCAGATTCGGCAAATTTTAAATACGGTTCAACTATTGCACTTAAATGGTTGGCATCATCGACAATAACATCACCAAAGTCAACCGAAGCAGTAAGTTCCTGTGCAAGTTTGGCCAGGCTTTCCGTAGCCGTGGCCTGCTGCTGCATAGCGTTGGCGATTGTTTCCGAGGCTTCGGTGGTTTCTTCAATTTGTTTTATGCTCCGGCGCGTCCTTTCAGAGACCTCACTGACCTCATCCATATAGTTTTCCAGGGTTTTTTGCACTCCTGTCACCGCATCCCCCACCATCAAGGCTTCACCGTTAATCTGGTCCGATATGGTTTTGACCTCTGCAACGGCGGTTTTCGTCTGCCCCGCCAGCTTTCGCACTTCATCCGCCACCACCGAAAACCCCCGGCCGTGCTCTCCTGCACGGGCAGCTTCAATAGCTGCGTTTAAAGATAATAAATTGGTCTGGTCGGCAATTTCAGAAACATTTTGGGAGATATTATCAATCTTTTTGATCCTGTTAACCAGGTTGCCCGTGTCTCTGACCATTTGCTCCAGAGTTGTCCCGACCTGATTTGCTAATTTATCGAGGCTGTCTATTTTATTAATGTTTTCTATAGACCCGGTTCTCACCTGCTGCATTCCGGCGCTGATTTGTTGGGCTGATGCAGATACTTCTTCGGTAGTCGCAGCCATTTCCTGGCTGGTCGCCGCTAAATCCGAAGCTTTATTCACAACTTCCTGTATTTTTAACGATGCCCTAAAAGCCATAAGCTCCGTGTGAACAAGAGAAAAAACTGACAAGGCAGAAATAAAGTTAATCATGTCGTTTTGATTTTGACACATAACTTTACCTGCATCGTTTTTAAGAAAACTTAAAAAAAACATCAGATTTACCCTCCTACAACCCCGATTGTTATTTTAAGGATATAGTCCATTAATTAAAAAATTATGTCCATAAAATTAAAAAATTGTTAAACTATTTCCCGCATATCAAAGGGCAGCCAACCATAAACAGTAATAAATACTTGGCGCCGGGAGGGACTGTTTTGTTGATAATTGCAGGGGCCTTGACCGGTCTTTACCTGCTTCTGCGAGGTATGCAAATAATGAAGTCCGGACTCGAAAAGATGTCCAGGGAAAAAATGAGGCGGGTGCTATCAAATTTAACGAGCACTCCTGCAGCTGCTTCCATCACCGGCACGATTCTCACCATGCTGGCACAGAGCAGCACAGCCATATCAGTTCTTACCATCGGCTTCATTAATGCCGGCCTGCTCAGCCTGGACCAAGCCGTAGGAATTATCCTTGGGGCTAATGTGGGAACCTGCGTAACTGTGCAGGTGATATCATTCGACTTATTCAAGCTGGCGTTACCAGCGGTGGCAGTGGGAGCAACACTCCGGGTGATAGGACAAAATCGCACTGCCGGTCAATTGGGGCAATCTCTTTTCGGTTTTGGGCTGGTTTTTTGCGGCTTATGGCTAATGGCCACAGCCCTTGCCCCGCTTAAAGAAGCACCCTGGTTGAGAGAAATTCTATTAACCCTTCATGGCAGCCCCTTACGCGCAGTGCTGGCAGGGACGCTGGTAACAGCCTTACTGCATAGCAGCGCTGCGGCCACCGGCATAGTTATGCTTCTATCAGAACAACAGCTGGTTTCCCTGCCAACGGCTCTGGCCCTGGTTTTGGGCAACAATGTCGGCACTTGCGTTACAGCCGTGCTGGCAAGCTTAGGAGGGTCCCGGGCCGGAAAACAGGTTGCTGCCGCCCACGTACTGCTAAATCTTCTGGGGGCAATCTTATTCCTGCCCTTTATTCAGCCGCTTTCAACACTGGTTGCTTTCACTGCAGACAACCTGCCGCGCCAGGTGGCCAACGCACACACCTTTTTCAATATCACCAGCAGCTTGGCCGTGCTGCCGGTTGTTCATTTTTTTACCAGGCTGGTAAAGCTATTCGTCCCTGATCTGAGATCATAAATAAAAAAAGCAAAATCTTTGTTCTAAATACACAAAGAAGTTGCTTTTTACCAACGATTTTTACTGCGGGAATGCCGCCCGGGACGCCGCCGCATCGTCAATAATTTCAGTAAAAATGCCGTTATGATTATAGCTGCAGCCCAATACCACCAGTAACTTGAAATCTTGCGGGGCACAGGATAAATATTCACCAGCTGAACCCTGCCCAATTCCCGCCCATTGGTATCAAGGACCAGTTCCGCCAGTTTCTGCCCGGCTTTCAGCGGAGCACTGATTTTTTCCTTTAATTCAACCTTACGGTTTACCTCAGGGAACTCACCTACGGGGAAATCGTAATAAAACCCGCTTGCAGTCTCCAGTACGGCTCTTTTGGTACCATGCAGCACAGCGGCGTCAGTGATTATTTGTCTGGGCTTGACCAATTGCACCGGAATAAAATTATTAAACCCGTAATCAAGCAGCATTGCGGCATCGGACCACAAGTTGGCACCCTGGCTTTTCAACACCACCGCAATTAGTTCCCGGCCGTTCCTATCTGCAGAGGCGATAATACATTGACCTGCCTCTACGGTATAGCCTGTTTTGATGCCGTTTGCCCCTTTATAACCGTAATAATTACTCCAAATGAGTTTATTATGGTTATAAAAATCTTCCTGTACCGGACCATAGATTCGTTCCAGCCGCTCAATGTTTTGCTGCAATTCAGGGGACAGGTGCTTCCTACGATCCACTTTGTAATTAGTCGTTCCGACGATCCGCCTGAAAGCGGGATTTTTCATTGCCTCGCAACTAATCAAGGCCATATCCCGTGCTGTGGTATAGTGGTTTTCGTCAGGCATACCGTGCGGGTTGGTGAAGTGGGTTCCCTTCGCTCCCGCCTTTTGGGCCCTGGCATTCATTAATGTGGCGAAATTCTCCACCGATCCGCCCACATGCTCGGCAATGGCAATGGCCGCATCATTGGCCGAACTGAGCATGAGAATGTATAACAGGTCTTCCATTCTTACTTTTTCCCCGGGCTGAAGACCCACCCGCGTTCCCCCGATTTGAGCCGCCCGTTCGCTTACTTCCACCATATCACCAGGCTTGGACCGCTCGAGGGCCAGCAAAGCAGTAATTATTTTGGTGGTGCTGGCAGGGTACATCCTTCGATCCGCATTTTTATCAAAAAGTACCTGGCCGTTATTTGCATCAACCAAAATCGCCGCCTCACCCACCGGTTCCGGGGCATTGTCCGGAGCCGCAGCTGCGGTCGGAGGTCCCCCGACCGCCACCGTGAGATAAAAAAACAGTACTAAAATTGTCCTCTTAAACAACTGTTATTTCTCCCGCCAGAAAAATATCTCAAACAACGGTAATTGTATCACATTTCATCACATCAACCAACCCCTCGCCGCCACCGGCCCGCAATTACTGCCAGCACCAGCACTGTTGTTACAAACAGCGCGGTCAGCGGCAAAGTCATGGCCGGTTTAATTCCCTGCGCATAATAAATAACATGGGCTAAAAGCCCACCCATTGTAAAGGCCAGTGCCAGTACGGTCAACCAAATTACAATGCCTTCCCGCCAGCCCCTCTCCTTGAAGATAACCAGCGTTGTGGCGATACACGGAACAAATAGGGTCAACGTTACCAGGGCGATAAATTTTTGCATTGGATCCATTGGTATGGCCATAATGCCCGCCGTGCCGAAATCCCTACGGATAAAACCCATGATAAAGGCCCCGGCCGTTTCGCCCGGCAAGTAGAGCCAGCCGGTGGTTAATGGCTGCATCATTCGTTCAATGGCATCCATCAGCCCGGTAACCTTAAGCAAACTTAGCAGCAGTGCCCCTCCCAGGAAGATGGGGAAAGCCTCTTTAAGGAAGCTAAATGTCCTGGTCCAGGTTTTTTTTAATATATTATCCGGCCTGGGTAATCTCATCGTAGGCAGGTCCAACCAAAGCGGTTGGGCATAACCGGGCAGCAGGCGGTCCATTAAAGTACCCACCCCGGCCATAACGCTCAAGATAAAGAACCCGTATAAAAACATGTACTCCGGCCCCAGCGATCCTAAAATCGCCGCCACAAAAGCCAGCTGCGCCGAGCAGGGGACAGATAGGGCAAGTAAAAAGATAGCTATGCGACGCTCCCGGTCCGATGCCAGCATGCGGGTGGTTATAGCCGCCATTGTGACACAGCCAAAACCAAGCACCAGTGGAATTATAGCCTGCCCGTTGAGACCGATATAACTCATTACCCGGTCCATCAATGTCGCAATCCTGGGCAGATAACCCGAATCCTCCAAAATGGAAAGCACTAAAAAAAACCCGCCCACCAGAGGCAGCAGTAACCCAAACAGATAAGTCACAGCCATGGTCAGGAGGCCAAATTGACCTGTTAGAATAAAGCCCAGGGGTGAATCCAAATCCAAAACGTGGTTAAGCAGCGCCCGCACCAGCGGCTCATAATGTCCCTTCATTATGGTTGTTTCGGTAACTCCCACCACAGTTTGGGCGAAAAAAACACCCACCAGTTCATAAATCACCCATAAGGTTAAAAATAATGCGGGAATTCCCGTTAAAGGATTAATCAGCCAGTGACCAATCCTGGAGGCCATAGATAAATCTTTTCGCTTTTCTTTTAATACGGCTGCAGCAATTTCCCCTGCCCGTTTCCTCCTGGCCCTATAAATATTATCTCTTTCCAAACCGGGCTCCAAACCATAACGGGAAGACACTTCGGAATCTCCCTCAAGTATAAATAACGCCTCACTGCGGGGTATGCCCATGTAGCCCGCCGACAATTGCCCAACCAGTTCACCAGCCTGCCCGGGACGGGCCCCGGCCAGCTTTTCACTGAGCCGGTCAAAACCATGGCCGGTTACCGCCACCGTTGCAACAACGGGAACACCCAACAATTGCTCCAGCCGGGCGGTATCAACTGCCAGGCCCCGCCCTTCAAGTTCGTCAACCATGTTAAGGGCTATAATCATTGGCACCCCTGTGTCCACCAGCTGACAGGTTAAAAACAGATCACGTTCCAGGTGCACAGCGTCAACCACGTTAATAACTATATCCGCAGTTAAAACTGCGTCACGAACCAATGATTCTTCTTCATTATGGCCGGACAGCCCATACACGCCGGGCGTGTCAACCAGGAAATCGGAACCAAGCTTACCGCAATAAAATTCCATGGTAGTACCCGGAAAATTAGACACATCAACGTATTGACCTGTCATTCGATGAAAATAAACCGACTTGCCAACGTTGGGATTGCCCACAAGCACAATCTTTTTTTGTTCCCCTATGGAAACTGGATTTACCATAATTAAACCTCGCCAAAAGTTTCGCTTTTCAGCGAGGGCTTGGCCAATCCGGCCGCATCCGCCCGGGCCAAAACTTCAACATTGATCTGCCGGGCCAGCGATCTGCCAATGGCCAGTTCCTGCCTGTTTTTACTTACAACCACCGGCCCTGCCGGTACAACCTCGGAACAAGTTAATATTGTTCCTTCATCAATACCCATGCGAAGGGCCTGTTCCTTGATGCGAAAGTCTCCTATGGATATTATTTTAATTTGTTCGCCGCGCCTTACTTTATCTAAAGTAATTTAGGCCACCCCCATCATTAATTGATAAAGATAACCGTTCTCATTGATATTATATCAACATTTATTATTTAACGCTATAAAAAAATCGGGTTTGGATAAAAATAATTTAAAGGAGGGATGAGATATGGCAAATATTGATACCAAAGGCATGGAAGCAGCAAATTTATCGCAGGAACAATTAAACCGTTTGATTAATGCCGAGAAAGAAATAAATGCCGGCGGGGCAAACCAGGAAATATACCTTCTGGCGGTCCGGCGGCACCCGGGCAAATAGCAACCGGCAATTCCGGGGCCGTAAGCAAAGCGGCCCCGATTGGCAGCTTTTTCATTAATCAATTATGGATATAGTAGCATAACGACCGGTAAAGCAACTGCCTCTGTTCGATCGCCGGGGTCTTGACGTCAAGATAACTCCGGCAATTCCCGGTGACCGTTTTCTCCAAAACGTTGAGCATAATCTCCTGTTAAAACATCAATAAAGATGCCTGTTAAAACCGGATGGAACTGTTTGCCCCTGTTTTTGTGCAATTCCAAAATCGCTTCTCTAAAAGTCAAATGTTTTTTATACGGCCTTTGTGAAACCATGGCGTCAAAACTGTCAGCCAAGCTGATAATCTGAGCGCCCAGGGGAATGCTATCCCCTACAAGGCCGTCGGGGTAGCCTTTGCCGTCATACCGCTCGTGATGGTGCTCGATGTAGGGAATAATGTTTTTAAACTGTCCAAAGGATCTGAGCATATTGCTGCCCCAGCGGGGGTGTTGTTTAATAAACTGCCATTCCTGTTCAGTGAGAGTCCCCTGTTTGGTCAGGATTTCACAAGGGATTTCAAGCTTACCAATATCGTGCAGAAAAGCGGCGATTTTAATTTCTTTAATGACGTCACCGGGTAGTTCAAGCTTGCGGGCGATGGCTTCAGCGTATTCCGCAACCTTTTCCGAGTGGGCATAGGTATACCGGTCCTTGGCGTTGATTATGGTTAAAAGAGTGTTTAATGACTTCATTAAATCCCGGTCGGAATGCGATAATTCCCTTTGAAACTCTTGAATGGCGGAAAAATACAACTGCACCTGGTTTTTTGAATTGCGCTTGGCGTGATACATTGCCTCGTCTGCCAGTTTAAGCAGTTCTTGCGCGTTATCCGCGTGATCCGGATAAATGGCTATCCCTATACTGGCGGTTAAGCACCCACCCGGCAATTGGTCTTTTTTCTTAAACGGGTGTTCTTCGATTAATTGTTTTAACCTTTCACCTACCTGCAAGGCCCGCTCGCCGTTGGCGCCTGGTAAAATGATGCCGAACTCATCTCCTCCATATCTGCCCACGATGTCGGAATTTCTGGTGCCGCTAAGTAATACTTTGGAAAATTCCAACAGCAATTTATCGCCGCACTGGTGGCCAAACATATCGTTATAATATTTAAAATTATCAATATCAAGTAGTATAAAGGCCAGACAACGATTCTGCTCCCGGCATCTTTTTATTTCATTGTTGAGAGAATTCTTAATATAGCTGTGATTAAACAACCCTGTCAAGCCGTCCCGGAGGGTCATGGAGTAAAGTTTTTCTTCAAGCAGCTTGCGGTGGGTGATATCCCTGGCAATTACCAGCACATCCGACGGAACTCTGTGAGATAGGGGCAGGCAATCAACGTTTAGCACCGTTTCCCAGCCGTCGGACGAAGTATATAACAATTCCTGGTTACATCTACCCAGGCCGGAAGCAGCCACTTCTTGGACGGGAAGTACGAATTTAATTGTTTCCCTGCTTTGTTCACCGGTGAATACATTTTCAAATTTTTTACCCAGCACCAGCGAACGGTCTATTTGAAAAATTTCTTCGGCAACCCTGTTAAAGCTGGTAATTTTGCCGCTGCGCCCCACGGTAATGGCAGCGTTCCTGGTTGTATTCAGGATGGCCCGGTAATTGGTATACTCATAGAACATCCTGCGCCAGGTTATTAAACTCGCTGTAATGCCTGTAACCAGTCCCACCAGCGTAAATATTATTCCCAACTTAACCGCCAGGCGGCTGTCGGCCAGGGCCGCGGAAGTTATTTCGCCGGTGTCGGCCAGTCGCATATCTCTGATTATATAAACAGAGTTGCGCAGATTTTCCTCCAGCAGAAAAAGCTGTCCTTTTACTTCTTCCGGCAGGTTTACTCCTTTTTGCATGTTGGAGATAACTTGCTCCTCACAGTACCGGTTATACTTTTCATTCAATAACCTTACATTCCTGGCCAGCGGTTTCCTGGACTCCCTGATTACTTCGATCAGGCGGTCTTCCAGCACCAGGTTGGTCCTGGCCAGCTCCCTGAATCTTTGCAGGCTTTCCGGGTTACCTGTAAGCAGATAGTTATTGATATAGTGAGACTGCAATAAAACATTTTCATAAATTTGAGAAATGTCGGCTACTTTATTTTCCTGCACCGAGATTTTTCCAATATTATTGCTGACTATCAGCAACCAGCGCAAAACCAGGCAAGCCATGATCAGTGTGCCGGCAAGGATTGCAATATAGGCCAAAAGGTACTTTTTATTAGCGTGTGAGTTGATCATTTGATTACCCCCTATTCATTTGGGGCCGGTTCAAGTTCGCGGATATAAGCCCGAAGTGGTTTCTTACCAGGAAGCATATTTTCTCTATTTCCCAGTCCACCACCAGGACTTCTTCGGGGTAATCATCTTTAAACAAGTAGTCAATTAAACCCTTAATAGTTGTTATTGCGTTTAGAATTTCCTCCCCTATCAGTTGATCCCGGCAATTCGACACCTTTCCATCCCTCCGCGCAAACCAATCTAACCTGAAAATTTACATGCTACTCTTCAACAATAAATCTGGCAGCGGCATTTTGCAGTTCAACTGAAATACCTGCCAGGTCCTGCGCTGCGCCCGATACCTGTTGAATGGTGGAAGAAATTTGCTGTATGGCTGCCGAAAGCTGCTGGGCACCTTCATTAATTTGTTCTGCACCCATAGCCAGATCACTGATCGTTTCAACATTTCTATCAATGGCAGCCGTAATTTTGCTCAGAGCCACACCGGCGCTGTTAGCTATTTCCACACCTTCGTTTACTTCAACCAACCCTTTATCCATCATCATCATAGCCTCACCGACACCGGTTTGAATTTGTTTAACCAATTCGGTAATCTCATTGGCCGCCCGGCCTGATTGCTCAGCCAATTTACGCACCTCATCGGCAACTACGGCAAATCCCCTGCCGTGTTCGCCGGCCCTGGCGGCCTCAATGGCGGCATTTAAGGCCAGTAGATTGGTTTGATCGGCAATTCCGGTTATGGTACCAATAATTTCCCCTATCTTGCCGGACTGTTTACCCAGATTGTGCACCGCCCCGGCAATTACCCTGCTGTTCTCGGCTATGGAATTAATCTTCCCCAATGCCTTCTGGATGGCGGTATCCCCATCCCCGGCAATCTCACGCATGTTGATTGATTCCTGCTGCGCGGCCCGGCTGTTCTCTGCGCTGTTGTTTATTGTAGCCGCCACCTCGTTGGTGGTGCTGGCCAGTTCTTCCACTGTGGCGCTCACCTCTTCTCCCGACGCGGCCATTTCCTGGCTGTGGGACGAAAGTTTAACCGAAGTGTCCTGCAGGTTGGCCACAATTCCCCTTAATTGGTACACCATTTGGTTAAAAGCGCTGCCCAGCTCGCCTATTTCATCCCTGGATCGAACGTCCACGCTGCGGGTTAGATTTCCGCCGGCAACTTCTTGAACACAGGCCAGAAGTGCGCTAATCGGCCGGACAATCTGCCTGGCAAATAATAATGAAAACCCGAGACCTATTAAAACCACAACAAGACCAAGAGTAATTATAAACTTACGCATGGTATATACGGGAGTTAGAAAATCGTCCACAGGTGAGGTCAGCGCGATGGACCAGCCTTTGCCCCGGTAGTTGCCCCACCCGTCCAGTGGCACGTAGGCAACATATTTATCCACGCCCTGGTAAGTGTAGCGTGAAAACCCGCTTTCGCCCCGGATCATTTTTTCTCCCGCCGCTTTAAGCGCGGGAATCCCCATTTCCAGGATATTTTGATTCAGCACCATTTCCCGCTCAGGGTGAGCCATAATTACGCCGGCTTCGTTAACTATAAAAGCGTATCCCTTTTTGCCATGTTTTTCCTGCATTGTTTGAAATTCGTCCGCCATAGCCCAGATGGTGCTGTCCAGAATTAAACGGCTGGTCAAAGTACCGATAATACTGCCGCCGCTATCTTTAACGGGACAGGCAAAACTTAAAACAGGCTTTTTTAGATCTCTGGACATGCGCACATCTGAGATGTATAAATCACCCTTTATAGCAGCCTGAAACCACTCAGTGTCGTTCTTCATCACCCCGACCGTGCCTTCACTGTCCGCAATTTGCATACCGGAAGCGTCGGTCATTGAGATGGAAGCGTAGCAGCCATAATCCTCCTTATAGCTTTTTAAAACCGCCGACTTTTCAGCACTGGTGGTGGTCTCGTTTCTTAACACTGGATGTTTGGCCATTATTGCTATATCCTTACTGCGTTCAAAAATGTATTTATCCACCATATCTGAATAAATACCCGCGTCAGTAATAAGCCTCTCTTTGGTATAATCAACCAGCATAGCGCGGGATTTGTTATATGCCAAATAACCAATTACAAGGACAGATACCGCAATCAACACCGTGATTATCACAGCCAGCCTGGTTTGGATACTTTTTTGCATAGAAAACGGGCAAATATACGCCAGCTATATCTGCCCTTACTCACCTTCCTTCTTTTAAAATTATTTGTGATCTCTATCACAAACCATCTTAAAAAAATATTAACTTTTTGCTAAATTTTTGTCAATAACTTTACAACATTAACCACAAAAAAAATACCAGAAAAAAAGAGCTCGCGGTAAAAAGGAAGAAAAGGAGCAAAAATATTGGATCTATAGCCAGCCTCCCAATCCTTAACTTTTTAGAACCGTTTTGCTCATGCCGTGTTGCCATATAGTTCCTCCCATTTGACAATTATAGAGGTCATCCATGTTATTACACAAAACCACGGCGAATCCTGGCCAGCTCTTTTTTTATATTTTCCGGTCCGCCGATTTGACTTAGCAGTCCCTGCACGTAATTATATCTATTTTTATTTTGCATATCGTCAAGTTTTAAATATATTCCCGCCCTTCTGCCCAGCTGATAATTATTTTTGGCATCCTCCGGCAAAGCAAGGTAACGGTCAATTATGTCCAGCATTGTATCCCGGTCGGCCGGCAAAGTGCCCTCAAGCTCTTGCAGCAAATTTAACATATGGTCACTGACAATTGTCGTGGTTACTCCATCGAGGGACTGAATGATTAAACGCTGTTCCTCCACCATATCATCCTCCCCGGGCACCGTGAATATACCGCTTTGCGCCATATCATAAAGCGGTGTTCCTTTTAATACTGATAGTGTTCTGAATCGAACATAATCAGGGTTACCCGCATTGATCACCCTGGCGGTTTCCAATGCATGCTCCCTGGCATGTTCTTTACCCCCGAGGCCGGGCATGATATACCAGCACAGTGATATGCCAGCCCCCTTTATTTTATGGGCCGCTTGAATCAACTGGTTTGCTGTAATGCCTTTTTTAACCATTTTCAGCACAATATCGGAACCGGATTCCATGCCCATATGAATCCTGGCCAGGCCGGCATTGCGCAAAGCTAAATAGTCATCCTCATTTTTCCTGGCCGCGGTATCCGCCCTGGCGTACGTTGTGACCCTTTCCACCGTTGGAAAAGCAGCCCGGATATATTCTATAACCTTAACCAGGTCTGAAGTTTTTAACAGCAACGAGTTGGCGTCCTGTAAAAAAACAGACCTGCCGCCATAATACAACCAGGAGGCCACGTGGTAGTGCAAATGGCCGTACCGTGCCCCTGATTCGTTCACAACTTCACTGCTTATCTTGCCGCCGAGACCCTTTGACCAGGAAATTTGCATTACCTGCTCACTGACCTGTCTGACGGTATCCACATCGCGCAGCACGTCTTCAACAGGCCGGCGGCTAAACTTTTCTCCCTTGTAGGTGCTGCAAAAGGCGCATTTATTCCACGGGCAATTTCTGGTTACCCTGATCAGCAAACTTGCTGCCTCGCTGGGCGGCCTAATCGGCCCCTGCTCTATGTGCATTTAACCCCCTCCATTAAAACATGATTATGGTTCAGATTTTACCACAAAACATAACCTCAATCAGTATTATCCATGCCGAAAAACCAATAACCAAAAGATAAAAATAAAAAACCAGGGTAAGTCCCTGGTCGCAAACTTAACTTTCTTATGCGTACCTGTAACCGGAAGAAAAGTGCGCCATGTACATCGGGCCGTCCATTTCCCAGAACCCTTTAGGAGGTGCAGCATTGCTACGCACCGACCCAATAGAGAATTTTTCAGTACTGACAACCAGCGAAGCACAATTATTCAGCTGAACTTTTTCCCCTGGTCCAAGCATTTGGTAGTTTCCCTGGTAATTATCCTGGTCGAACACGCATATGTAACACTGACCTGCATCAATTGATGTAACAGGGTTCATATTATGGAAATTTTTTATAGAAGTGTTTGGTATTAAGGAGTACGAAAAAGCACCGTGCCAAATGCGAGCCTTCTTGGTTACGTCCTGTATACTGAAAAACCCCTCAAACGATTTAATTAGCCTTTTCAATACATTGGGCGCCGTCCAGTCCATATTTTTACCTACGGTTTGAGAGACGCTTGACATATAAATCACCCCCCATTTTCTTACTGATATAATAAATTCTTAAATTAATTTAATAATCTGAATTTGTTGAACTCGCAATAGCATTGTCGCAATTTTCACAACTCGGCTAACACACTTAATCTAGCTGCAAACAACTACCTTCGTATTTTATTTTATATTTTATTTTACATTGTCACCACATATTTTAGCAATAGTTTAACGCAAGTTCTTTAAATCACTATCTAAACCCAACTTTGTGAACAATTACTCTTGTCACTTTTTTTATAAAATAAATAATTTTATAGGAAGTGTAGCAAACCTTTTGTTACACCGGGGGATTATCAAGAAGGATTTCTGAGCTTAAAGATCGAACTAAATTAAAATTATTAATTCCTTAAATACAGGTTCTTTAGCTGCACATTATATTAAATAATTACTTTGTTTTCACCCCAAAATGTTTTAGAATAAAATTAGCCCCGGCGCATCAAGGAGGTTTCAATATGAACTTACCTGTGAGACTTGCTGAAATAGCACGGGTATCCCCCGGTCAGGAGGTTATTGTTTTTAAAAACCGGAGAATGACGTACGCCCAACTGGAAACCCGGGTTAATCAGCTGGCCGGTGGGCTGCAACAATCGGGTATTAAATCCGGCGACAGGGTCCTATTAGCCATGAGTAATTGCCCTGAATTTGTAATTGCCTATTATGCTATTATTAGAATGAAAGGCATTGTGGTACCGGTTAGCCCCCAGCACACAATTAATGAATTTGCCGTTGTAATTAGAGACTGTCAGCCAACGGCGGTAATTACAACTTTGAAACTGAATGAGAAATTTGCCACTTTAAAGGAAAAAATGGGCGTTTCTCTAAAAATAATCGTGAATGAATTAAATTCTGAAGATGAAGGTTTTTTGAGCTTGGAGCAAATTTTTGAGCTTGGCGCCGGTACTTTTCCCGATACCAAGTACAGCCGGGAAGATATTGCAGTTATTTTATATACCGCGGCAACGGCAGGAAAACCCAAAGGAGCGATGCTGACCAATTATAATCTTTACAGCAACGCTCTAACATTCTCTCAACTTTGCCGCATGGCCCCTTCAGACCGTGCTCTGTTAACCGCACCGGTTTACCATGCTGCTGCTCAGACGTGTATAATGAATAGCTCCATCGTTGCAGGGGCAACTATAGTTGTTCAGGAAGGATGGCAGGGTGCCGCTGAAACATTAAAGATAATTGAAAGTGAAAAAATTTCATTCTTTTTTGGCCCCCCCACCATGTACAATTTTATTATCAATTACAGCGATTTAGATAAATTTGATACCGGTTCGTTACGAATAGCTTTAACCGGTGCTGCCACCATGCCTGCCGACCTGTACGAGGAATTTGAATCAAAAATGAAACTACCGATAACTGAAGGCTACGGGTTAACCGAAACATCACCGGTGGTGACCGTCAATTTTATTGGCTCTTCAAAAAAACCGGGTTCAATTGGCAAACCTATTCCCGGTGTAGAAGTAAAAGTTGTTGATTACGAAGACAGGGAGGTACCCCAGGGGCAGGTTGGCGAAATAGTTGTTCGCGGACCCAATGTAATGAAAGGATATTACAACCGGGAAGAAGAAACCAGGTGGGCAATGCGCAACGGGTGGTTCCATACCGGTGATTTGGCTTACTTTGACGAGGACGGAGACTTATATATTGTTGACCGCAAAAAAGAATTGATTATCCGTGGAGGAATTAATATTAACCCGCGGGAAGTTGAAGAAGTGCTTTATGACCACCCGGATATATTTGAAGTGGCTGTGGTAGGTGTTCCAGATGCGGTAATGGGCGAAGAAGTGCTCGCTTTTATCATGCCCAGGGAAGGCAAAAAACTGGATGATGAGCAAATTAAAAAGTTTTGCGAGGGCAAGATGGCCAATTACAAGATACCTCGCTATTACAAGTTTGTTGAAAATATTCCCAAAACTTCATCCGGAAAACTTTTACGCAAAGAACTGTTAAATTGGATCAGTAAACAATAACATTAAACACCTCCGGCGGAGACAACCGGAGGTGTTTCTATTTACTGCATCTGCGCAGGTTTTTCACCTACCACAACAGTGATATACACGGGCTGGCCGTCCCGGTAAATTAATAGCAATAATTTTTGTCCAACTTCCGTTTTCTTAATGCTTTCAGCCAGTTCATCAGCGTTCTTAATCTTATGCTTTTGAAACTCAACAATTACGTCACCTTGGCGCAAACCTGCTTTTTGCGCCGGGCTTCCCGGCACAACGCCAACCACGACCACACCTTCACTGTTTTTTAAATTAAGGTATTCTGTCAAATCAGGAGTTAGGTTTTGCATTTGAATGCCCAGCCAGGGTCTGATAACCTTACCTTTCTGCATCAGCTCATTTCGCACATCCTTAACCGTGCTGGTCGGGATAGCAAAACCTATTCCCTGTGCCTGGGCAACCGCAGTATTAATCCCTATAACTTCACCTTTTAAATTTAACAGTGGCCCCCCGCTGTTACCCGGGTTAATTGCGGCATCTGTTTGCAGCAAGTTTTTGTAATACCTGCCTTCAACGGGTACAGGCCGGCCTTTGGCGCTGATAACACCAACCGTTACTGTATGGTCAAAGCCAAATGGGTTTCCGATGGCAATTACCCAGTTTCCAACTTCTATTTTTTCAGAATCGCCCAATTTTAAATATGGAATGTCACCTTTTTTATCTATTTTTAAAATTGCCAGGTCCAGGTCATAATCAGCACCTATCAACTTGGCTTGATAATCTTTTTGATCACCCTGGACAGTAACCATAATTTTATCTGCGCCGTCTATCACGTGCTCATTGGTCAATATGTAGCCGTCCTTTGAAATAATAAAGCCGGAACCGAGCCCGGATTCGGTTCTGGGCTGTTGCCTCTCAGGTATTCCAAAAAAATTACGAAAGAAAGGATCATTCCAGAGCGGGTCAATATAATTGTTCCCGCCAACTTGTTTTTCCACGCTTATTTTAACCACTGCGGGGCCGGAATTTTTTACTATATCTGCGATTGTACCGGCACCAACTCCTGGCAGCCCCTGGTCGGGGGTATTACTGGAATACCCGGGCGGTACCGTTTTTTCGTCTCCTTTAAAGTCATTAACCAGCAAGCAGCCCCCGGCGAACATTATGCCCATAACAAATGCAGCCAGGCCGGCCAGCAAAATAAAACGCTTGTATCCCTGAGACAACCCCACCACTCCTCGTATATTGTATTAGCCAATATATTAACAAAAAATGTTTGTAATTTCCACCTGCGTATTTTAAAAAAGAAGAAGCGAAGCAATCCCATATTGAGATTGCTTCGCTACGCTCGCAATGACAGTTCATTGTATTGGGGACATTCCTCCGACCCTAAAGCCCGGTATCATAGAGAGGATGTCCCCTTTCCATTATGCCTCCGCTTTTTCACCGTGCGACGAAGCAACAATACCCAATCCTTCAAAGAGATACATTATCGCAAAGCCATACAGAATTGTGTAGAGTACGTAGAACACCAGCATGAAAGTTGTGATTCCGCTTCTTTCATTAACCTTGACGGCTTGAATTCCTTCGAAATTATAAGCCGGCTCAAGTCCTTTTGTCATTACGCTGTTTACTATATCCAATTCCTTTACTTTATTATCCAGTTTATACTGGGCGCTAATTGCTTTAAAACCGTTATACCAGTAATAGATAACTTCCCTGGATTCCATTCCGTACTTACTTTTTAGTTGGGCACCGTTGTTATTGAATTCTATATCCGCATCGTTTAATGCTGCTACGGATACTTTGCCCAAATCGCCAGCGATTTTAACCTTGCCGCCAGCGGGAGTAACCTGCGCGCCAGCGGCTGAAAAAACCTTGGTGTACTTTTCTACGTCTTCCGGGCTTTCAGCTTTTACTGAAACCTGGAAGCTGGTGCCTTCAAATTTGGCCGCTTTATCAGTAACCTTGGGAATACTGTAGGTCGAGCCCTTAGTAAGCTGGTTGAACAAGTCATCGGCTGCCTGGATTACCGTTTTGCCGTTCATTACCGGGCTCATCATAGTTATAAACACCGCGGTAAAGATGAGCAGCAACACAATGCCGGTGATAAATTGTTTCTTATTTATTATCATTACTCAACACCCCCTTATTTTAGTTGGTGGCAGTGGACAGTTTTGCCTCTGCCTCAGCCCTGGCCTGCTCCCTGAATTTGCCAACACCCCTGAAGAACGAGACCATAATCCAGACGGAGAACAATGCTGCCAGAACAAAGAACACTATATTACCGACATTTGTCAAAACAGCCATGCCTTGCTTACTCATTGACAGGTAACCGGCATCGTTCAGTTTGGGCGGTAGAGCACAAATCCTGTTGGTGAAACCTGCTATAATTGTCAGGGCGTAAATGGCGCGGATAGTGGAGCCCTTCAGAACTTTGGTTGCCAGTGCGCCCATCTGAACCCCCACCAGTGAACCGAGCAGCATTCCCATGGCCACGCTGTAGAACACATAACCGTAAACTGCATACTGGGCGATTGAAGAATAAGCTGTGGTGAAGATAATTTGCAAAATATCTGTTCCTACTGTGGTAAAGGTCGATACGCCAAGCCCGTACACGAAGATCGGGAAGGTCAGAAAGCCGCCGCCGACACCCATCATGGCAGCCACATTACCGACGATGAATCCTACGATAATCAGCGGGTAAACCGACAAGCTGCGCCCACCGGGAACGATATCCTCATCGAATTTAACCCTGGGCTTCAGGGGCAGTGCCTGCAGCCACTTGGCAAACTTTGTCGTAGCTTCAGTTACGTTACCACCGGCAGTTTTGTTTTTCCTGCTGGAACTGATCCAGTCATACAGAGCGTATGCGCCAAGGATGCCAAGTATAATTGCATAGATCAAACTAATGAAGGCGTCACTCAGGGCGGGACTCTTCTGGTAAATGGCCCGGTTAATCATACCGCCGGTGGTGGCGCCTGCTACTGAGCCAACCACAAACCAAACTGCGATCCAGAAGTTTACATTGCCCATCTTCTTGTGAATAACCGTACCCATGATAGCTTTGGCGAAGAGGTGAAACTGGTCGGTACCAACCGCCATGATACCTTTAACACCGATACTCATCAGCGCGGGCGTAAGCACGTACCCGCCGCCGGCTCCGATAACCCCGGTGATCAAACCCGCCATAAGGCCTACAAATATGGAGCCGATAAACATATTTAGGGTTACGAAACTTGGCATATACCCTTTGCTTCCACCGAGATACCCCGGCAGGTCGGCAGCCGAGGCCACTTCCAGGCCTACGCCGAGCAAAACAGGCAGCATTGCAACCAATAACCATTTCCATCTCCTGCCGAGAATTACGCGGCTCATTTCAAGCTCCCAGTTGGCTTGCGCCCTGGATAAATCTGTTAGAATTTTTCCTGTGGCCAGGCCCCCTGTGGCCATTTTTTTCATAATACCCATTATTGTCTTCCCTCCTTAATTTTAGAAAAATTCCATTAACGCCTTTAAACAAGCATAGTTTATTTTTTTGTACACCAATTTGCTATTTTTCCACCACCTCTTTTATTGTGAAATAATATGCATTTGACAGTTTGCAACCGGTTTTCGGGGTAGTGACAACTTTTTAACAAAAACAGTTGATAAAATAAACCGTTTTATGTTATTATTTTTATGAATAGACCAACATACAGCTTGCTTTTACAATTACGTCCGCCAATGTAATTGTAGGGCAAAATATATTGTGCATTATTACACAATGTGTCCGAAAAAAATATTGTTACTTTTTGTTGCCACTTTTTATAAGAGTAAAAACCGGAACCGTCAAATAATATTACGATGGTCTCTGACTATCCCAATGGCGCTAAGAATTTTTTCTTGAGACTCAGTAATGCTGGTTGTAGATTTAAATTCTTCGCCATCCAATTGATTAATTGCAACTTTAATCTCTTCCAATAAAAGCAACGCCTTGCGACTATCCAAATTCAGGCCGGCTTGACGCATTATCCGCTCCAGTGTTTTTTCAAGTGCCACTGCAAGCACACACACGAAAATATTGGCTGATAAGTTAAGTTCGGCATAAAGGTAATTTTGCCTTGGCTCAAAGTTTTTAATTTCTTTAAGCGATTCACTCATATGAGCAAGCCCTGAATATGCTTTTACAATTTCTTGCCCCCTGAGGAAGTTATTATTGGTTTCCAGTATAAACGATCCAGCAAGCGCGATGTCCCGCAAAATTTGGTCTTGCTTAAATCGATATGAGAATTCCATGGTGGAATCATCGTATTGCCACTCAATGTATTTACGGCAAAAACTATCCTTAAAGACGCGATGGTTATTTATTTTTACTCCACGTTTTTCTTTTAACCCCCGCTTAAGCTCGGTAAATTGATTATCTATCATATTGAGTCTTTCATAAATCATGCTTTTCATTTGTTCCGAAGCTCTGGGATTACAGCATAATAAATATCTTATGTCACCATTTCTTATTTCCTTGAACCAAAGATCTTCGTTAATTTCACTAAAACCATTTAAACCTGATTTCATTTCTCCTATAAACAAATCATGATCTTGATCAACCATGTGTTTGCGTCCGATAATATATTCGTAGCCATGAGCTACTAAAATCTCCAAGGCCGGGTTGCCAAGGATACTGCGGTCGCCGACAAAAATGCATCTATCAATTCCAAAATTACGCCTCAAGTATTCCAGTACCGCTTTGTATTCCACTTCCTCTGTATTCTCCCTGATAATTCTATGCCCCAGAGGCATGCTGTCCCTGCTGACCAGCAATCCCAAATCAATTTTCTCAAATTCTTCGGGTTCCCCTAAAATATATTTACCATAGGATACCAAATTAAGGTCCTCTTGCAGTGGCGGTTCGAATACAGCTGTGGTTAATCGACAGAACGCCAGGTCCGTATTTATTTGAAACATGTTATTAATGTTTTTAAAGATGCCGCTTTCAAGTTCTTCTTTAAATTCCGCCATTAGGTCCAATGCCTGGTAAAAGTGGTGAGGAGATAAACTCCGACCCTCCAGATCCGGCAAATAAAGGCAGTGGTACCAATCACTTATTGCCTGTTTATGTTGAGGTCTGATTATCTGGTTAATTACCATTAGCTCTGCCAATAAAGGTACATCAACCTCATTATCCGGGGTTGGAATGATTTTATTAAAAACTTGTTCCACACCTAGCAATTCCCATATTTTATGTATTGCCAGAACTTCACCGTAGCGCAAAATCTTCTTTGTCTCAATCTTGTCAGATTTTTGATCTACTCCACAGATTTTTGACAAACCGGCTATCAGGCCGTTAACCTTATCCGGCGTTAATCTGTCCAGACTTCCAAGGTTAGCGATAACCCTTTGTTTAACTTTATCACCTTCTCTGTAATTTTCAATCAACTTCAGGTAAGTGTACTCTTTTCCGTTACTTTTACTGGTAATTTTACGGAAAAACATTTCCTCACCACCTTTGAACCAACTTCCTGTCTAGTCTCCAACTTTGTAATAACTTTTCACACTACTTTCTGTCCCACGGTTGATAAAGTTAAAATTTTCACTAATTCATTTGTTTCTTACCTTCCAATAATTTTAGCTCAATTTTTGCTTAAAAAAACTATACCACATATTTTTTATTTGTGCAATATTTCACCATGTATTTTTTATATTTGTAATTGCCGCAATATTTAGAACCATTAGGAATAAACGTTGCCGAATTGTTCACCAGATACCCAGAACACGCCACCAAATACCAGCCAATCCAACAATAATAAGTACCAGAGAGATAATGAATAAAAAACTGCCCGCTTTAAGAAAATCAGATGCTTTTAAAAAACCGGGTCCATATACAATAGCATTTGCTGGGGTTGCAATCACCAGAATAAACGAAAATGCCGAACCCAAGGAGGTGGCAACACCAATAACCAACGGTGAAGTACCGGCTAATTCCGCTGCCTTGATGAACACAGGACCCACCACGGCAACTGTCGGCCCGTCAGCCATCGTATTGGTAACCAGTGCTGTTATAGAAGTGGTTACAGCCAGCAGCGGAAGCCCTTTGGATATTCCAATGGCCTTTGCCCCGGATAAAAGCAACTTGGCCAACCATGAGGCCGCCCCGGTTGTTACCAGCATTTTACCCATTGAAACTGCCCCGGCATAAAGTACAACCACTCCCCACTGTGTTTTTTGCTGCAAATAGTTCCAATCAACAAGGCGCAGTATAACCGCCAAGATAACGCCAATCATGGCAATATTACCAACGCCATACTGCCGGCTAAATAGAACCCATCCTGCAACTATGGCGAGGAAAATGGCCATAGCCGCTTTTGCTTTCGCTGTCATGGGACCGTCTGCATCCAATTCGCGCTTGATTCTTTCCATTACATCCTTTAAATCTTCAACCTCGGGTTGATACAACTTTAACAACCAGTAAGTCACTATAATAATCATTATCAATGTCAGGGGAAAGGCCATTAAAATCCACTGTCCATAGCCCATGTTTATACCCATGTTATTTAAAAAGCTGAGCATCAGGGCATTACGGGCTCCACCGGATGGAGTGGCGATGCCGCCAATTATTACTCCGTAAGCAATGGCCAGCATCAATAGTTTACCCAACCTGGGAACCTTGTTAATGCCTCCGCTTAATGATACAATTCCAACCCCAATGGGAAACATTATTGTCACAGCAGCGTGTTCGGTTATAAACCCGGCGCTTAACGCGCAAAAAGTCACCATTCCCAAAACCACCCTGTCAATTCTGGTGCCGGATATTTTCAATATGAAAAGGGCAAATTTGTTATGAATGTTATACTTAACAAGCATAGCTCCCAACATCAAAACTCCCATAATAAATATTACAGCATCATCCATAAAGGTCCTGGAAACCTCCTGGAATCCCGCTATTCCCACCACAACCTGGTAACAGCCAATAACCATTGCAATTACAGGCAGAGGAAGCGCCTCCGTTAAAAAACATACTACTACAAAGGCCCACAATCCAATTGCATATTTCCCCTTATCGGTTAGGCCGTATGGCGTATTCATTAAACAAATTACAACAAGCAGCAAAGTACCAAGTAATAGCCATTTCTTTTCAACAATAAAAGATTTCAGCCCGTTTAACCAATCATTTTGTCCAGCTTTAAGCCGGGGCTGTACAGAAGATGGCTCGTTATTACCACCTGGTTTATCTTTATCATTCCTATATTCCTGCAGGTCAAAAATCTTTTTGTTACCCATACGTCACCTGCTTAACTGGTGAAATAGTTTTTTATATTATACTTTAAAGCTTAAAAAAAAACACTATCCGGCTATTTACAGTAATGATAAATAATAAAAGACAAAGAAATGCGCGCATGTTAATCACTTGCGCGCATTGACTTTCTAAAAAATTTTCTTGTTACTTTTGACTTGGCACCCCGGTAGTTCCCTCTGCACGTTGCGCAAATTCCCTTGTAGCCCGTATGGTTATGCAGCATAAGCTCGCAAAAGAAAGTAAATGTGAAATATTGCACATTATAACAATATACTGTATAATGGTTCTAAGCCATTTGTGAAATTTTTAACTATTTCGTCACTATGTTTATAAATATTTTTGGGGGTGATTAAAACCTTAGCTGAAATATAAGCCGGATATTACCGGTTTATGTTTCCTCCAAGACGACTAACACCAAGATCTTTGTTAATAATATCACAACCCTGCGCCTTTGACAATTGTTTTAGTTGAAAAATTGTCACTACTTTAAACATAAAATTCACTTTATAGCGTCGAAAGGAGGCCTAATCATGGAGAACACCAACACTTATGAAAATAAAGTAAAAGATATCATGATTCCAATATATGATTACCCGACTGTGTCTGGCGAAGCTACCCTTAAAGATGTATTACGAGTTTTATTGAACTCTTATAACTACCAGGGCAAACCCCGAACCGGGCGTAATTGTGTCTTTATCGTCGATAATTTTGAATTGGTGGGGACATTCGGAATCCCCGAACTGCTTGCGGCCATTGAACCCCAATACCTCAAAAGATCTGTTAAAAACGTTAATGAATATTACTTATGGACAGCTGAGATTGCTTTTTTCTGGGATGGTCTTTTAACCGAACGCTGCCAGGAAATTGTACATAATAATGTTAGGGATTTCATGCAGCCCATTGAAAATCATGTTGATATAAACGACACACTGCTTAAAGCTGCTTATTCCATGGTAAAAAATAAGGTTGAAGCAGTTGCTGTTAAAGATAAAAAGCGCCTTGTGGGCATGGTCCGCAGTGTTGATATTTTCAGGGAAATTACCCGCATAGTCTTCAAGGATGAGGCCGCCGCCGCGAATTCCAAGATTACGAGCAGCGCCTGGGCTGGCAACATAACATTTACGCGGCCAACTGCATAACGGAAATTTTACTCTTAGTTTGAGATAATCTTTCGCTGTTCAACCGTCCCATCCGTGACCAAAAAGAGTCTCCCATGACATCTAGAGAAGAGAGACTCTGTACTCCAAAATCGTATTTATTTCTGAATGCCGCCCTTCTTTTTGACAGCTCTCCGTTCCAGTGCCTTGTTTACCGGCATTGCACCAAAGCCAACAAGGGCACCAAATAGCAGGGTCACAATTATAGTTATGGTTTCAGGATAAATATGCCATAAAACCAGGTAAGCAGAACTTAAAACCAGGGATACCAGCATCAATGGAAACGCCACTATGAAATAGTTCATAAAGGTGATTGGGACTCCCCGCTTTTCTGCCATGCCAATGACTACAACATTGGCTGACGCGCCTATAATAGTGCCGTTGCCACCCAGACAGGCTCCAAGGGATAACGCCCACCAGAATACATTCAGGGCAGTTGGGTCAGTAACACCCATTAGTTGGCCCATATCCTTGATCAACGGAATCATGGTGGCAACGAATGGAATATTATCTACGAAAGCCGAAGCGATCCCCGACAACCAGAGGATTAGCATAGCCGTTGGGATCATAATTCCGCCGGTTATATCAAGTGAGGCCCTGGCGATGGCTTCGATAACGCCAACCTTTTCCAGACTGCCCACCAGCACAAATAAACCAATAAAGAAAAATATTACTGGCCATTCCACTGCATGCAGCGCGTGCTCAGGGTCCTCCTTGCTGATCAAGAGAAGCAGGCTGGCACCGGTTAAGGCAATGACAGAAGATTCAAGATCTACATACTGATGCAAAACAAAACCCAATATAGTCAGCACCAGGACAATTAAACATTTGCGAAGCAGCTTGATATCCTTCAGCTCATTTCGTTCATTTAATTCCATAATTGATTTTTGACGTTCCGGATCTGCAGCGAGTTGAGAACCGTATATAAAACGGAGCAACGTCAGCGTAACTACGTATATGACCACTATAATTGGTGTAAGGTTAATAATGAAATCCATGAATCCAAGGTGCGTTGCACTACCGATCATAATATTGGGCGGATCGCCGATTAGTGTGGCTGTACCCCCAATATTTGAAGATATAATTTCTGCTATCAATATGGGTATGGGGCTGATCCTTAGTTTTTGCGCTATAGCAAAGGTAACCGGAACGATAAGCAGCACAGTCGTTACATTGTCCAAAAAGGCCGATAGCACGGCGGTTACCAGTGAAAGCGCCGCCATTATTTTTAAAGGGTGGCCCTTGGAGCTTTTCGCAGCCTTGATTGCCAAATATTCAAACACGCCGGTCTGGCGGGTAATACCTACGATTATCATCATCCCCACCAGTAAACCAATAGTATTAAAATCTATGGCGTGAACCGCTTCTTCAGGACCCAAGATTTTTGTTATTGTAATTAATGCCGCCCCAACCAGAGCTATAACTGCCCGGTGGATTTTTTCCGAAACAATAATAACATAAGTAATTAAAAACACTGCTGTGGCAAAATAAATTTGAAGGTGTTCGGGCAAATAAATTCCTCCTTTGACAATAAAGACATTATAATCAATTATTCACTAAAATCCACATAAAATCCTGCCGCATTTTTCAATATACCCTCTCGTGATGCTATATACTTGTTCGAACTGCACATCCTCCTCCCTACTGTTTTCAATCAACCAATGTAATAAATTACATTCTCAGCCATCCAGTCTTGAAACCTGTCCTCTCTAACGATTAAATTTATCTTTAGTCACCATATTTGTGCTTTATTGCACTTATTTTATCACAAGCTTAAACTTCCCACAAGTGAAATTATCTGCAATATTGATACTACAGCATTAAGATTGCACTCAGGTGGTGCATTATATTTTGTCACCACAATACGATAAGAAATGCGACATGGGAGAACCGTCCCCCTGTCGCACCCTGATAAAGTCAGGAAAAATAAAAGCTCCCCTTTTTTGCGGAGAGCTAGATCCCGACATTTGTCCTTATTGTATTTACTACTTTATCTTGCGACGCCATAGCTTGCCAGCGCCTGGTAAGGTGAATTAATACAATAACTTAGTGCTTGCGCGTCAGCAGGCAAATCAAATGCTACAGCCATCAACTGGGTGAAAAACAGGATCGGCAGGCTAAAATTGGTTCCGTATTTTTGATTTACCATCTGCTCATAGGCATCCAGGTTCAACTGGCACATAGGGCAGGGAGTTGCAATAACGTCCGCTCCACCTTCGCTGGCTGATTCAAAAATCTTATAAGCTTGATCAATCACTATTTCCGTTGCGGCGATGGCGTTGGAACTACCACAGCAGCGAGCCTTCATGGGGAATTTAGTAGCTGTTGCGCCAAGTGCTTCCATCAATTTATCCATCTGAACGGGATACTCCGGATCGTCAAATTCGTAAGGGATCGCCCTTACCGTCTGGCAGCCAACATATCCTGCCACCTTTAATCCAGCCAGCGGTTTTTTAACTCTTGCTTTGATTTTATCAAAACCGACATCATTTATTACCACTTCCAGGAACTGCCGCACTCTTAGCGATCCGTCATACTTGTAGCCGCCGGCTGCCAGCGCCTCGTTAGCCTTTGCTTTAAAGTGTTCATCTTCCTTAAAGCGCTTGTTGGTTACGGCCAGGCTGAGGTAACATGAACTGCAGCCCACAACCACATCCAGGCCTTTTGCTTCGGCTATGGCCAGGTTACGGGCGGTCATTACCTGCTGAGTAAAGTCCCCAACCACACCCGAGGCCACAGTGGCGCCACAGCAGTTCCAGTCGGGAATTTCTTCCAGGTGCAGGTCCAGAGCCTTGGCCACAGCAATTATTGATTTCAGGTTGGCCTGTGCAGTTGCTTCCATAGAACAACCGGGATATAAGCTATATTTCATCATCTGGCCTCCCTCCGCTCAATTTCCTGCGCCTTTTTAATAATTTTCTTCAGATTGCCCAGGCCCTTAATTTTCTTGGGCGGGAACAAAGGCATCCTTTTATGCTTGAGCATTTTCAGGCCCACGTCCTTCATGGCCATGGCCTTCTTAACTTCGTCCAGTCCGCGGAGCAGGTAATACCTAGCAGTAACTCCACCCTCAAAAACCTTACCCCGGCCGGCCACTTCAGCCCAAAACGCCTTATAGAAGGCCGCTTGCGGGTAATCTGCGTAACCATTTTGAATTGCGTATTTTTTCAGATCATGCATAACATCGATAATCGGCACCCCTCTGGGGCAGCGCGCTTTGCAGGTGCAGCAGGATGTGCAGTTCCACATGGTATTTGCTTGCATAACTTCATCCTTTTTGCCCAGTTTAATCAGGTTAAACAGGCGCCTTGGCGAATAATCCATGATTTCACGGGTAGCACAGGAAATTGCGCACATTCCACACTGCATACATTGCTTGATATAAGAACCGTTTTCTAAATTATAAATCTCCCGGGCAAAATTCAAATCATATTTAACAGGTTTATTGTTTTGTTCCATATTAAGAACATACTCCCTTTCTATTTTTTAAAGGAGTGTGGGACGGCCCTGGTTGCGGCCGCCCCTCTATCTTTATTTCCAAACAACCGGATATCTTTAACTAAAATCCAGCAAATTGTTTTTTACTGGAAGTCTTTCATCGGGTTGGGCCCGAGTTCTTCCAATTCAGCGGCAAACTCATCCAGCATGGCCGGAATCTTATCATAGTCCATAATGTTTACTGTGGTAGCCCGCACGCGCTCGGATTCCAGGCCAAGACGGTTGAGTGTTTCAGAAATCTTGGACAGGCGGATTTCCGCCAACTCGCTGCCCTTCATGAAGTGGCACTGGTAATCATCACCGTGCTTGCAGCCCATCAGCAATACGCCGTCAAAGCCTTTGGCCATGGCGTCATTGATCCAGACCAGGTTCAAGGACCCCAGGCACCGCACTGGAATTATCCTTACCCACGGGTTGTATTCCAAGTGGTTCAACCCTGCCATGTCAAGGGCCGGAATAGCATCGTTTTCACAAGCGAATACCAGAATTCTGGGCTTCTCATCCGCTTCTTCGGGCACTTCAATGGCCTTGACCATATTGCCGATCATGGGCACAGAGTAGTTCTTGAAGGAAATAATCCGCTCGGGGCAAGCGCCCATACAGGTGCCGCACCTTCTGCAGCGGCTCGGGTTTGGCAGCGGATTGGCTTTTTCGTCTTCGTTAATGGCGCCGAACGGGCATTCCTCGGTACAGCGTTTGCACTGGGTGCAGCGGGTCATGTTGAATTCCGGGAAGGACATATCACCGGATCTCGGGTGAACCGCCTGGCCAACGGCGGTTGCTTCAATGCACTGGATCGCTTTCAGCGCAGCGCCCACGGCGTCCTCCTGGGCGTAAAGCATATCCATGGGAGCGCGCACAACACCGGCCGCATATATACCGGTACGCCTGGTTTCATATGGGAAGCAGATATAATGCGAATCGGGGAAACCGTATTTTAGTGCCGGCAGTTCCGGGCCCTGCCTGTAAGCCAGGTTCAGCAAATTAGCCTTGATAATCGTGGGGGCCTGTGCCTTCGGCTCTTCAGCAGCGGCAGCTGCCTCATCCTGCGCCGGCTCTTCTACCACATCACCCAGCGCCGCAGACGGAACCATACCGTTGGCCAGGACCACGAGATCAAACTCGTCAGCCTCGGACTGGGTCCCCATGGTATGGTCATCAGCAGTTATAGTCAGTGTTCCATCGTTTTCCGCTATTTCGGTTACATCACCCTTGATAAAGATGACGCCTTCCTGCTGAGCCTTCTTGTAGAAGTGCTCATACTGGCCGTTAGAGCGAATGTCTTTGAAATAAATATATACGTTGGCTTCAGGATTCTTTTCCTTAACTATAAGAGCCTGCTTCATGGATTCGATACAGCAAGCAGCCGAGCAGTAGGGCAGGTGTTCCTTGTCCCTGGAACCGGCACATTGGATAAACGCAACCTTACTGGCTTCCAGTTTGCCTGCCACAGCCATTTCTTCAAACTGGGCCTGGGTAATTACATTTTCATACTTGCCATAACCAAGATGCCCAAGTTTATCGGCATCATACGGTTTAGCGCCGGTAGCCAGGACGATGGCGCCTACCCGCTCTTCCACTGTGCTGCCGTTTTGGTTTATGGTAACGTCAAACATCCCGGGGGCACCGGCAGTTTTTTCAAGAGTAGCTGATGTGTAAACCTTAACCCCGGCATCTTCAACTGCCTTAATTAAGGCAGGTATTCCGTTTTCTTCGAGCTCGGTAAAGGGAGCCTTCATGGGTACTTGCTTGTACATTTTACCCACGTAGCCGCCCAACGTGGCTTCTTTTTCCACCAGCACGGTCTGATAGCCTGCCTTGGCTGATTCCAGCGCAGCAGTAAGGCCAGTGAAGCCACCGCCAACCACCAGAACTGTTTTGGACATATTCTCTACCTGGTAAGGCTCCGGGAGGTTCAAATTTTTAAGTTTAGCCAGGGTCATGCGCAGGTAATCTTCAGCCAGCATCTGTGTGTCTTCATCCCCGGCCGGGTGGCACCAGGCAACTTGTTCTCTCAGGTTGCATCTTTCCACAATTTTATCCGGTCCGAAACTAAAAACATCATAGTTGACCCTGGAGGAGCAGCCGGCTATAACTATGGTATTAGCTCCTTCAGCCTCGATATCATTTTTGATCAACTCTACGCCTTCCTGGCCGCAAAGAAAACCATGTTGCTTACAAATTGGAGCTTTGTATTCACCTGTTGCTACCTTGGACAGAGCATCGATGTCCAGGGCCTCGCCAATTCCGCAGCCAGTGCAAATATAGACAGCTATTTTCTTTTCCATTATTGTTGCCCCCTCACCGTAGATTGAATCGCCTTGAGCGCTGTAGCGGTAGCATCCCTTACAGCTGAGGCAACATCCAACGGACTCTTGGTGCAACCGGTGGCATATATTCCAGGCGCCGCTGCAGCCACAAAGCCATCTTCGTCGTAGGCGGCTTCGCAGGGTATTTGCGCCATGGAAGTATTGGGAGCCATTCCGGTTGCCAGCACAACGAGGTCAAACTTCTTCTCAATTACCTTCTGCTCAATTTGATCCTCTGCAATGACAATTAACTGATTAGTTTCCGGATCTTGTTTAACTTCGCCGGCTTTACCTTTAATCAGGGTGATGTTGGCTTCTTCCTGCACCTTGGTGAAAAAGTCTTCATACTTGCCACGAGCCCTGATATCAATATAATAAATGCAGATTTCGGCATCGGGGTACTGCTCCCTGATGTAAGTGGCGTGTTTCAGCGAGGCCAAGCAGCATACGTTGGAGCAAGCCTTAAGGTGGTTCTCATCACGCGAGCCGGCGCACTGAATAAATGCCACACTCTTAATTTCTTTACCGTCGGACGGGCGCACAATTTTGCCTTTGGTCGGGCCGTTGTATGCGGCCAACCTTTCCATCATTACGTTGGTAATTACATTGTCGTATCTGCCGAAACCGTAATAGCTGAGCTTGCCGGCATCATACGGAGTCCAGCCGGTGGCCCATATTATGGAGCCCACGTTAAGCTTCATGGTTTTAGCCTGCATGCCCAATTCAATAGCCCCATACTCGCAGGCCTCAGCGCATTTACCGCACCCGGCGCCCTTACACGCTTGGTCATCGATAGCATACTTCATGGGGAACGCAAATTCGTGGGGCAGGTAAACCGCTTTGGTTTTATCCATTCCGTAGTTGAAAGTGTTGGCTCTTTCGGCCGGGCAGGCCTCAACGCATTTGCCGCAGGCTGTGCATTTTTCGTTGACATAACGGGGATTAATTTTCACGGTAACTTCAAAATTACCTTCCTGGCCGGATATGCTCTCAACTTCTGCCATGGTAAAGAAGTTTATTTTGGGGTTTTTTCTAATACGCTGGAAGTTAATTTCAAGTCCACAGTTGGGTGGACAAAGCTTGGGGAAGTACTGGTTAAGCTGGCTAACCCTGCCGCCCAGATACGGGTTTTTCTCTATAATGAAAACCTCGTTACCTACTTCAGCTGCTTCCACAGCTGCGGTAAGGCCGCTGATTCCTCCCCCGACAACTAATATACTTTTATTTGCCATAATTTATCACCACGCCATTTCTCCCGTCTTAGATTATTCTGCCCCAAGTTATTTTAACTGCTAGTTAGCCGGTTAGTTTAGCAAATAACCGACAAAAGCTTTATATTTTAGGCTACCCGAAGGCCGGGATTAAAAAAAACTCCAGGCGGCCTGTAAGGACGCCTGGCAAAATTGCATTTACCTCGGTAAAAAATTGCCCAGTCCCTACAAGCGCGACTCAGCCAGGGCTGTTTAGCAACTCCTTAAATGGGAAGGGGATACACCGTCTGGGGAATGTCCCCAACTATTTCACAGCGCAAAGGACCCGTGGCCATCGGCTACGGGCCCTCTTTGCGCCGTGGATGGCACATTTGAAGAGTTACTTGATCTCGCCCGGGACATGGGGAGAGATCATTTGTTTTTAATTGGGGACGAGGTGTGTCCCCTTTCCGCTAACTATTCAAACAGACGAATTACAGGCTTCTTGAATACATCCCACTGGCCAGTGGCGGGATCCCACTTGAGGTTGACAAAGCACAGCCAGTTTTCTTCATCCATCTTCGGAAGGTCAGCGCGGAAGTAGTAACCGGGCCACCTGGTTTCTTCACGGAACATCACAGCACGAACGTGAGATTCGGCCTGCCACATCCGGTGAATGTTTTCCCAGCACCTCATGAGTTCATGCAGGTCTTTCGCAGCCAGTTTCTCAGCGTCTTCCTTCATGAAGCCAAGCAGTTCCATAGCCCTGTTAAGTTTAGCCTGGTTGGTGGAGAAGTTCGCGGTCACGCCGCCAACATACTCATCCATCAATTTCTGCAGGCGGAACATGAACATCTTAGGCTTAATGTAAGCAGGGTTGACTTCGGGATCGGTGGTGAAGTCTTTATTGGCTTCGTACAGTTCCAGAGGCTTGTAAGTGGCAGCTTTGAGCTCTTCCACTTTGGCCATGTCAACGTTGGGCTGAGTGTTGTTCTCAACGATGAACTTGATGGCAGCCTTGGCAGCAATACGGCCTTCAGCGTGGGAGCCGGAGGAGAACTTGTGGCTGGAAGCGCCGGAAGCATCACCAGCGGCAAACAGACCCTTAACGGTGGTCATGTTGGCATAGCCCCAGAAGTACTCAGGAGGAGCGATGTCTTCAGGACCGGATACCCATGCGCCGGATGCACCGGAGTGCGAACCGATGAAGTAAGGTTCAGCAGCTGCGATTTCGGAGGATTTCTCTTCCGGCTGGGTGTTGGTAGCAGCCCACAGCAGGGCCTGGGAGATAGTCATATCAAGGAAGTCTTCCCAAGCTTCGGCTTCCAGTTCCTTCATTTTCTTCTTGAAGGCCTTTGGATCATCTTTATATGCATCGGCGAGCTTGGCGATGGCTTCTTCAGTCCTCATGAACAGAGGGCCTTTGCCTTCACTTTCGTCCAGCATGCCGAGGTAGTTACGCAGGTTGGCCGGAATCGGCTTGACCAGGCCGTAAGGAGCCCAGTTTTGCAGTTCGTCTCTACGCTCAACCATGTATTCGCCGCCGAATGCGTTGGTGGCTCTGGATTTGAAGAGCAGGAACCAGGCGCCAACCGGGCCGTATGCATCCTTAAAGCGAACCGGGATGAAGCGGACTTCCTGACATGTCATTTCAGCGCCGGCACGGATGGTGAAGTAGGCACTGGAACCGGTGCTGAACGGAGGATACCAGGAGCGGCCAAGACCTTCACCGGTGGAGCGGGGCTTGAATACGCCAACGGCACCGCCCATGGCAGCCAGAACGGCTTTAGCCTTGAATACATAGAATTTATTTTCGCGAACGCTGAAACCAACAGCGCCGGCAATCCTGTCGCCATCAAGCAGAGGCTCGATCACGAATACGCGCTCGTAAATGTTGTCCATGCCAAGAGCGTTCTTAGCAGCTTCAGCAACGATGACCTTGTAGGATTCACCATTGATCATGATCTGCCAGCGGCCTTCATTTACGTATTCGCCATCTTCAGTTTTCCAAATGGGCAGACCCCATTTTTCAAACAGGTGAACTGTTCCGTCAACGTGGCGGGCGATGTTGTAAACGAGGTCGTCACGGGCAATGCCCATCAGGTCGTTTTTAACATACTCAACATACTGCTCAACAGTGTTTTTGCCTTTGCCTACGCCGAGGTATTGGTTAATAGCAGACAGACCCATAGCCACAGCACCACTGCGGTCCATGGAAGCCTTGTCCACGAGAGTTACTTTCAAACCTTGTTTCTTTGCCCAGTAAGATGCTTCCACTGCCGCGCCGCAAGCTGCCATACCGCCGCCCACGATCAGAAGGTCAGTGGTGACTTCTACAGTTTCAAAATTCATTGGCATTAATATAAACCTCCTCCGTAAAGTTCTTTAAATTTACAATTAGGTCGCAATTACTTCTTGATAGTAGGCACTTCGTCCATCAGCAGGGATGCAGGCTCAGTGAACAGAGCTTGGCTGTTCAGGTCGCCGGCGCCTTCCGCAAAGTCGCCGCCAGGAACCGCAGTACCTTCTTCAGTTGTCCTGATGGGGAACTTGAAGCGCTTGACCATACCATCCCTGAACTTGATGGTCCACATAATATTGTCAGAACCTCTCAGAGGAGTTACACTGGCGCCCATCGGCACGAAGTCAGCGTAACCACGCAGGTCCATGGCTTGCTGCGGGCAAGCTTTTGCACAGCAAAGGCACTCCCAGCAATGCCAGGGGTCACGGTTGTAAGCCTTCATTTTTTCTTTGTCCAGCACCATTAAATCATTGGGGCATGCATGCATGCAAGCAGTTTTGTCTTTACCCTTGCAGCCGTCACATTTCTCGGTCATTACAAAAGTTGGCATTAATTCAACCTCCCGTTCCCTATTTGTTAATAAGTTTCTACAGTTCAGCCTTTGCTGATTGTAGAAATTGATGTCACGTGTCGGATGTTAACCTAGAGAAAAATATTCAACCTTTTCTCTCCTAGCCCTTTTCACCTGTCAAAACAAAGTACAGTTAAATTTCGCTGTGGTGTAACTTCTACACCCTTTTTCCAAACCACCTCCCCAAACTGGTTTTCAATCCGGCATTGCTATGGAGCAACCCGTTGTGTCAATAAAACTCCGACACTTCAGGCCCATTAAACACCTTGTGTGTCATAGCTAAAACTTAGATTGCATTGTTAATCACAATCTCGAATACAAGCCGTACTCGTTTTAATAATAATTATACTTTCGACACAGGTGCCCGGTATCCTTCTTTAATGAGATAATTAATTAGTGTTTTTTAAGACACTTTTTACCTTTAAGCAGTGCTCGGGCAACCTAATTCTTTAAAATTATATTCAGTTTGCGACCACATATTACCAAGTATTTTGCGTTGTGCCAGGAGTGCCGCCCGGGCCCACCTGGCACAGTTTTTATTGCTGTTTTTACTTCTGGGGACCAGGGATATCTTCGTATGCACCCTTTTTAATTTCGACTTTTTCAGCAGTCTTATAGTATTCACGCAGGATTTCCATAACTTCGGGACGACCAAACTCCTTGGGAATTTCTTCTCCTTCTTGCATCATGCGGCGGAACTTGGTGCCGCTAACCACGCAGCGATCTTCCGGACCGTGCGGGCAAGTGCGCTGGCTGGCCATGCTCTGACACTTGTAGCAATAGAAGGTCCAGGCGATCAACATGGGCTTCAGTTCCAAGGCGCCTTCCCACAAAGTGTCAAAAATTTTCTGAGCATCAAACGGTCCGTAGTAGTCACCTACGCCGGCATGGTCGCGGCCAACAATGAGGTATTTGCAGCCCCAGTTTTGGCGGAATACAGCGTGCAGCAGGGCTTCACGGGGGCCACCGTAACGCATTTCCATAGGATATACGCCCAGAGCAATGTTCTCTTTCGGGAAGTACTTGTCAACCAGCACTTCATAGCACTTGACACGAGTTTCCCCCGGAATATCGCCAGGCTTCAGGGCACCAACGATGGCGTGGATGAAGCAGCCGTCCACCAGACCGCTTTCCAGTGCAAACTTGCAGAGATATTCGTGGGAGCGGTGCATTGGGTTCCTGGTTTGGAACGCAACAACATTGGACCAGCCTTTTTCTTCAAACAGTTTCCTGGCTTCTGCAGGATACAGGTAATATTTGGGGTACTTTTGAGGATATACACCTTCGTTCAAAACCTTGATGGGGCCGCCCAGGTTGAATTCACCCTGTTTCATAACGCTGGCCACACCGGGGTGTCCTTCGGCGTCCAGAGTTTTAAATACTTCGCGGCACTCGGCTTCTTTGTCGTAGGTGTAGATTTCTTCTACCAGCATGGTTGCATAAAGCTCTTCAGAAGCCCTGTCATAAAGGGCAACTTCCATACCTTCTTTAAGGCCAATGGCATCTTTTTCTTCACCAGTGATGGACAGGGTGACAGGCATCGGCCACATAGTACCGTCAGTCATCTTAAGGTCAAATACGCAGCCGGTGTAATCATCTTTCTTCATAAAGCCTTTTAAAGGTGTGAAAGCGCCGATACCAAGCATCAGTACGTCGGATGTTTCCCTGGAGCTCATGTACACCTTGGGCAGACCTTCCGCCCGTTTAATTTCAGCTTCTCTTTCCTCGCCATAAAGCAGCAGGGGCATTAGTTTCCCTTCCGGGCCGTGTGGTTTGGGTAACGCCATAAATGTTTTCCCTCCTAAATTGTTTTAATTTAATTTTGCAACCAAGGAACAAAAATGTTCCTAATGAAAACCCAATCTCCCAATCTGAAAACTTTCTCCCTAATTAAATTATCTACTCTGTTTAAATTAAGGAATCCGGCTTTTTTTATTTTTGTCGGCCGGTTGCTAATCAGTTTTTCAAATTGCTGTTACAATAAAATGTTGTTAGCTAAAACCCTATTAAATGAAATTAGACACAAACTTATTTCTTCCTTCTTTTTTATTGAGGAAAAAATTTATAATTTTTTGTGGCGAAAAGTACAATAGCACCCATTGTGAATCTATGCACATGAAAGGCTTACTAGATATGTCATTCTTATTATTTTGTATACACATGCACGTTACTAAAAATATAGCACGAATCCATATTATTGACAACCCTTAAAAGCCCTCGCCAGTACATACCATAAAGATTTAAGAGGACATCAAAATGATGTCCTCGCATATTTTTCAATATATCCCTGCAGCAGGTCACTTTTTCCGTTTTCCAGAAACTCTTTCATTACTTTAGGGCGGCGGATTCTGGCACCTTCGCTCACCACGCTCAGAACAAGGTGATTCACGTAAGGCACAAATGTAAACTGGCTTTCAACCACATCCATAGGCACAAACAAAGTTTCAAGCTGGCCGATATCAGCAGAAAGCAAATGAATCAACTCGGCGGGCTTTTTATTTTGCCCGCTTTTCACCTTTACCCGGTCACAAACCGGCATTTGATATTCCACTATCTCCGGGGGCAGCTCAATACCATGTTCAGTACGGTAATTCTCAGCCAGTTTTCTCATATTACGAAGTGCCTGATCATTTGTTTTGGGCTTGCCCATAAGCCCGAATATACGGCAGGTAAAGGGCCTGACTTCATAAACCCCGCATTCATTTTTCTCGTCAAGAAACGGGCACCGCTGGTTAATATCTACAAGCTCCAGAAAATAATACCGAACAGCACCAGCCAATATATCCGGCCATTTTTCCGGCATATTTTTGTTGACATGGCGGAACATATTAAGGTATTCAATAATATAGGCTGGCTGAGGCACGGTACAGCAAGTGGCGCAGCGGTCACATTCGGTTTCAGGAAGCTGTTCGTACACTTTGTCCAACTGGTCAAACAAGCCGTTTTCCTCCGCCTGGCTTACAGCTTGATGCAACTTGATAAGCGGCAGCATTTTATTATCATCATCCTTTCTACAATCACTGGGTGATCTGTTGCAATATAAACAAGCCTGACGCAATTCGAACTTGTCCCTTATACATTATATAATAAAGCGAGGAAAAAAAAACACCCCTAAAGGGTGTTATTTGTTAACCCGTCTAATGGAACCAACACTTACTCAGATTTTTATTACTGTTACAAATTTGAGGAATAAGTTATTATTAATGTAATCAATTGCATCTAGCGAGGGCTATCCAATGATCTTAACAAGTTTTTTGTTTATGATCTCCGGACTGGGTATTTTGACCACCGGGATACTACTATTGACGCTGCATGTAGCCGGCACTGGAAAGTGGCCCGGCTTCAGGCCTCAACACTGGGATGCCAAGGTGAAGAAAATTGCTCTGTTAATAGGTTGCGGCATATTTTTAACTATAATTGGCATCCTGGCAGGCTATGGAATTTAACTATGATGGCAACCGCCTGCGTGATGGTGATGGTCCCCATGGTGATGGCTGCAGCCTTGCGGCCGGCCCGTCAGCTCACCGCGGGCGAATCTGGCCACAACATCTCCAATTTTACCACTGCCCCCGCTGACCACCTTTAACCCGGTTTCCTCAAGCGCCCGTAAAGCGTGCGCGCCAATGCCTCCTACGATAACAGCATCCACAGCCTCATCTTTCATTAGGCCGGCAAGGCCGGAATGATTGTGCTGAAGGTTTTCTGAGGAAACAATTTTCTGTGAGACGATTTTATCTCCATCCAACTCAACAATAGTAAATTCCTTACTCATGCCAAAATGCTGGTTAACATGGCCATATTCGGACGGAATAGCTATTTTCACGACCAATACAACTCCTTCTGTCAAGTATTGAACTAATGTTCATTACTATTTTAATTGCCATCCCGTTTTTTGTCAATAAAAAATCCCACCCTTTATTACCGGGTGGGTCGGTTGGTCTTTATTATACGCAACCAGTCGGCTTGGGTAAGCCAGCTAGTTTGCAAGCGCCCTTGGCTGGGCCGGACGGAAACAGTTCGTAAATCTGCTTCAAGCTGTATCCGGTTTGTTTGCACATTTTCCTTACCATCGGAGCAACCTGGAATTGCTTGTAGTAATCGCGCAGGTAACGGATTACTTTCCAGTGGTCTTCAGTAAGTTCCTTGATACCTTCGCCTTCAGCGAACATAATAGCGACTTCATCAGTCCACTCATCCGGGTTAACCACGAAACCGTCTTCATCAAGCTCGATTTGCTTTCCACCTATTTCGATAAAAGCCATAATCTCACCTCCGCATAAATTTAGCATATAATTTTCTTATTCTCCCCTAAAAAATCTCTAATTATATTTTTAGGGTTAAAAGCTTTTTGGCACTAGCAATATATTATCATTCTAAACAGAGGAGTGCAACACATTCATACACGAAAAATATCGCCTAAATTACTGTTTGTTTTTTACAATTGCATACCGTTGCCCAAGGCTTAATACAATATGCAATGTTTTAAGGCAATCCCTCTGTAGAATAAACAACCAGGCGGGCAACCGGTTAAAAATGGACACCCTGCCCACTAGCTAATGTCATGTTATGATTGTTTCGACGCCCAATTTAATTTTTCCTGCAGATTGTGAAAAAAGCATCTAAATTTAGATAAAACTTTTCTTCAATGCACAAATAGGGTAAACTTTATGCGTGTGGGAGTGATTCATTAAAGTGATAGTTTTACAGGCAACTCATATCTATAAATCTTTTGGCAGCGTTGACGTGTTGAAAGACGCTACATTATCCATACGAGAAGGAGAACGGGTCGGACTGGTTGGCCGTAACGGCGCCGGAAAAACCACCTTGCTGAAAATCATTACCGGTAACCTTCAGCCCGATGCAGGTGAGATAATTCGCCCCAAATGCGTTAGCATAGGTTACCTGGCCCAGGGCGGAGGGCAGGAATGCAACCGCACGGTTTGGGATGAAATGCTTGACGCATTTGCCGGGCTAATTCATCAGGAAAACCAATTGAGAGTTCTGGAAGAAAAAATGAGCGCGCCGAATGTTACATCCAACCAGGCTTTATTAAATAAGATCACTGAGGAATATACCCTTCTCCGCGAAAGTTTTAGTCGAAACGGCGGCTATGAATATGAGGCTACCCTGCGCAGCGTTTTGCATGGCCTTAAATTTACCGAAGACTACTATCAAACACCGGTCGATAATTTAAGCGGCGGTGAAAAGACCAGGCTGGCGCTGGCGAAATTGCTTTTGACCAAGCCCAATGTGTTGATTCTGGACGAACCAACGAACTACCTTGATCTGGAAACCATGGGTTGGCTTGAAAAATTTCTTCAGTCTTACCCAGGCGCAATTCTTACAGTCTCCCATGACCGCTACTTTTTAGACACCCTGGCGCAGACCATCTACGAACTTGAGTTTTGCAGCCTAACCAGATACACCGGAAATTATTCACGCTATCTGACAGCTAAAGCAGAAGAATTGGAGCGCCGGGCCAAGCAATACAAAAAGCAACAGGAAGAAATTGCGCACCTGGAGGACTTTGTGCGCCGCAATATAGCCCGGGCTTCAACAGCCGGCAGGGCCAAAAGCAAACAAAAATTACTTGATAAAATTAAGCCACTGGAAAGACCAACAACGGATAATCGTAAAATTTCATTAGCTTTGGAGTCATCCCGTCAGAGCGGCAAGGAAGTTCTTATGGTCAAAGAATTATGCGTGGGCTACAGCGGGAAACCGGTTAGCCGCAATATCAATTTTACCATTTACCGTGGCGAGCGGATAGCCCTGCTGGGACCTAACGGAACAGGTAAAACCACATTATTAAAAACCATAGCCGGTGCTTTAGCACCGCTGTCTGGAACAATCAGAAAGGGATATCATGTCCAGGAAAATTACTACGACCAGGAACAGACCAACTTGAATTACGAAAAACAGGTTATCAATGAATTATGGGATGATTTTCCTGAACTAAATGAGCAAGACGTGCGCACCGTACTGGGCAAGTTTCTTTTCACAGGTGACGATGCCCATAAATTGGTTGGTAATTTAAGTGGCGGTGAAAAATCAAGGCTTGCTTTAGCCAAACTCATTTGCGGGCGGGCCAATTTACTATTGCTGGACGAACCCACCAATCATCTGGATATATTAAGCAACGAGGCCCTGGAAGAGGCGCTGGCAGGTTTTGGGGGTACGATCTTATTTATCTCTCATGACCGCTACTTTATTAACAAGATAGCAACCAGGGTTTTTGAATTAACCGAAACCGGCATTCAAAGCTACCAGGGTGATTATGACTATTATCGAAGTAAAAAAACAGAATTAGCCTCATTGGATTCAACTGAAGAGAAAACGGTAACGGAGGGGAAAAGTAATTACCTCCGCCGCAAAAAAGTTCAACGTGAGGAAAGAAACAAATTGCGCCGGTATGCGGAATTAGAAGATTTAATCTGCTCACTGGAAGAAGAGATCAAGGTAATAGAAAATGAATTATACCAGCCGGAAGTATACGGCGACCATGAAGCATACCGGCAAAAAAACAGAGACCTGGAGGAATTACGCAAGAAACTGGAAAACTATCTGACTGAATGGGTAGAACTGTCAGATACGATTCCAGACTGAGGTGTCAGGCACCTGGGATAATTTGTAAAATTATTTCACTTTACTTCATTCAAAACCGATATGAGTTGGCTCCATGAGTCTACCACGAAGTCTGAGCCTGCTGCCTCCAATTCATCCCGTGCCGCCATGCCCCAGGTTACCCCCACCGTAATAACACCGGCATTATGCCCTGATTCTATATCATAATAACTATCTCCAACAAAAACCGCCTGCCGGGGTCTTGCCCCAAAGAATTCCAGGCAGCGCTGCACCGGCTGAGGATCGGGCTTGGGTTTATCTACATCTTCCAACGACACAATGTGTTCAAAAAATTGATCCAAGCCTGTTACTTCAGTTCCCCGCACCGCCATGATCCGGCGCTTGGAAGTCACAACCCCCATCCCTTTCACCATGGTTTTAATTTGTGCCAGTGCCGTTGTTGTACCTGGAAAAGCACGGATAAAATCATCATGAATTTGCAACTGGTACTGAATATAACAATTAAAAAATTCCCGCCATTTCTCCCTTGCAAATTGCTTACAAGCCTCTCTGAGGGGCAGGCCCACGGTCTTCATTACCGCGCCGTTTTGCCAGGGGATACCAAACTGTTTAAAAGTATACCTGAATGAATTTTCGATCAGCGGCAGCGAGTCGAGCAGAGTTCCGTCCAAATCAAATAACACATAGTCTTTGGGCATAATTCATCTCCCGCAACAATTTTCTAACACATCAATTATATCAGAATGCCGTCTCTTGTTAACCCCCAAAACCATTATTCAAAAAAAAGCGCGCCCAATAGTTTCATTATTGAGCGCTTTTTACTCGTCCCCAATTAATGGCCGGATATAAACTCATAAAGGATAAAATCACGTCACGACTTTGGACAACACACTTTAACATGTTATAATACATTTGTGTGCAATAATTGGATATTAGAACTAATTGTCCTAAACATAACCGAAAGGGAGGCGGTACCATTGTCTAAATTGGTCTTTGAAAAAGCGGCTGAACTTGGCAGAAGCATTACGGAATCAGATGAGTTCAAGGAAGTTAAAAGAGCTGAAAATGCAATGATCGGCGACCCCAATGCCCAGGCATTATTAAAAAGGTTTCACGAACTTCAGCAGTTGCAAAAGGAAAAACAAAAAAAGGGACAGACCCTGACTAAAGAAGAAACCAGGGAATATGAGGATGTTCAGCTGAAGTTCATGGAAAACAGAACGATTAAAGAATTCTCCGAGGCCCAAAATAATTTCCAGGAAATGATGAACCAGATCATGAAAATTATTAAAGAAACAGCAAGCGAAATTAAAAATGAAAAAGAATGAATAATAAATGAGTAATAATAACTGCCCGGCCATATCCTGGTGGGGCTTTTATTATTTATTTAGTCTTATCCTCGATACCGGTACCGCTACCGTTCTGCCGCTACACCGGACGGCAGTATTGATATAATACCTGGTTAAATAACGTAATGTGATGCATTTCATCCAAGATGATTCTTTCCAACACAGCCTTAATATATGGGTCATCAATGATGCTCTGGTGCCTTCGGTAGTTGGCTATAGCTGACCACTCACCGGCAATATCAGCTGAAATACGGTCACAAAGAGCTGTACCGTATGTTATATACGATGCGCTCCAATATGTTTCCACGTTGTTTGGGCCTATGGTCCTATATTGCGGGTCAGCTCCAAGTTTGATAATGACATCGGCAAGCATTTCCTGGTGATGCATTTCTACAAGGGCTATACATGACAACAGGTCGGCTATTTCTTTGTATTCTTTTTCCAGTACGTAATGATGATAAAGATACTGGGTGATGGCGGTTGTTTCGCTTACCTGACCGGCATAATCCTCCAACAACAATTGGGCGTAATAAGCACTGGGTTTTACCACCCGGACCTCAGGGTACGGCGCCTGATAGGCACACTTGAAAAGGGCGGGAGTAACACAGCCCCTGTCTTTAGTCGTAGTGTTTGACATATTTAAAATCCCCCAATAATTGTTTTACTTAATACTTATTAATAAAAACCAGTTGTTATTCCGTTAACTTATTGCGATTAAGAAGAAAAAAAGCAAAAGAACCCCATCAGGGTTCTTTGCTTTTTCCTCAGTTGCAATTCAGTTGTAATTCAGCAACGGTTACGGCACCAAAGCCGGTATTCCCATTAGAGGCCAAACCACCAGAGCAAATATGGCCACTGTCACCAGAGCCAGAACGGTGAAGGGAATACCCACCATAAAGAACTGTCCGGGCGTAAACTGTTTGGACTGGTATGCAATGGCATTGGGAGCGGCCCCCACCAGCAGCATGTAAGGCAGTGCCGCCATGGCCAGTGAAGTAAAGAGAATCAAATATGGGTTAACATGCAGGTATCCGGCGATAACCAGTGCCACCGGTAAAGTGATGGCGATAGCCGCAACGTTCATAATAAAGTTGGTCAAGATTATTACCAAAAAAGCGATTGCAGTTACGAATACAAGCCAGTGCGCATTTTGGAACATGGCCAGCCAGTGAACCGCCATCCACTCGGCCGCGCCGGTTTCCCACAGAACAGTACCGATGCTCATTGCGCCGCCGAACAGCAGAACTATATTCCAGGGCACATTCTTTTCCAGGTCTTCCACCGTGAACAACTTGGTCAGGAACATAATCAACACCGCGACCAGCATGGGAATGCACCTGTTCATGTCTTTTAGGGCCGGCACAAATTGCTGTACCGCCAGGACGGTTATCACAGCCAGTGCCAAAACTATAACAAAAATTTCCTTACCTGACATAGGGCCGAGTTGTGCATACATTTCATCAACCTTTTTGCGCAGCCCGGCAACTTGTTTTTTCTCCGGCTTATAGAACACGTAACACAGCAGGAACCAGGTTACTATGACCATGAAATATCCGAAAGGTGCCATGATCAGGGAATATTGCATAAAACCCACCGTATTTCCGGTAAACTGCTGGAAAAATCCCAGGGCTACGGGTCCGCGAGACGCACCCAGCAGGGTGATCATACTGCCTGCACCGGCAGCGTAGGCCATGCCTATAAACATCGCTTTACCAAAGTTGCTCGGCTCATCTTCCTTGCCGTACAGACTTAAAATTACCAGCATCAAAGGGAACATTGCAGCCGCCACAGCGGTGTGAGCCATTAAGTGAGTCAGCGCAGTGGTTACCAAAAACACACCCAGTAATATTTTTCTTGAATCTTCGCCAGCTATTGAAAGCATCTTAAAGGCCAGCCTGGTTGTCACACCGGCCTTGGTAAACGCCAGGCCCAGCAAAAGCGAGCCGAGAATAAATAAAACCGAAGTATCCATAAACGGTGCAAACGCCTCTTTTGCTCCACGAATCGAAAAAGCAGCCTGGATAACACCGATGGCGATACTTGTTACTCCAATGGGCACTACTTCGAATACCCACCAAATTCCTGCCAGCAGGAACAGCCCTATGGCCAATTGAGCCTGCCTGGACAGCTCAAAAACCTTACCCGATGGGTCCACTGCCGAAGGCAGCTGAGGCAAGAAGTAAAATAAAGCAAAAAGTCCTATTCCCAGCAAAGCAAACGCTATTCTGCGCCACTCTTCGGACAGGTTATTAATTTTGGACACCTCGACGGGTGCGCCAACGGTTGCTTGTGTGGTGTTATTCATTATTACACCCACCCTTCCGAAATTAATTTGCTTAAAGTAACTAACTTGTTAAATAAATAACTTGCAATAATTAGTGAATTAGATCACTTATGCTTTTAAACTTTGCACTACATTTTTCTCTTTGCCTGTTATGTATATATCCCCCCCTTTACCATTTAAACCTTTGAACCTTATAATTGTTGGCCCAGGAGAAGCTTTTTCGTTTGTGCAATATGTAACTTTCTTGTATTATATTCTAATCTTGATTCCATTGCAACTACTTTTTGTCACCACCAGTGAAATATTACACAAATGTTTTTTTCCGTACATACCCCAAAGCAATTAAAATATTAAATGATATTCAGGAAGGAAATTACCCAAACTTAATGAAATTAAATTTTGAGGTTAGCTATTCGTGCCAAAATTTATGCCAGGAGTATGAAAAATGAAAATGAATAAAAAAGTTCTGGCCCTGCTTGGTATAGGTCACGTCGTAACCGATCTAAACCAGGGCGCATTACCTATGATGTTGGCTTTTTTACAGCCAGCCTTTTCACTCACCCAACTGCAGGTAGGCATTGTAATGCTGGCGTTTAATTTGAGTTCATCCGTAATTCAACCCGTTTTTGGCATTTTCAGCGATCGTTTTACCGCTTACTGGTTAATCCCAACTGGATGCCTCCTGGCCGGTCTGGGCATGTCTTTGACAGGCTTCAGCCCCAATTACCACATTCTGCTTTTGGCGGCTCTGGCCAGCGGCCTGGGAATTGCAGCCTACCATCCTGAAAGCTCAAAATATTCTCGTTTTGCCAGCGGGCCGCGCAAGGCCACCGGCATGTCAATATTTTCCGTGGGAGGTAACGCCGGGTTTGCCGCCGGGCCGGTGCTGGCCACTTATTTCTTTGGTTTGGCCGGGTTAAGGGGCTCAACCGGTTTCTTTGCATTAAACGGATTAATGGCTTTAATACTCCTGTTTTACCTTTCCACAATAACTGGAACAGGGCCTAAAAAAGACATGGCACCCGTTGAAGATCAAAGCCAAAGTCATTTATCCAAGCCGGCAGACCCGTTAACTTTTAAATTGCTTTTACCTGTAATAATTTTGATGCTGGTTGTAATTATGCGCTCCTGGGTTCATTTCGGGCTGGTTACTTTTTTGCCGCAGTATTATGTCCATTACTTGCACCGAAGCGAAACGTATGCAGCCACACTTACTTCGGTATTCTTGTTTGCCGGCGCTTTCGGCACACTGACAGGAGGCCCGCTGGCGGACAGGTGGGGACTCAAGAATGTTGTGGTTACTTCCATGGCGTTAATGATTCCCCTGTTGTACCTTTTCGTTAGGCTTGGCAGCAACTGGACACCTGCCGTGGTAGCCCTGTTGGGCTTTATTATAATATCCACATTTGCCGTAACCGTTGTTTTCAGCCAGGAGCTCCTGCCCAATAACGTGGGTCTTGCATCCGGATTAATCATGGGCTTTGCCATCGGTATGGGCGGAGTGGGCGCCACGTTGCTGGGTTACGTCGCCGACCTTTGGGGATTGCCCGCGGTATTCCGGGTAATGATGATTTTCCCGGTAGCAGGCTTGATCCTGGCCTTATTTTTACCAGGCAAAAAAGAACTAGCCCGGAGAAACCGCGCAGAGGGGTAGAGTAGCACAAACTAAAAGCTGCCTGTACGACCCCGAAAGAAAGGGCCTGCCGGCAGCTTTTAAAAACTTTTGTTTCAAAACGTTTTAAGACTTCCGCCTCATAAAAGCCAATACCTCTTTATCAATATATCCGTCATCACATATCCGCTCATCAAAGTTTTCGGTTAGATAAAAAGTTTTTAGAGCTTCGTTAAATTGGACATCTACAACACCGTTAACCGGAGTTGGATATCCCCATTTATTTAGCAATTCCTGAATCTCAGTGATTAGTGGGCCTTCTATGGTGATAATGTTATCCGGCACAGTCTTATAAAAGTACAGCTTATACAAGCCATGAATGCGTATCAATTCCTTGATGGGGTCGGGATGATCGTCCACACGTAAATCAATATATCTATCGTTGTATCCCCCATAACCGCCCTTTTCCTTGGCCACGTAAAGGGCGGCCGATTGTTTCCCCCTGCTGTCCCCCCCGGCTTGCTGGCCTGCGTCCAGGGCCGCCAGCAACTTTTCAGCCAGGTCACCCCGCACTGAATTAAAAGTTTCGGCCATGGCCCGGACTGTTTCAGCGCCAACCAGTATATTTCCCTGGCAGGCAAAATTTTCACCGGCCAAGCCACCGGCCCAGGGGTAACATTCCGTACCGGTATAGGACGCCGATCGGCCTTTGGCGTCTATTATCCCCACCTGCCGCAGATTACGCCCTTCATCACTTCCGGTTAGTCTTTCAATGACTTCCCGGGGTGAAAGTCCTTCTTCCAACAATTTAAGCCCATCAGGCCCGTAGCTGGTATTGGCCCATGACTGGGTGGCAATTGCCCCAACACCGGCTTTGACCCAGGGCACCACGGCCCCAACCGCCAGGAATTTGGATTGAACCGCCACCCCTATTTCCCCGGATGCCGGGTCGTAACCACAAATTGAGAATGTGGCAACCAGTTTGCGGGGTATCCTCATCAATATTCCTCCTATTCTTTTAACCTGGGGTCGAGCGCATCCCGCAATCCGTCCCCCAACAGGTTTAATGATAACACCACTATAAATATACACAGGCCCGGGAATATGGAAACCCAGGGCGCTACACGCAGGAAGTTACGCCCCTCGCTCAGCATCACCCCCCACTCGGCGGTTGGTGGCTGAGCGCCCAGCCCCAGAAAGCTAAGCCCGGCTGCCGCAATGATCATCCAGCCCACGTCAAGGGTGGCCGCTACGATGATAGGGGCCATAGTATTAGGCAGAATATGTTTAAAGATAATTCTCAGGTTACCGGCACCGAGTGCTTTTTCAGCTTCCACAAATTCCTTTTCCCGCAAAGAAAGTACGGTACCCCGCACTATCCTGGCATAATAAGGTATCCCGACGATAGCAATGGCAATCATCGCCTGGAACAAGCCCGGCCCCAAAGCGGCGATAATGGCAATAGCCAACAGCACGTATGGAAAGGCCATAAGTATATCAATACCCCGCATAAAAATGGTGTCAACCAGCCCTCCGTAATAACCCGCGAAAAGACCCACAATAATACCGAAAAAGAGCGCTATGGCCACGGCAACAAAACCGACCATCACGGATATTCGTGCCCCGTAAAACAGTCTGGTCAATAAGTCGCGCCCCATTTGATCAGTTCCCAACAGGTGCCCACCGGTTCCAGGGGGCAACAGGCGCTGGTCCAGTACGGCATCATAAGGGTTATATGATGTTAAGAGCGGGGCGGCAATGCCGAGAATAATAACAGTTAATAAAACAATACCACCCGCAACTGCAAATTTATCCTTTTTCAGGCGCCGCCACAGTTCCCGGGTTTTGGTCCTTTGTGCCGTGCCCTGCGGTTTTACTGCAATTTCAGATCCGGTAGAAGACAATTGCGCACCTCCCTCAATCGTAGGTGATCCTTGGGTCCAGGTAAGTGTAGAGGATATCAACCAGCAGATTTACCAGTACATAGGATGTCGACACCAGCAGAATAATCCCCTGGACCAGCGGGAAATCCCTGGCAATAATACCGTTAACCATTAATGTGCCGATTCCGGGCCAGCTAAACACCATTTCCACCAAAACCGCGCCGGCCAGCAGGTAACCGATTTGCATACCCACCACTGTCACCACGGGTATAAGCGCATTTTTCAAAGCATGGTGCCAGATGGTACCACCCTGGGATAATCCCTTGGCCCTGGCGGTTCTGATGTAATCCTGCCTGATCACTTCCAGAATGCTGGATCGGGTCATTCTTGCAATTACCGCGGCCGGCTCAGCCGACAGCGCTATGGCCGGCAGGATGATAAACGGCAGCATATCGGCAAAGCCGCTGTGCCCGGGAGAATGCATGCCCGATACGGGCAGCATATTCAACTTTAAGCCAAAGATGAATTGCAGAATGATGCCCAGCCAAAAAACCGGCAGGCAAAAACCTACCAGTGCCCCCACCATTGAAACCCGGTCAAAAACGGAGTACTGCCTGGTGGCGGAAACGATACCGGCCAAAAGACCTACGGAAATTGCTAAAAGCGCGGCAAAAAGGGTTAATACCAGCGTGTTTAAAAACCGGCCCGCAACCAGCGGCAAAACTTCGCGCTTCATTTGAATGGATCGTCCCCAATCCCCTTGCAGCACATTTGCCATCCAGTTTAGATACTGTTTATATACCGGCTGGTCAAGGCCCAGTTCCGCCCTCAGCTTGGCCAGGGACTGCGCAGTTGCTTTTGGCCCCAATATAACCTGGGCCGGATCCCCCGGCGCCAGGTGCATTATGCCAAATACCAGTACGGATACGCCGAAAAGAACCGGGATGAGATATAATAATCGTTTAATTAAATAAGAAAGCAAGGGTTCACCCCCTCAAAAAAAGTACCATTGCCATTATCAAACATTTTCCCGGCGGGGCAAAAGCCCCGCCGTCATCAGCATTTATTCCAAACTGGCTTTTTCAAACCTGAAGACACCCGTGGGATGAAGTTTGAAGCCTTTGATCTTTTTGTTCATGGCAACTATTTGCGTTTCGTGGTCAACTATAACCCAAGGAGAGTCTTCCATAATTAACTTCTGCGCCTCTTGATATAATGGAGTGCGGTCTTCCTGCTTGGAAAGGGTCCGGGCTTGCTTTAACAGCTGATCGACTTTGTCATTCTTATAATAGGCGTCATTAAAGCCGGCCTCGGGCCACTGTTCGCCGGAAAGCAAAATATACAGGAAGTTATCCGGATCACCATTGTCACCGATCCAGGACATCTGGTGCATCTGCATATCACTTTTATCAGCGGGGACAAAGACTTTATCCAGATAGGAAGTCCATTCCAGTGTCTGGATTTTAACATTGATGCCCACCTTGGCCAGATCGGACTGAATAGCCGTAGCCATGGCCACAGGTTGCTGCATGCCGGAACCGGATTCCGGCACCCAATAAGTTACGTCAAAACCATTGGGGTAACCGGCCTCGGCCAAAAGTTGCCTGGCCTTTTCAGGGTTATAATCGTATTTCGGCACATCGGAGGTCTGGCTCCAGATTACCGGTGGCAGCGGGCCAACGGCAGGCACGCCGGTATCTTTAAGTATATTTTTAACAATGGATTCCTTATTGATGGCGTAGTTAACCGCCTGGCGCACCTTAACATTATTAAAGGGCGGTTTCTGGCAGTTCATAGCAGTGTACCAAACATGCATACCGGGTTGTTCAACTATGGCATAGTTGCCGTCGGCTTTTAATCTGGCCAGGTCATCCGGCGGAATGTTTACGATAAAGTCAACATTACCCGATTCCAGCTCTGTCAGCCGGGCCTGGTCTTCAATGATCGGCTTGTAAACAATCTTTTGTATTTTGGCCTTTTCACCCCAGTAATCGGGGTTTGCTTCAACGATTACTTCGACACCCGGGTTCCAGCTGACGAATTTATACGGGCCTGTGCCAACTGGATTTTTAGTGAAATCCTTGCCATATTTCTCCACTGCCGTTGGGCTGACGATACAAGCAGCAGGCATGGCCATGTTGGCCAGGAAAGGTGCAAATTTTTCCTTTAAGGTAATTTTAACAGTTGCTTCATCCACAACATCCACCGATTTGACCATACCGAAAGTAAAATCAGCATAGGGGTATGTACCGGTGTCATGAAATGGGTGTTTGGGGTCGATCTGGCGATCGATGGAGAACTTAACAGCATCTGCATTAAAGGGTGTTCCGTCATGGAACTTTACGCCTTGGCGCAGGTGGAATACATACTCCAGACCGTCTTCCGAAATATCCCAGGAAGTGGCCAAGCCCGGTTCCAACTCCGTTGATTCATCTTTAAATTCCACCAGGGTGTTAAAAATTTCGCGCCCGGCGCGGGTGGAGTTATAGTCCTGCATTTGGTGGGGATCCAAGGTGGCAGGCTCGGCTTGCAGCCCAACTACAATCATGCTGTTGTCGGCGGTGCTTTTTTGCTCGCCGCCCCCACCACAGCCGGCCAGCAGCAATGCCGCCGCCAAAATAAAACAGGTTACCAGGAAAAACTTTTTCATCATTTTCAACCTCACATTTTCCATATTTGGTTTTCGGCAATGGTACTTACTTTTAAAGGCACATACTTTTACTGATACTTATGACAGGCAACCATATATTTATCTGAAACAGGTCGCAATGCCGGTTCCTCCAACCTGCAGATATCCATGCACTGGGGGCAGCGAGTATGGAATCTGCAGCCGGTAGGTGGGTTGGCCGGGCTCGGAACATCGCCGGTTAAAATAATACGTTCCCGCTTAATTTCCGGGTCCGGTACGGGCACCGCCGACAACAGTGCTTGACTATACGGGTGCATTGCGTTCCTGTAAAGTTCTTCACTATCTGCAATTTCTACAATTTTGCCCAAATACATTACACCAACCCGGTCACTCACGTGCTTAACCACATTTAGACCATGGGCAATAAAGATATACGTGAGCTTCAACATATCCTGCAGTTGCATCAGAAGATTGAGCACCTGGGACTGAATCGACACATCCAGGGCAGACACCGGTTCATCGCATACAATCAATTTGGGATTTAATGCCAGGGCCCTGGCAATCCCGATTCGTTGCCGCTGGCCACCGCTAAATTCATGGGGGTAGCGGCTGCCGTGGTAACTTGAAAGCCCCACCAAATCAAGCATTTCTTTAACCCTTTGGCGGCGCGAATGGCTGTCCCCGATACCATGAATCACCAGCGGCTCGATAATGATATCCTCCACGGTAAGCCTGGGGTTAAGTGACGCATAAGGATCCTGGAAAATGATCTGCATATCTCTGCGCAGCTGTCTCATCTGGTTAAAACTTAGCCGGTAAATGTTTTTGTCCTCGAACAACACTTCCCCGGACGTGGGCTCCAGCAGCCTTAACACCAATCTGCCGGTGGTTGACTTACCACACCCGCTTTCGCCCACCAGCCCCAGCGTCTCGCCCTTGTGGACGCTAAAAGAAACGCCGTCAACCGCCTTTATGCACCCTGCATTTTTTGACATCAGACCCCGCTTGATGGGAAAATGTTTCTTTACATCTTTTACTTCCAACAGCGCACCAGACAACCTAGCATCCCCTCTCCATCAACCAGCATGCCACCTTTTGACTTCCGGTCATTTCCTTTAATGCCGGCTCACTTTCCCTGCACTTCGCCCCGGCATCCGGACACCTGGGGTTAAACCGGCAGCCCGTCGGGAATTCCAGCGGGTTTGGCACAACACCCTCTATGCTTGGCAAAATGGTGCGCCTGCGCCAGTCAAGGCGAGGAATTGATCCCAGCAATCCTCTGGTATACGGATGCAAAGGATTTTTAAAAATAGCGGCTACGTCCCCTTCTTCCACAACTTTGCCCGCATACATTACAATAACCCTGTCAGCCATTTCCGCCACTACACCAAGGTCATGGGTTATCAATAAAATGGAAGTACGTGACTCTTCCTGGAGTTTGCGCATCAGATCCAGTATCTGGGCCTGAATAGTTACATCCAGGGCGGTGGTCGGCTCGTCTGCAATTAGCAGCGCAGGCCTGCAAGAAAGCGCAATAGCTATCATCACCCTTTGCCTCATACCGCCGCTTAGCTGGTGGGGAAAATCCCCGGCTCTCTTTTCGGGAGATGGAATTCCCACCCGCTCCAGCATCCGGACAGCCCGCTGCATAGCTTCATGCTTATCCATGCCCCGGTGCAACCTGTACGCCTCGGCAATCTGTTCACCTACACGATGAACCGGGTTTAATGAGGTCATGGGCTCCTGAAAAATCATTGAAATACGATCACCGCGTATGCGCTGCATTTCATCTTCCGTTTTACCAAGAAGATCGGTGTCTTCAAATATGATGGAACCGTCGATAATACGGCCCGGCGGGGATGGCACCAGTCTTAATATTGAGGTCGAAGTAACGCTTTTACCGGAACCGGACTCACCCACAATAGCCAGGGTTTCACCCACGTTTACAGTGAAACTCACCCCGTCAACCGCCGGCACAACGCCGTCATCAGTAAAAAAATGCGTTTTTAAATTAGTTACCTTTAATAGCGGCTGCTGTTCCACAATACTAAGTACTCACCTCTCAATTGGGGACATTCCTCGAAGTGGTGTGTCCCCCTTCCTTAAATCTCAATCAATTGATTAGTCAAATATTCGGGGAGTTTAAGTATAAAACTATCGTCGCCCACCTTCCCCGTGGTGGGCAAACTTGTCCACTTTCGAATCTCCGGGCGGAATCACTACGATTAGCGGCTCCAGCAGACTACATAAACCAACCCGGTTCTATTTTTTTAACACAAAACACTTATATTATAGATTATTAGACAGAACATAAAAATTCCTGCAATGCTGAAAAAGTACACAATAATAATTTAAAAAGATTTTACTGGTTGGGTGGTCCGGCTTGGTAATTAAGAGTAACTTAATACATCAACAGTATAATTCTCGCTTTCAATATACCTGCGCATATCACCGACAGTAATATTATTGGGGTCGTAATCAACTTTTACCTTTTCGTCATGCATATTGACATCAATATACAGAACCCCTGAGTATTTGTGGATAGCGTTCATCACATTTATTCGGTCTTCCTGGGTATGCATACCTTTAATCTTAAAAAGCACAGATTTCACAACTAACACCCCCATACTGTTAATACTATTCCTGGCATGATATTTATAGCTTTCTCATTTGGATAAGCCTTATACAGCATTTTTTATTTACTCTGCAGGAAATACCTTAAGGCTTGTCAAATTAAACTAAAAATGAATAACCATTCATTAGCTATAGGAAGGTGTTATTATTGAGCTTTAAAACAATAATTTATGAAGTCAATGAAAACAAGATAGCCACCATTACATTTAACAAGCCGGAGAATTTCAACGCCATCAGCAAAGAACTGGCAGGAGAATTCGCCCACGCGCTGCAGCTTGCCGGACAGGATGATGCTGTTAGAGTTCTGATCATAACAGGTAGCGGCAAAGCTTTTTGCGCCGGAGGGGATTTAGCCTGGCTCATGTCCTCGAACGATAACCTGAAAAAAAGAGAAATCTTAGATAACGCCAGCCGTGTGGCTACCCTACTGGACAGTTTTCCCAAACCTGTCATCGCTGCGGTAAATGGTGCCGTTGCCGGAGCCGGAACAGCCATAGCCCTGGCCTGCGATATGATTATAGCATCGGACCAGGCCAAGTTCGCGCCCAATTTTGTAAATATCGCAGCGGTGCCGGACAGCGGGGCTTCGTGGTTTTTACCAAGAAAAGTCGGCTACCATAAAGCGGCGGAATTAATGTTGACAGGGCAATTACTTGATGCCCGGGAAGCATTAAGGCTTAATCTATTTAACCAGGTAGTGCCTGCTGCAGAGTTGGCCGCCTACGTTGAGAAACTTGCACTCAGGCTTGCTGCCGGACCCCAGAAAGCTATTGGTTACATTAAACAAATGTTGAAGCTAAGCTCCCAGAATACACTTGCCGCCCAGTTGGAAATTGAGGCTTCTCTGCAATTGATGGCTTTGTCGGACAGTGATTTTCAAGAGGGCGTCCAAGCTTTTTTGCAAAAAAGAAAGCCCAACTTTAAATAAAGCAGTCCTTAAAGGCTTTTAAGCCCGTCTTTATCCGGCGGGCTTCCTTATCTTCCTTATAATTATAACTTCATAGAAAGTGCAATTCTCCCGCTGCCAGTCTCCACTGACAGCACCTTTACTGTCACGGTATCACCAACGGATACAACGTCCAGGGGATGACGCACATATTCCCGGCTCAATTCTGAAATATGGACCAGACCGTCATTTTTAACCCCTATGTCAACAAAGGCCCCGAAATCTACAACATTGCGCACTACACCCTTTAAAACCATCCCCTGCTTCAGGTCATCAACCTTTAGCACATCTATTCTAAACAACGGCGGCGGCAGTTCTTCACGGGGATCCCGTCCCGGCCGGGCCAAGGCGTCCCGCACGTCCTTCAGGGTCGGAACACCGGCGTTCAGTTCTGCGGCGATTTGCTCCACGTCTAATCGCGCCAGCTTCGCTCTCAGGGATGGACTCCCGATCATTTCCGGACCTGTGTCAATTAATTCAAGCAATTTGCCCACCAGTTTATAGGACTCGGGATGGATAGATGTGGCGTCCAGCGGGTTTTCACCACCTCTGACCCTTAAAAAGCCCGCGCATTGCTCCATTGTTTTAGGTCCCAGTCTTGGCACTTTGGCCAGCTGCCGGCGGCTGACAAATTTTCCTTCCAACTCCCGGTATTTCACTATATTCTCAGCAACAACAGCGTTAATTCCAGCTACATACTTGAGCAGGGCAGCGGAAGCTGTATTTAAGTCCACGCCCACGTAATTAACCACTGATTCAACAACTTTTGCCAGGTTCTCATCCAGTTTTTTGGGAGCCACGTCATGCTGGTACTGGCCAACACCTATGGCCCTGGGCTCAATTTTTACCAGTTCGGCCAGGGGGTCCTGCAGGCGTCTTGCGATGGAAACCGCGCTGCGCGCCGTAACATCCAGCTGCGGGAATTCCCCGGCAGCAAGCTCCGACGCCGAGTAGACGCTGGCTCCGGCCTCGCTTACAATTACGTAAGCCAGTGTTTCCCCTTGCCGCTCCTTGATAAAGCCGGCTACAAATTGTTCGGTTTCGCGAGAGGCAGTACCATTCCCTATGGCTATAACCTGCACACCGTATTTATCTACCAGGCGGTCAAACTCAGCTTTGGCCTCTTTAACCTTCTTTTGGGGTGGTGTGGGATAAACAACTCCTGTTTCCAATAGTTTGCCTGTTTCATCCACTACGGCCCATTTACAGCCCGTACGGTAGGCCGGATCCACCCCCAACACCACTTTGCCCGGAACAGGCGGCTGCAGCAACAGGCTGCGCAGGTTGCGGGCAAACACTTTCAGTGCCTGCTCCTCGGCCTTTTCAGTTAACTCATTACGCACATCCCGCTCTACGGCAGGCGCCACCAGCCTCCGATAGGCATCCGCCGCCGCCCTTGCCGCAAGTCCGGACGTGACGGAATTTTGCTTAACAAAACGTCGCTGCAACCAGGCCAGAATTTCCTCCTGATCCAATTCAATGGAAACTGTAAGTACATCCTCTCTCTCCCCGCGGTTTATCGCAAGCACTCTGTGCGGTGCAACATTTGGCACGGGCTCCCGGTAATCATAATACATCCGGTAAACAGAATCGGAGCCGGTATCCTTAGCCCGGCTGACCAGCCACCCTTTTTTCCGGGCATAGCTGCGCACCCATCCGCGCACATCGGGATCATCGGCCACCTGCTCCGCCACAATGTCCATGGCTCCCTGAAGAGCTTCCTCGACAGAAGGAACATCGTTTGACAAATATAGGGCTGCTTCATGCTCGGGGTTGCCTGAAACAGGAAAAGAACGAATGTATTCCGCCAGTGGCTCCAATCCCTTCTCCCTGGCCTGGCCTGCCCTGGTCCTACGCTTTTGCCTGAACGGACGGTAGATATCTTCCACTTCTGCCTGCTTAGTTGCAGCCATCAGCCGCTGCCTGATTTCATCAGTGAGCTTACCCTGCTCCTCAATAATTCTGAGCACTTCAGCCCTGCGCTGCTCCAAATTCCTGTAATAGCTGACCAGTTCCTCCACACGCCTGATCTGAACCTCGTCCAGTTCCCCGGTAAATTCTTTTCGATAACGGGCGATAAAGGGGACTGTATTGCCCGCATCCAGCAACTTGACGGTACCTTCCACTTTACTACCGGGCAATCCGGATTCCCGGGCTATTGTCTCTATAATGCCGGCTGGTAAAGAATCCAACTAATGTCACCTCACGGAACAAAATTACCCTAAATATTGTACTGTTTCTGCATCGCTTTTAAAACCTGTTTGGTAAAAAATAAAATATACCCGGGTAGAAAAACCCGGAAACTGACCAACCAGTTCTTTTTTTTGAATTGGTGGTATCCTATTCCACGTCATGATACCCCAAATATTAATCAATATCTGCAGTTATTGTAATTAATAACCAAGATAATCCATGGAAAAATGAAACCATAGAACGGTTAACCTAAATTATAAGCTTTTTTGTTAAATTTCATGTGATTGTATTTACAATATTAACAAATCCATGTACAATTCTTGGAAACCAGTTGAGGGGGAATATGATGAGCGTAAGGATCGGTATTAACGGCTTCGGCAGAATCGGAAGAAACGTTTTAAGGGTGTGCCAGTACAGAAAGGCGGAATTTGATATTGTAGCAGTAAACGACCTTACTTCACCGGCAACCCTGGCCCATCTCTTAAAATACGATTCGGTGCATGGGAGAATAAACGCAGCGGTTCAAGCAGATGAAGAAAATCTAATAGTTGATGATCAAAAAATCAAGGTATTTAATTATAAAAATCCGGCAGATATTCCGTGGGGGAAACTTGGAGTAGACATTGTAATTGAGTCCACAGGCAGATTTGTGGATATGGAAAGCGCAAGCCTACATTTACAATCCGGTGCCCGAAAAGTAATTATCAGCGCCCCGGGTAAGAAAGTTGATGCAACCATCGTCATGGGTGTAAACCAAAACACTTACGACCCCGCAAAACATCACGTCATATCTAATGCATCCTGCACCACCAATTGCCTGGCTCCGGTTGTAAAAGTTTTGCATCAAAATTTTGGCATTGATTATGGTATGATGACCACAGTGCACTCTTATACCAACGACCAGCAGATTTTAGATCTTCCTCACAAAGATTTAAGAAGGGCCAGGGCGGCGGCGCTTTCAATTATCCCGACTACTACCGGTGCCGCGCAAGCAGTGGGACAAGTGCTGCCGGAGCTGGCAGGAAAACTCAACGGCTTTGCCATCCGGGTGCCGACCCCCAACGTGTCCATGGTAGATTTTGTGGCCTTGACGGAAAAAGCAACCGGAGCAGCTGAAGTAAATACCGCGCTATTAAACGCAGCGGAAGGAGAACTTAAAGGCATCCTGGGTTTTTCCGATGAACCGCTGGTATCCAGGGACTATTATGGAGATAGCAGGTCCAGCATAGTTGACGGGCTGTCGACTATGGTTATGGGAAGCAAACTGGTTAAAGTAATGGCCTGGTATGATAATGAGTGGGGTTATTCCTGTAGAGTAGTGGATCTGGCGGAATACGTGGCCAAATTTTTTTAAAACTAAGCTGAAAGCATCAAAAGGGGGCACTGCCCCCGTTTTCATTTCAACCTACTGTCAGGACAAAATGTTCCTAAACAGTAGAATTTTTTAACCATACCCTACCCTCCGTGATATACTTTTTAATAATTTTCAAGAATAAATCTCATGTACGGGGGAATGAAATTGAAGTACAAACAGAGAAATACCGGACGGGTTTTTGTAGCCCGGGGCGAACATGGAGAAGATCTTTTAGTTAAGTAAAGCAACTACCAGGGGATGCTGACATGGATTTTTTTTCAATAAAGAGGTGTTTTAATTGGTTTAATTGACCAACGTTGCCGGGGCGGCAAAATCACTGTAAATGTGTTTGGAATTGCTGCTAAACGAAGGGCAGCCGGGCGAGCGTTTCGGAAGTATTATAGAAAGAACTAATTTTAAAAAAGGATTTTTACCGGTGGAGGGTAATAATAAGAAAAAGGCCCACGATTAAATGGAAAGAAGGTACCTCATGCAGCAGACCAAGGAAGAGCGGGTGCACGAAGTTTTTGAAACAATTTATAAAAAATACGACTTTATGAACTCCGTTATTAGTTTTCAGCGCCATAAAGCGTGGCGGAAGGATACGATGCGCCGCATGAAGGTTAAAAAGGGCCATCGGGCGCTTGATGTGTGCTGCGGAACGGCGGATTGGACGATTGCCCTGGCTAACGCAGTAGGGCCGAAAGGGATAGTCTACGGGTTGGACTTCAGCCCAAATATGCTTAAAATAGGGCAGGAGAAAGTTAATGCCGCGCGGCTGGGCCAGGTAAAGCTGATCCACGGCAACGCCATGCAATTGCCATTTGACGACAATACATTTGATTACGTCACCATCGGTTTTGGGCTGCGCAACGTTCCTGATTATATGCAGGTACTAAAAGAAATGCGCCGTGTCGCCAAGCCGGGCGGCAAAGTTGTCTGCCTGGAAACGTCACAACCCAGTTTGCCGGTATTCAAACAGGTCTACTATGCTTATTTCCGGTTTGTTATGCCTCTGCTGGGAAAGCTTTTTGCGAACAGCTACGACCAGTACTCCTGGCTGCAGGAATCAGCCAGGGATTTCCCGGACAGCAAGGAGTTAGCTGAAATGTTCCGCTTGGCCGGGCTTGAAAAAATTGAAGTAAAGGCTTATTCCGGCGGGGTTGCAGCTATGCATATGGGCATTAAACCATATCATTTCCACTAAATTTTACCACCCGGCCAAAGGGTATTTTTACTTTTTATACGAGTTTTTGATTAAATCTTTTATCTGTGCTAAAATTTAAACATATGTACAAAACAAAAAAGATTGGCAGGTGGGATAGATGAAATTTTTTGATGAAATCAGGGATAGTATTTTATGGGATTTCCGCCTGGAAGAAGAATTTAAAAACAGGCGCATTGGTTATGCCTTTGTAATTGATGTTTGCGATAAAAACCCTGTTTTAGCCATCTACATGATTAAAAAGCATCTTAGCAAGACCCAACCGCTGCTGGACCAACCCCCCAGGGAAATGATGATTAAGGCCGTTGAGGAACAGGGCGGCAACATTAATCATGACCGTTTGTTTGATATTAATGCTGAAATAAGGAACTGGTTGGAAGAAAATATTTTTAATCAAAAATCGTAAAATATAGATTTTGCGATAAATTTTATGATATAATTTATTTGTTAACAATTTATTTATTAAAAACCTAGTGGGGCGATGATTTATGAGACTGACCGAAGAAGAAAAACAAGCGGCAGTTGAGGTTACCCAAGCAATTTTGGGAAGACTTGACCAGGGCGATAAGGGGCGTATCATACCCGTGCTGCAGCAGGTCCAAAGCAAGCTGGGCTACGTTCCACAAATCGCCATGGAAGAGGTGGCCGCCCATTTCGGTGTGCCGCCCGTAGACATTTATGGAATAATTACGTTTTATAACCAGTTCCGCCTTACACCTCCCGGCAAAAACCAGGTAAAAATTTGCATGGGTACAGCTTGCCACATGAGAGGCGCCCACATAATCCAGGAAGCCTGGGAACGACGGCTGAATATTAAAGTTGGTGAGACCACCGAGGACCGCGAATATAGTTTGGAACGGGTGGCCTGCGTAGGCTGCTGCACCATGGCCCCGGTAGTTGTCATTAATGAAGAGGTACACGGTAAGATTACACCTACCAGGGTCGACGGGCTGTTGTTCTCCCATCAACTGGATAAGCGGAAAATGAAAGAAGGCGATGCCAACAATGGGTAACAATAACACTGCAGTTGTTTCGGCCGCTTTTGAACAATTGAAAGCCGCCGCCCAACAAAAATGGGAACAATTGCACTCCAAACCACTTATTTTGGTGGGGGCCGCCACCTGCGGCCGCGCCGCCGGAGCATTAAGCCTGCTTGAAGAAGTAAAAACCGAACTTCAAAAACTACAGCTGGATGCCACTGTACTGGAAGTCGGCTGCATGGGACATTGCTACGCCGAACCGGTTATGGTAATTTATAATGAAGGTTTCCCGACCATTTGCTATGGCTATGTCAAAGAGGGCGTGGGGGCCAGGATAGTGCGCGATTACCTTACCGAAGGAGACCCCGGCATCGAGTTTGCACTGGCGGCCATTGAGCCCAATGATTTTTTCCCAACCTTCCAGGACTTTCCGCGCGGTGTTTATGAAAATAAAATTGTTATGGAGCAGTGCGGTTTTATTGACCCCCGTGATATTGACCACTATCTTGCAACCGGTGGTTATAGCGCACTGGTTAAAGCTCTGGAAACTACACCCGAAGAAATAATCGAAACCGTAAAAGCTTCCGGGCTGCGGGGACGCGGCGGTGCAGGTTTTCCCACCGGAGTTAAATGGGAGACATGCCGCAACTCAGCAGGCGATCAAAAATACGTCATCTGCAACGCCGATGAAGGCGACCCCGGCGCATTTATGGACAGGACCATCCTTGAATCAAACCCGCACCTGTTGATTGAGGGCCTGGCTATTGCCGCCAGGGCCGCCGGCGCCGAAAAAGGTTATGTGTATATCAGGGCCGAGTATCCCCTGGCCGTAGAGCGGGTCGCCCTGGCAGTCCAAACAGCCAAAGAAAAAGGCCTGCTGGGCAAATCGATCCTGGGCAGTGATTTTAACTTTGATATTGAGCTGTTCCAGGGCTCGGGAGCTTTCGTTTGCGGTGAAGAAACCGCACTGATTGCGTCGATGGAAGGGCAGCCCGGTATTCCCAGACACCGCCCGCCCTTTCCGGCAATATCCGGGCTATGGGGTAAACCAACTGTTATCAATAACGTTAAATCTCTGTCTTACGTGCCTTATATTATTAACCGGGGGGCCGAGTGGTTTAGGAGCAACGGCACGGAAAAAAGCCCGGGTACCGCTATTTTCGCACTGGCCGGTAAAGTGGTCAACACCGGCCTTGCTGAAGTGCCCATGAGCACTACTTTGCGGGAGCTTATTTTTGACGTGGGCAGCGGCATTGCCAACGGCAAGAATTTTAAAGCTGTGCAAATCGGGGGGCCGTCCGGTGGCTGCCTGCCTGAAGAAGCCCTGGATACACCTATTGACTTTGACTCTTTAACCAAGGCCGGCGCAATGATGGGATCGGGCGGCATGGTGGTGCTGGATGAGAATGACTGCATGGTGGAAATCGCCAGGTTCTTCCTTGACTTCACCCAAAAGGAATCCTGCGGCAAGTGCACTTTCTGCCGTTTGGGTACCAAGCACATGCTGGACATACTGGAGAGAATCACCAAGGGCCGGGGCAAACCTGAAGACATTGATATGCTGATGGAGTTGGCTTCCAAGGTTAGGGAAGGCTCGCTTTGCAACCTGGGTAAAACAGCGCCCAACCCGGTGCTGAGCACCCTAAAATATTTCCGTGAAGAATACGAAGCCCATATCAACGAAGGCCGTTGCCCTTCGCTGATGTGTAAGGATTTAATTGCTTATTATATACTACCGGACAAGTGCGAGCGCTCATGCGACGCCTGTGTGGGAAGCTGCCCGGTGGAAGCAATCTATGATAACGAAGACCGCATTAAGGTGATCAACCAGGAGAAATGCGTTAAATGTGACAGCTGCATGGTAGCCTGCCCGCCGCAATACAAGGCAGTGATCAAAGTTTCTCCCCCTTACAAGGTAGCTGAAATGGAACAAGAAAGGGGGAAAAAATAATGAGCGAAATAACTATTACCATTGACGACAGGCAAATAAGCGCCCGTGAAGGTGACATACTGTTATGGGCAGCCCTGGACAACGGCGTATACATCCCCCACCTGTGCGCCCACCGGGAAGAAGAGCACCCTTCAGCATCCTGCCGGCTGTGTTTCGTGGAAATGCAGGGACGTCCCATGCCTGTTCCGGCTTGCACTGTAAAAGTAGCGGATGGAATGGTGGTCAGTACACGCAGCGAAAGAGTTGACGCTCTGGTGGCGGCCGGATTTGAGCTAATCATGTCCAACCACCGGCTGGATTGCAAAAATTGCGCCGCCAACGGCAGCTGTGAGCTGCAGCGAATTGCCAAAGAACGCAAGCTAAGACTAAAGCCCAAAAACCTGCCGGCCCTGGAAAGGGACCTGCCGGTGGACAGCAGCGCTGCCGGCATCCTTTACGATCCCGGCAAATGTGTCCTGTGCGGGCATTGTGTACTCGCCTGCCGCAGCAGCGGCAGGGGTATTTTAGGCTTTACCCGGCGCGGCTATGAACGAATTGTCACCACTTTCGGAGATGCGCCACTGGGCGAGAGCGGCTGCGACAGCTGCGGTGCATGCGCCGGCGCCTGCCCCGTTGGAGCTTTTTCAACAAGAAAAGCGCGCTAAATCAGTTCCCTTAGCGCGCTTTTCAGTACTTTTCTCCTTAACCCGGCCATATCTATGGCCAGGTATATTTTTCTAAAAAGCCCTCTGCCGGCATTAATGTGCAGGGGGCTTTAATTTGGGACATTCATACGTTGGGGACATTTACCGAAGGGGTGTGTCCCCTTTCCTCTTAGTTCTTGCGAACACTAAAACATTTAAGGGTATCAATTTTCCAGCAGGTCATGCCTACTTTCCCGTCGTATTGCCCTTCAGTCGAAGCAAGCTCAAGCACTAATGGAATATGATCGGTGATAACTTTTTCTTCTCCACTCCCCGCGCTCACTGGAACAACAGCGTGGTGGCTGTCGGTATATTGCAGGTCGCCGACCCGAAAATTGTCCAATAAGGCCGCAAGGTTTGTTTTTAAATCTTTGATGATCTGGTCCAGCGCGTCTTTTAAAAAATTATCATCTTCAGCTAAATGTGAAATGGCTGAAAGATCAGCATTACCCAGGGCATAAAACCACATACCAAGGAAATAACCCTTCCCTCTACTATCCAACAAATTCCAAAAAGTTATAGCATCTCCGCCTTCTATGGCTTCCAGAAACTTGTTGACCACCCCTGCACCGTTTTCGGAATAAGCCAAATACTTCACCCCGTAATACATCAATTATAGTTAAAAATCTTATATGATGTTAAGCTAAAATGCAAGTGCTTTTTATTCCTGGCGTGGTTGTATTATATCACTTACAACCGGGTTAAGTTCAGGCAAGTTTACATAACGTTTAACAGCAGGAGCCACTCGCTGTGAAATAGCCATTAACAGCTCTTTTGGGGGGGCATATGAGTTAGCCATTTTCTTACTTTGGTCTTTTTTTTTTCGAACCTTTTTCATTTTTACCTGCTGAACCGGTGCCGCAGGAACGATCTCCACCGGCTCCAGTGCTGCTGCTGCTTCATAAACCGCCCCAACTTCCAGGGGCGTTTCAATTTCCATACTTTCGGTAGAATCATCAGAATTAGCGTCGTGTTGTTGATTCCGGCCATTGTTTTCGATGATGTTATTATTAATAGATAATTTTTTAAGTTGTTCCCGCAGGCTACCTGCTTCCGACATCACCAGCTTTAACCTGAGGACATCGTCAGGCCTGCCGCCCTGTTCAGCAGCCCGGTCAATTAAATCCGAGCTTAAAATCATCCAGTCAAACAATCTCTCAAAATTCTTGTCTATATCTTCCATCATTGACCTTGCCTTCTTGACCAGTGTCAGGCCAAGCCAGGACTGTTCCTCCAATAAACTTTGCAGTTCCTGTCTTTCGCTGTTGCAAAGTTTACCCATCCGGGCACCCAACTCCTCAAGGCGAAGAATGACTTCTTCATACCTTTTAAACAACATTCCAGCACCTCCGTCAGCGTTTCTTCAACCATATAGATAGTAAATTTTAGACATGATTACATAAATTACCTTCTAGTGGCAAAAAAAATTATGCTGAAATATTTTTTTTCTTTATCTCTTCTTCGTCACCAATGCGTTTATTATTAAAAATACCACGGAGCAGGACTACACCCAACCAAACTCCTGATATACCTGTAACCACAGGATCAGCAAAAAAGTTAAAAGGGAAAGCGTTTCCGCCTGCCTGCAACCAATACGGGCCTGGCACTATACTTAAGATGGCTGCGGGTATACCCTGCAGCACCAGCAGGTCCTTGTTAATCCTTACCTCAATTACCCAGCCCCAAAATCGTCCCAATTCAATTAACATACCCGCCAACACCGCAGTGGCGGATAAAAATATTGATGTCCCCCATTCACCTCCCCTTCCGGGAATATTCATATATTTGCTATAATAAAAAAAGGTATATACAAGTAAAAAGACGGAAACTCCTATTATTAGCTGCCCCGCGACATATCGCTCTTTCTTCAACTATCATCACCCCGCTTTGAGACTGGATGGCGCCTAACCATAGGCGGCCAAAGATTTGTGGGATCAAGTGTTTGAAAAGCCGTTAAAAAACGTGTCCTAAGCTCAGGGTATTGCTTGCTTAACCCTGATACCAGATTTTTCATCTCTTCTCTCTTGGTCTCACCATTAACCGGGCAAAGGCTCTTTACAACAGGCAAGTTCTCTTTTCCAACTAAAGTTTCTACTGTCTGACCTGTCAGGTAAATCATCGGCCTAATTAAAGTTATTCCGCTCCGGTCCATAAATGTAACAGGCGAAAAGGTCCTAAACTGGCCGGTGAAAATCAGGCTCATGAAAAAAGTTTCAATGGCGTCATCCAAATGGTGTCCCAGAGCTAATTTATTTAAGCCAAGATCCCGGGCAGTATTATTTATTGCACCTCTTCTTAAATTAGCACACAGCGCACACGGGTTTTTTTCATTGCGCTCATAAAAAACCACTTCACCAATATCTGTTATTTTATTGGTAAAAGGCACTTCACGCTCATGGCAGAATTTTTCCATCACACCAATGTCCACAGGCCAACCCGGGTTTATATAAATTGCGTGAAGACGGTAATTTACAGGCACTTCACGCCGGATTAAATTTAACACATGCAGAAGCGCCATACTGTCTTTCCCGCCCGACAGCCCTACGGCGATTCTGTCCCCGTCTTCAATCATACCATAATTGGTTATGGCCCGTTTAACTTTACCTTTAAACCATTTTAAATAAGAATTTTTCATTTTCAATCACCGTTTGTATTTTACAGGTTTTTTGGGGGTTATTATGCGTTTTCCGGAATTTCAATTATTCAACAACAAAATTTTAAATAATCTATCCAAGCTGGCAATTGTTCTCGTCTTGCTGTTTATCGTTTTATCCATATTACCCGGCTGGATTTACGGCAGCAAGGAAGTATTGCTGACTTTTGATGACGGTCCAAGCCAACTATACACACCAACTGTACTGGAAATATTGGCCCAAAACCATATCAAGGCCATGTTTTTTGTAGTTGGGCAGGAAGCGGCTAAAAACCCGGAATTATTAAAAGAAATAAGCCGTCAAGGCCATATTTTAGCGATCCATACCTACACCCACCGGGATATAACTTATATGTCCCCAAAAGATTTGGAAAAAGAAATTTTACTTACAGCAAAACTTATTCAGCAAACCACAGGACAAAGGCCGGTATATTTCCGCCCGCCCCGCGGACATTATTCGCGAAAAAATATTGAAGTAATAAATAATTTAGGCTTTATACCGGTGATCTGGGATGCTGGTTTGGAAAAAAAAAGATATAATAATGATGCCATTAAAATGGTAAAAAGATTAATTTTTAAAATAAAATTTAGGCATAATCCTGTTTTGCTTATACACGACGGAGACCCTGCCCATCATATTGACCGCAGCGCGTCTTTAAAAGCTTTACCTGATTTGATCCAAAAACTTAAGGCCGGGGGCTATTCCTTTGCCGACCCTGACAACAAGAATTTTTTAAAGCATGTTGAATTGACAAGGTGGAATATTAATGAATTATAATCTTTGCATTGTTCAATTTGACCGCAGTAACCGCAAACCTGATATCAACGCGCAAAAAATGATACAAATTCTAAAGGAAGTCAAAGAAGCAGATTTCATCCTGCTGCCGGAAGACTGGCTCGGACCGCTTGTAGTTGATGAAGACTATCACATGTCAGTCATTGGTCTAATGCAAAATTCGCTGCCCTCCGAGAACATTTTATTAATATCCGGAGCGCAATACGTTCGGCAATCGGAAGTAATTATATCCACCGGTGCGTTTGTAACTAAAAAAAGAATTGCCTTTTACGATAAAATATTTCCTTCCCATGCCATCGGTGAAAGACATTTTGTCACACCCGGAACAAGACAACCTGTCTTCGAATACAGGGGCATAAAAGTTTCCGCCGTTGTTTGCGTCGATTTATTTTACCCGGAAATTGTAAGGAAATTGGCACTCAAAGGAGCGCAGATTATCTTTAACCCTGCCAACATCCCGGCTGGCCGCATGGATTTATGGCAGCACATAGGTATTACCCGGGCTGCGGAAAATACCGTTTTTCTGGCTATGGCCAACAATACCCGGACCAGTTACCCCGACGGTCGCGAGGTAACAGGCAGAAGCTTTGTAGCCGGTCCTGACGGGCTCTTCTTCAATGATACGGACACTGAACCCGGCATACTGCGCGCAACATTAGATATTTCATTAATTGATCAGGTTCGCTCGCGCTGGAAATACCTTGACGATGTTTCAAAGAAATGTCCCCAACTTATGAAAGGGGACAGCGATAACTGAACCAAATTATAACATATTAAAGGTATATAAAACAGCTTGCCCTAGCTTTATCCGGAAAAGACGTTACCTTAAATAGAATAAAGCCCCTCAATCAGGGGCTTTATCAAGAACATTATGCCCGTACAATCCAGTTAAAGCCACTGTTATTGTCCCAGTTGTTGGCACTGTCCTTAAAACAAAAAGCAATGGTATGGTTTTTCATCGGAACCGACTTTTCCCATCCCCTGGCCGTACGGTCCATCTCTACGGTGGTAACATCTCTCCAGTTATGGGGATCGCTGTAACCACAATGGAGAAAAACCCTGTCAGCCCCGCACTTGCTTAATAACCCGTCATAAATAATATTAACCTGATTACCAAAGGTCGGGTTTACTTCAACGCATCTTTCCATATCCTTCCATGGCTGCAAATTGTAACACCTCCGATTTGTTTTTTTTAACCGGAACATTATTTATATTGCTTTTTTTTGTTTCATTTATACTTGGAAAAATGTAATATATATAGTACAGTTTCCAAATATGAATAGGAAAGGTAAACAAATGAACTGGATACTATCTTTTTTGCTTAACGCTCTGGCAGTAGTGTTAGCAGACCGCCTTATTGACGGAATTCATATTTCAGGTATTTTACCCGCGTTTATGGCAGGCGCCGCCCTGGGTATTGTTAACACTTTTTTACGCCCAGTACTGGTTTTATTAACCCTCCCATTTACAATGCTGACCCTGGGGCTATTTATATTTATTATTAACGCATTAACATTTACTATCGCTTCCTGGTTGGTCCCCGGTTTTGATGTGCTGAGTTTTGGAGGCGCCTTCTGGGGTGCCATTATAACTGGAGTTATTAGCTGGTTCCTCAACCTAATTTTCAGAGAAAGTCGCTAAAGAACCTATATTACCTTTTGAGATTTGGCCGAAAAGTGGTAGAATAACTTCAACATCAGGTTCATATAAAAAAGCTGTTGTAAATGGACCAGCAACTCCAAAACAAACTTTTTTGGGAGGTTTGGTCCCATGATTGTCAAAGTAAAAGGTATAGCATATGATATGTCGGGCAGCCCCATTATTTTGCTTACAGACCCGACAGAACAAAAAGTACTTCCAATCTGGATAGGATTATTGGAAGCTCACTCCATTGCGGTGGCCTTGGAGGAATTCCCTCCGCCAAGACCGATGACGCACGACATAACCCTGACCATCTGCCGAACGCTGGGGGCAGAAGTAACCAGGGTTGAGATTACACAAATCAAGGACAATACTTTTTTTGCCGAATTATACCTGTCCACTGAAAATGATGACTTTTTAATCGACGTTCGTCCCAGCGATGCCATTGCTCTTGCCATCAGGGCGGAAGTGCCCATCAACATTTCGGAAGCCTTGCAGGAACAAATGATTGACATAAAGCAGATTTTTGATGAGGAAACTCAACAGGAAATGGATAAACTTCTGGAAGAATATAAGAAGTCACTGCATTAAGAATCGAGTAGCTCGAAGTCGGGATAACTAATCCCGACTTTTCTGCTCTCACATAGCCGCACGTACGGGCCTCGTATACGGCTCCTGATAAACCTCAGCCACTTCTCTCGAAAGTGATGCAAATGCAAAAAGCGCAACGAATCATTACACAGGTAGAAACGGCCTGTGTAAAAGACAATCAGGTACTGTCCCTCTCGGTAAACCGGCAGGATGTGGAGCGCTGTGCCCGGGTTGTCCGGGAGTACGGCCTGCTCACGCCTCCGGTGGTGGGGAACTTTCCGGATGGCACCCGCCTGGTGTTGTCTGGAGAATGCGAGTTTTTTGCCCTTCGGGAAATGGGCGGCAGAAGTGTGGAGGCGGTGGCGGTTCCCGTTTTGGAGGAACAGGACAGCAGCAGGCTCTCCTTGTTCCTGGCGTCGCTGCGGAAAAGCCCTAATGCGCTCAGCGAGGGCATGCTGGTTGCACAGTTACTGAATAATGTACAAAAACTTCTGCTTAAAACCCTAGAAGTTTAACTAATTTTTCAGGCATCTTTCTAATTCCTAAATTCGGTCTTTCTAAGTAATAAAAATCCGATTGATATGCCATTATGACATAACTAACGGACGTTCCCTCTCTCCAGATTGTAACAACATAACAAATTTGTTTTTTAGGGTCAAGGCAGTATTTTTGAGGCATTGAAGATTTAAGTTTATCAAATTCCTGAACTATTTGAACTAAATGTTTATTGTCTTTTATGTAGCTAATAGTTTTACGCCCAGTTGAATCGTCACCTGTGGTAATGCGTGCATAAAGTAACTCATCTTTCAGGTCGGAATAAGGTTTATTGTAGGTTATTGACTTATTGGGATTATATTTTGGTGGGGTATATTTTACATTTGTTACGATTTCTCCTGGGGTAGATATTGATCTTTGTGGCGAATTTGAGGATATTACGCTACATCCCGCTACTATTAAAGTAATAATAGTTAATAGAATTATATTTTTTCTCATAATTGGAACCTTCTTTCAACAAGTTTATTTTTATATATTTGGCGGTAAATAACAAAAAAGGTTCCATCTTCAATAAAAATCATGAGTAAAATATAATGCACATAACAAAAATTATGTACTCTATGTTTCAATCCACGCCCCCGCGCGGGGGGCGACATGTTGTTTCTCACGATAAACTGCCGGGAATTTCTCAAAATTAACAGCCGGACTAATTTCCAATTACATACGTCCCTACATCATACCACGGTATTAACGCATTAGTTCAGGATAAAAGAAAGGCGTTTTCTTTACGCACTCACTAAACATAACCGTAAACAGGCTGATGGACAGTGCCGCATTGTGGACAACCTTCCAGGTTGACCACAATGCTTGGATAACGTTTCACGTTATCCACACTGACCACAGCCACGGCGGCAGAATCAAAACACATCATAATAAAAAAAGTGCCTATGGTTTCTATTTAGCCCCTATACGATAATTGAGTCTTGTCCCCTAATAGTATAAACTAAAATTAACGGGAAGGGGATAAGCATGCAACGTAAAAGATATCCGAAAGAATATAAGGACCAACTAATCAAGGAAGCATTAGAAATCGGCAATGCCATTCAAGTAGCAAAACGCCATGAAATTAACGTAAAAACACTATACCGCTGGATCAGCGAGTCTAAACACAAAGCATGGCAGCATACAAAAGGTGATGCCAAGAAAACAACTGTATACGTGCCATCGCATCAAGAATTTAAACAGTTAGAAAAAGAAAACGATAAACTTAAACAAATACTTGGCGAAAAAGACCTTGAAATAGCCATACTGAGGGATCTTATAAAAAAGTAAAACCCCGGCTTTCAGACAGAATAGCAATAGCCGACAAATGGATTGACCGGGGATACCCAGCAGCAGTTGTGCTTAGAATTGCCGGCGTACTTGAAGCTACCTACTATAACAGAAAAAAGCACCCACCTAAGGAAAACCGTATCTATAAAGGTGGTAGGAAACCCCCGGGGGACTCCCTTACTAAAGAAACTAACAAGCCAATTAGCGATGAACAAATCAAAGAATGGCTTATGGAATTAATTGCCGGCGAAGAAAGTATCTATGGTTACAGGAAATTAACCCTTTGCTTACAGAACCAGTATGGACTAATAATTAACAAGAAAAAAGTATACCGCCTGTGCAAGGAACTAGACATACTAGCGCCACAGCAACAAATACGTAATTAAGCACCCACGCAAGATAGCAATCAACCATGAGACAACCAATTCCAACCGGCTTTTTTGAACTAGATATCAAATATGGATATATAAGCCGGTGAGCATCGATTCTTTTATTTAATGAGCGTCGTAGATGTTTATGGCCGTATGATCATAGATTACCGTTTAGGGCTATCCTGTGAAGGTAAGCATGCTGCCCAGCTAATCTAAAGGGAAAATTGAGCGTTTTTTCGGCACGGTTAAGACAAGGTTCTTTCCACTTTTAAAGAGCCAGCCGCCATCTTCTCTGGATGAGCTTAATCAAAGGTTCTGGCGTTGGCTGGAGGAAGATTACCACCGCAAAATACACTCCTCTCTGGGCATGACCCCCTTGGATATGTATTTGTCCCAGGCAAGCAGTGTGCGCATGGTGGAAGATCCCGCCTCTTTGGATGTCCTGTTCTTAAAACGTGTCCAAAGTAAGGTCAAGCACGATGGCACGGTGTCTATCATGGGCCGGCTCTTTGAGCTGCCCCCGCAATTTATCGGCCAAAGGGTTGAGCCGCGGTATGATGACACGGGTATTTATGTCTATGATAACGGCGTGCAGGTAGCCACAGCGGTGCCTGTTAATTTCGCCGATAACGCCAGGGTCAAGCGAGCCTTATCTTTCCGGGAGATGTCCACCGTGAAGGAGGAAAGCTGATGTACAAGGCTTTTTATTCCCTTTCCCGGGAGCCCTTTGCCAAGGGTTTAAAAACAGCCGATTCTTTTGTTTCCGCGGCTTTTGCTGAAGCACGAGCCCGGCTGGATTATCTTAAAAAGGTAAAGGGCATGGGGCTTTTAATCGGTGAGCCGGGTGCCGGAAAGACTTTCACCCTAAGGGCTTTTGCCGAGTCTTTGAATCCTTCTTTGTACAAGGTGATTTATTTCCCTCTTTCTACGGGTACAGTGATGGACTTTTTCCGGGGCCTTGTCACAGGCCTGGGGGAGGAGCCCAAGTTTCGCAAGGTGGATTTGTTTCACCAGATACAAAAAGCGGTGCTGACGTTTTACCGGGAGCGGAAAATTACGCCGGTTTTTATCCTGGACGAGATGCAACTGGCCAAGGATCTTTTCTTGCACGATCTAAGCATCATCTTCAATTTCGGCATGGACTCGGAAAACCCGTTTATTCTGGTTATTTCGGGGCTTCCATATATGCAGGACAAGCTGTCTTTGAACCATAACCGCCCTTTGTCGCAGCGGTTGGTGATGCGCTACAAGATCGAACCCCTTAACAGGGATGAGATGGCTGGTTACATCCGGCATTATATGAGCCTGGCTGGGGCTAAACATGATGTTTTTAGTGATGTTGCGCTGGGGGCTATTGCTTCCCACTCCCGTGGCTGGCCTCGCTTGGTCAATAATTTAGCTACCCATTGCCTGTTGTGTGGTTACCAGGCCAAGAAGGAGTTGATTGACGAGGAAGTTGTTCGCCTGGCGGTCCAGGAAATGGGGTTGTAGTTATCCCGTTCGGTCACACCTTTTGTGACCGTTTTTTTCTAAAAGAATGTGATGTTGTGAAAACGACTATTACCAAATATCAGATTTGTGTGCAAAATTATCATGATATGACGATATTCTATGCTGGTTGTTTGTGAAAAACGGGTACCCTTTTAATTTTCAAATTCACACTTGACATCACAGCCAAAATTTATACTCTCAAGTTGTTTTTTATGTGAAAAGTGTTTCCCCTTTGATTTGATTCTGACAGGAATCCGGGGAAGCACTTTTTTATTTTTCAGCTGGAAATTTCCCCGGCAATTCTTTGTGAAAAATTTGCCGCTTTTTGCGGTAGTTTTTCGTTGTTAAAAACATTATCGGGTCTGCCAGTGGAACGCCATAGAGAGCATCAAGTCGTGCACCCGCGGCCATGACCTTTCAGTCCCCTTGTTATCGGGTCTGCCAGTGGAAC
>NZ_KE387266.1:0-4393 GCF_000430885.1 Desulfotruncus alcoholivorax DSM 16058 | reverse complement strand
CTACTTGTAGCAAGGGTTTCGGAAAACCTCTGCTATCTAAAAAACATGTGTATTTCGCAAAACTATTTTTTGAATAAAAAGCCGGGGCTTTTGCGGAAATTCTATATATTACCTTTTATTGCATTTATATTTTGTAGCCTACTTATATAGCGCTCTGTCAGTAAAATAATTATCTTTTTCAAATTTAACAATTTGATCCAATTTACCATTTTAAGGGATACCCAATTACTCAATAATTATAGTTTTCCCCTACCATTTTCTTTTAGTATGGCTTTATTTCTATATAAAAGTCAATTTATCCTTCCTTACACTGCCAAATATTTAACCATGGCAGCTGTGATAATTTGGACAAGTGCCATAACAGTTATTAGCAATCCCCGGGTCAATCTCCTCGTAAATCATGCGCATTTTTTCATCCCGCTCCTCAATAAACCACTGGCGCAACTCATCATCAATAATATGGATATCCTTTTTAACAGAAAGCCTCCCATTTTTTATACTTGCATAAACCAGACAACCCAGATTAACTGGAAACTCGTAAATTGCCTCCATCACCAGGGCATAACCGGTAGTAGTTAATCTGTGGAACTTTTGGGGTTCCCCAAATTTTAGGTCAATTATCATAGGCTCTGAGAAAGTGAATGCATCGGCACTTAAGTTTTGGCTAAGCCCAAGAAAAGATCCATCCAACTTTTGCTCTACAACAATGGGGATAACCAAAGCTGCCAAGGAGTCTTCAGCTATATAGGGTTGCTTGATCAATATCTCTTGAATACGTGATATAATCCGGGAAGCCTCAAAGCTGGTTAACATCTCGGCTTCACCCACCAGGTTGGCCAAATCTTCCTCCGCAAGCTGCCCGCGATACTGAACAAGATTTATTTTGGTTGGACGGGATAACTCTTGAAGTACCTTTTGGTAATTAGTCACCCCATGCATATAAATTAGCTTTTTTGCTTTTACCAGAATATCGACCAGCGCTTGGTGAAGAATCTTACCACGCAGCATGGCAGCATTGGATTGGGACTTTATGCCGTCCACTCTCCTTAAAAAAAGATCTCTATTGGTGGGACAATATGCATTAGCTATCTCATACAAGGCCAGTTTCAGATCGTAAACAGGCTCGAGGGGCGGCTGGTTCCAATTCCAGCCCCGGAGTTCATCGGCTATTTCACTTTGCCTGGACCTGGGCAGATAATTTTTTAGTAGCTGCTTGCGTTCCTCGTCGGTTAGAAAATACATACTGTTTAATTCACGTCCCCACAAAAATTTCGATATTCACAGTCTTTACAACAGCCTTTGAATCTGTTTGGCCGGGGCATCTTTTCCCCGACAATTATGTCACGGATTTTATCCAGACACTCTTTAACAAAAATACGGGCATTGGTGTTGATCTCTATTGGATAAGGTTTTTTTTCGGGAATCAGGTATAAAAAACCATAGCGCACCGGTTTATTGTAGAAATCCTCCAATAACATGGCATAGCTGACCAATTGATACTTATGGTTAAGGGACGGTCCTTTAACCGTATGCTTGAATTCCACCGGGAAATACTCTCCGTTTGCAATGACATGCATATCCAACCTCCCTTCCAAACCTAAACGTTCCGAGCGCAAGTACTGGTGAAATACCCGCTTGCCATGATCCAGACCGAAACGTTTAAAGTTACGTCGTTTCTCCAAACGATCCAGTTCCAGGTGCTCTTCCTTACCATAAGCCATCTTACGAGTGACTCGTTTTTCCACCGGGCATACATATGTAAAATAAATAATGCGCGGGCAGTAAACATATTGTTTAACATCGGTCACCCTTAATTTAATCAACTATTGTTCCTCCCGGTTCCACCCGGATTTCTGTGAGCAAACGCAGATCTTTATCACAAATGGGGCAGATGAGGATTTTGCCAAAGTTCCGGCCCAGGGTTTTTCTAAGCCGCTGGCGTAGCTCATCCCGACGGTTGTGATTGAGTTCACCAATAAAGACGCTGTATTGAATGCGGGTAAGCCCGTAGTCTTTACAAGCCTCGCTAATTTTATTGCGAATTCTATCATCCTCGATATCATAGCTGACCAGCGTTCGCATTACCAGCCGATCACGAAAGGTTTATACCTGGCCTCTCCCCGCAAAAAGGTTGCAATACGCCTGGCTTGACTTTGAATGATTGTTTTTAAAGCAAAGTTTTTACCTTGAAACTTTTCCTTGTGCTCCAACCGCTCAAATATTTTATCAGCGAAATCCCTTTTGGTCATGGTTGCCAAGCCTTCTCCATCCATGCCGATTTGGCTGCCTTTATTCACCAATGCAATTACCACCCGGTCAACCACCGGTTGGCGGAATTCCTCCACAAAATCGTAAACCAGGCTTTTCTTGCCGGGCCTGTCCACGTGTAAAAAACCGCCAAAGATATCCAGCCCGGCCAGAACCAGTGCCTTCTCAATTTGCTGGTTTAAAATGCCGTAACCATAATTGAGCAAAGAATTGAAAGGATCGGCGGCACCGCGGTGTTCCCGGCCGGGAAATGATATTTTCCCTTCCGTCAGGTGCTTGATCATTTCCCAATATATATTGCCCACCCGCCCCTCCACCGACATAACTTGCGCCCGGATATCATCGATGCACTTGCCTTTGATCTCTTTTAACTCATCCGCAAATTTATCCATCCGGGCAATCCCGCCATAAATCTGTTCATATACCTCACGGTTGGTTCCTTTTCGGTACTTGGCAAAATATTTTAAGGTATTGACCTGGTTTTTAAGCTTTCCCTCAACAAAGGCTCTGGCCAGTTGGATACCACGCTGGTCATAATAGGCCATGAGCTGCTCCCGGCGGGTCGACGCTGTACCCACCAAATAGGGGGAAACAAACTTGCGTATGGCTTGCCCGTATAATCCAAAAAGCTGATATAAATCCCATGCCTGACACATTCACGTATACAATCGGCAGATATTGATACTCCCGGATTTTCAATGATAACCTGTTCCAGATCATGAAAGGGCACTTCATTGACCACTTTTTTGTCTTCCCGCACAATCAATCTTTCGCTTTTTTTGCCCAAAAATACGCCAAAGTTAGATATAAATAGCTGCAATGTTAAATGGCTCCTTGATGTTTTGCTATGATTATTACCATTTTATAGGGTGGATATTCTCCAATTAACATAATATGTAAAATATATTATGTAAGTAACTAAAAATTATATGTGCTATCCAGTACTTCAATTACCTCAAGCAGTTGCTCCAATTCAAGCGGATAGCATGTAATAAGGGTCTCCATATCGGGTATATATCCCCTTAAAATAACCTCAGCAACTCTAATACAATTCACAGCATCATCCTGATCCACCGGTTTCATCCCATGCGCAACAATAGATTTATTTCTCTTTTTACGCAGTTCATCAAGCACGTCAAAAAGTTTTATATTTTGTTCAGACTCTTCTGGCCAAAGGCAATATGAGCGAATAATCAGTCGGGTCGTCAATAGGCAATGGCCTGATAAAAATTTGAATATTACTGTTTATTTCACTTGTTATCCAAGTTTGCGTATCCACAGCCCTGGTCTGGGTTTCGCTTTTTACTTTAAAACCTGTGGCAGTTGGGAAAAGATAAATAACCTGCGGCATAATATACCTGCATAGGGTAACAATTGACCCCTCTTCTCCTGTCTTATCGGAATACGGGTCCTGCTCGCCCACAAAAGACAATAATATATTCAATTCTACGCCTCCAATCGTACCGGGACGCTAAACGCCAGCGCATATTGAAGAACTTCAGGATGCGCTGGGGCAATATCCTCAATCATATACCCGTAGTAAGCCCGAACCATCCCCTGCACACGAAACACTGAACCGGCCTGAATCATCAACAACGGGTGCTTAAAAGGATGTTTCGACAGCGCAAATTCCTCGCCCAGTTTGCCGTATTTAACCATAACCCGGTAATTCCCCTCGGTGGGATCGCCGGGAGCCGGAACAAAGTTGGAAAGGCTGAGGAAAGCGTTTGGGTTGTCAATTGCTTCAAATAAGTTACACTTGTCTATGCCGGTAACGTCAAAAGAACCTTTGCCGGTGGATTTTCTTTTGCCCAGCCCGGTTCGGCCCAGCAACCGGAAAAGGTCTGCCAGCCATTGCAGCCGGACCGAATCTGTAATTTTTACATAAACGGAAAGATGATAACAATTTTCGTTTACATAGGGCTTGCTGAACGAAAAAAAAATCCAATAATCTCAAGGATTTGGGAGCATATTTGTCGAATTAATATGCATGGAAAATGCGTCAAATAATGCAAAAACCTTGCACCTGGAGGTAAAATATGTTCCGTAAATTGGAAAAGCAATACTATCTCGAAGAATTCATACTCCCATTTGAAGGTAAACTTAAGGCCGACAATCGCTGGGT